>CAIJIT010000162.1 GCA_903820745.1 uncultured Burkholderiales bacterium
CATTGCGTCGAAATACTGGAAAGGCGTGCTGTGGTCGCCTTTGTACTTCGTCGTCAGCGCAGGCGGTGCGCCACTGGAAACCATCAAGGCTTACGTCGAGGCGCAGCGCGCCTCCTCTGCACCGTCAGCAGCCCTCATGGGCTGCCCCTCTACCTCCCCGCCATGAATGGCGGGGTTTCTCGGGAATTCCGATGAATGACTCGATGATTCCTGGCGAATTGCTGATCGACGATGAAAACGCCAGCCACGCGCTGAACCCGGGCCGGCGCAGCCTGACCCTGCGGGTGGCCAACGCCGGCGACCGCCCGATCCAGGTTGGCTCGCATTACCACTTTGCCGAAACCAATGCCGGCCTGCAATTCGACCGCGAGGCTGCGCGCGGCATGCGCTTGAACATCGCCTCGGGCACCGCCGTGCGTTTCGAACCGGGCCAACAGCGAACGGTGGAATTGGTCGACTATGCCGGCGACCGGCAGGTCTGGGGCTTTCGCGGCTTGGTGCAAGGGAGCCTGGCATGAGCAGCATCGGCAGGCGGGCCTATGCCGAAATGTTCGGCCCGACCGTTGGCGACCGGCTGCGGCTGGCCGACACCGCGCTGGTGATCGAGGTCGAACAGGACCTGACGCTGCGCGCCGGAGGCTATGGCGAGGAAGTCAAATTCGGCGGCGGCAAGACCATACGCGACGGCATGGGCCAGTCGCAGCGGAGGAACGGACCCGGGCCCGGCGACGCGGTCGACTGCGTCATCACCAATGCGCTGATCGTCGACCATTGGGGCATCATCAAGGCCGACATCGGCTTGCGCGGCCAGCGCATCGCGACGATCGGCAAGGCCGGTAACCCCGATGTGCAGCCCGGTGTCGACATCGTCATCGGACCGGGCACCGAGATCATCGCCGCCGAAGGCATGATCGTCACCGCAGGGGCGGTCGACACGCATATCCACTTCATCTGCCCGCAGCAGATCGAGGAGGCGCTGATGAGCGGCGTGACCACCATGCTCGGCGGCGGCACCGGGCCGGCCACCGGCACCTTCGCCACCACCTGCACGCCCGGGCCCGAGAACATCCGCCGCATGTTGCAGGCCGCCGAAGGCTTCGCGATGAACCTGGGCTTCATGGGCAAGGGCAATGCCAGCCGGCCCGAAGCGCTGCAGCAGCAAGTCGATGCCGGCGCGATCGGCCTGAAACTGCATGAGGACTGGGGCACGACTCCGGCGGCGATCGACTGCTGCCTGTCAGTGGCCGAGAGCGCCGATGTGCAGGTCGCGATCCACACCGACACACTGAATGAAAGCGGCTTCGTCGAGGACACGATCGCCGCCTTCAAGGGCCGCACGATCCACAGCTTCCATACCGAAGGTGCCGGTGGCGGCCACGCGCCGGACATCATGCGCGTTGTTGGCGAAGCCAATGTGCTGCCTTCGTCGACCAACCCGACCAGGCCTTACACGGTCAACACGCTCGACGAGCATCTCGACATGCTGATGGTCTGCCATCACCTCGATGCGTCGATTGCCGAGGATCTGGCTTTCGCCGAGAGCCGGATCCGGCGCGAGACGATTGCAGCCGAAGACATCCTGCATGACCTCGGCGCGATTTCGATGTTCTCGTCCGACAGCCAGGCGATGGGCCGCGTCGGCGAGGTCTCGATCCGCTGCTGGCAGACCGCGCACAAGATGAAGCTGCAGCGCGGCACCTTGCCCGGTGACAGCGCCAGACATGACAACGCCCGCGTCAAACGCTATATGGCCAAGCTGGCGATCAACCCGGCGCTGGCGCATGGCATCGCGCATGAGGTCGGCTCGATCGAAGTCGGCAAATGGGCCGACCTGGTGTTCTGGCGGCCGGCATTCTTCGGTGTCAAACCGAGCCTGATCCTAAAAGGCGGCTTCATCGCCGCAGCCGCGATGGGGGACCCAAACGCGAGCATTCCAACGCCGCAACCGGTCCATTACCGGCCGATGTTCGGCAGCTTCGGCGGCGCGCTCGCCCAGGGTTCGCTGACCTTTGTTTCGCAAGCGGCCATCGGCATCGGGCCCGACTATGGTTTGCACAAGGCCTTGTCCGCAGTGCACGGCTGCCGGACGGTGAAGAAGGTCGACATGGTGCACAACAACTACCTGCCGGTGATGGAGATCGATGCGCAAACCTACCAGGTGCGCGCCGACGGCCAGTTGCTGACTTGCGAGCCCGCCAGCTCACTGCCGATGGCACAGCGCTATTTCCTCTTCTAATCCCAAGAATTCGCTACATTGGCGGTTCGTACTCTACTGACTGCTGCCATGCTTCTGACCATCAACAAACTGATTGCCCGTGGCCAGGGCTTGGCGCCGGTGCTGCTCAAACGCGCTGCCAGCGTCACACTCGATTGGGACACCCGGCAAAAAAGCCGCTTCGACAGCGTCGACAGCCAGGGCCGACATATCGGCATCTTCTTGCCGCGGGGCAACGTCGTGCGCGGCGGCGACATCCTGGTGGCCGAGGACGGCTCTCTGATCCTGGTGCATGCAGCGCGGCAGGCGCTGCTCGAAGTGCGCGCTGACCTCGTTCATGGCAGCCCTTTCGATCTGCTGCGCGCGGCCTACCATCTGGGCAACCGCCATGTGCAGCTCGAGTTGCAGCAAGATCGGCTGCTGCTCGAACCCGACCATGTGCTGGCCGATATGCTCAGGCAGATGCATTTACTCGTCAGCGAAGTCGAGTCCGCGTTCGAGCCCGAGTCCGGCGCTTATGCCGCAGGGGGCCATGCGGCGTCACCTGAGCATGGACATGCGCACAGTCCGGCGCCGGATCATGGTCATGCGCATTCTGCCGCGCAAGATCATGGACATGGGCATTCTGCCGCGCATGTCCATGTCCATGGGCCGGGTTGCAAGCATTGATGGCACAGCTCAGCGCCAGTTCTTGGCTGCAATTGCTGCAACTGGCCTCGCCTGCCCTGCCGGTCGGCGGTTTCAGTTATTCGGAAGGCTTGGAGGCCGCTGTTGAGGCCGGTCTTGTCAGCAACGAAGCCCAGGCTTGCAGTTGGCTGCTCGATCAGCTGAGTTTGGCTTTCGGCCGATCTGATCTGCCAGCCTGCGCAGCTGCAATGCAGGCCTGGCGAAATGGCGATCTGCCCCAGGTGCAGGCGCTCAACGACTGGGTCTTGCAGACCCGGGAGTCGGCCGAGTTGCGCCTGCAGGCCGAGCAGATGGGACGCTCGCTCGGCGCCTGGTTGGCCAACAAGAACCAAGGCGAAGCGGGTCTGGCCCAACTCGACTTTTTGCGTGCGCTGCGGCCGGCGCCGAGCTGGCCGGTCGCGTTTGCGCTGGCGGCGGCGCAGACCGGTGCCCCGATCAAGGAAGCGCTGCTGGCTTATGCCTTCGGCTGGGCCGAGAACATGGTCGGCGCGGCGATCAAATCATTGCCGCTGGGCCAGAGCGCAGGCCAACGGATTCTCGAAGCGCTGGGCGCTGCAATTCCGGCCAGCGTCGATGCGGCGTTGCTGCTGCCGGCCGCGGAGCGTCAGGCCTTCACGCCCATGCTGGCGATCCTGTCGGCGCAGCATGAGGCGCAATACTCGCGCATCTTCAGGTCCTGAGTCAGCTGCGGTAATCCGCATTGATGCTGACATAGTCATGGCTCAGATCGCAGGTCCAGACCGTGGTCCGCGCATCGCCGCGGTGCAGGTCGACAGTGACGGTGATCTCGGATTGTTGCATCACGCGCTGGCCCTCGGACTCGAGGTAATCGGGGTGGCGGCCGCCGGCGCGAACGACATGGACTTCATCCAGGTGCAGGTCGATCAAGGTCTGGTCGAGATCGTTGATGCCAGCGTAGCCGACTGCGGCGAGGATGCGGCCCAGATTCGGGTCGCTGGCGAAGAACGCTGTCTTGACCAGCGGTGAATGGGCGATCGCATAGGCCGCCAGCTTGCATTCGGCTTGATTGCGGCCACCTGCCACCGTCACGGTGATGAACTTGGTGGCGCCCTCGCCGTCGCGCACGATCGCCTGCGCGAGTTGCTGCGAGACCGCAATCACCGCCGCGCGCAAAGCCTGCCCTGCAGCGCTGTCCAGCGAATTGATGCGCTGATGCCCCGCCTTGTGGGTGGCGATCAGCATGAAGGAGTCATTGGTCGAAGTGTCGCCGTCGATGGTGATGCGGTTGAACGACAGGTCAGCCGCATCACGCACCAATACCTGCAGCAATTCGGGCGCCAGGTTCGCATCGGTGGCGACGAAACCCAGCATCGTCGCCATATTCGGCCGGATCATGCCGGCGCCCTTAGCGATACCGGTGATGGTGACAACTTGCCCGTCGATCTCGATCTGGCGCGAGGCAGCCTTAGGCAAGGTATCGGTCGTCATGATCGCCAGCGCCGCTTCGCCCCAGCCATCGGCTCGCAGTGCCTCGATCGCCGCAGGCAGGCCGGCAGCCAGGCGCTCGACCGGCAAGGTCTCCATGATCACGCCGGTAGAAAAAGGCAGTATTTGTTCCTGCTGCAAACCCATCATTTGAGCCAATGCGCTGCAGCTCTGCCTGGCGCGAGCCAACCCATCGGCGCCGGTGCCGGCGTTGGCATTGCCGGTGTTGACAAGCAGCGCCCGCACGCCGGATGCTGTGCCGAGATGCTCGCGGCAGACCTGCACCGGGGCGGCACAGAAGCGGTTCTGCGTGAAAACGCCGGCTACCGAGGCACCGACATCAAGCGCAATCACCAACAGATCGCGCCGCTGCGCTTTGCGAATGCCAGCCATCGCCACGCCCAGACTCAGACCGGGGACAGGATGCAGGGAGGCGGGATCGGGTGCTTGCAGGTTGACTGGCATGACAGACTCACAATAGGGAAACGAATCTGCGGATTGTAGGCAGGAGCAAGCGCTGAAAAATGTGCGCCCGAACGGCCAGACCAGTCTTAGCGGGGACGGCGCCTCCGGGCAACGGCCACAGCGAACAAACCCGCCAACGTCAGCGTCAGGCCTGAGGGCTCGGGCACTTGATTCTCCAGATCGAAGGTGCCTGCGTAAGACGCGGAGATTACAGTGCCATCGGCCAAGCCCTGGCCAGCGCGACCGGTGACAATCAGTTGGTAGGGGCCGGTCAGCGCATCAGCCGAGAACCAGGCGGCTTCAGAAGATTCGACCACTCTCGCAAGATTGAGCTTGATGAAATCGAACGCGAGTCCGTTCAATGTCGCATTGATGAAGTCAATGTCGGTGGATTTGGTGAAGCCAAGCGTTCCCAAGCTGGCGGTCACCGACCCGGAATTGCTCGCCGTCGCAAAATTGAACGTATCGGTAAACAGGCCGGCGCTGGTATGGACGATGCCGAACACGGCCGCCTGTTCGCCCTCGTCGACGGGGCCGAGTTGAACCGTTGTGTTGTTCAACAACGGTGAGGCATTGACCGCTCCGGCCAGGGCCAGCAGCAGTACAGCAAATTGATGACGAGTTGACAAGGCAGTCTTCCTTCTGACTATGGACGGCGAATTGCCGACCGATGCCTTCACTCTATTGGCAACTGGTTGGCGCCGAATCCCTTCGCCAGGGGGCGCCCCCCGTAATTGACGGCACGCAATCCGGGCCCCTTGAAAAATTCCTAATCCCCAAAAGCAAAAAGGTCCACCGAAGTGACGCTCGTTTTGCCCAACTTCGCAACCAATCAGTCGATCAGCTCAGCTTGCCATGGCAGAACTTGAACTTCTTGCCGCTGCCGCAGGGACAGGGCTCATTGCGTCCGACATGGCCGAAGCCATTGCCAGCCGCTTCTGGCGCCTGCTCTCGCGACACCGAACCATCTTCGTTCGGATGGGTGTAGGTGATGTTGCTGACCTGCTCGACGCGTGCCTCGATCGCCTGTGCGGCGCTGGCTGCTTCTTCCTGGGACTGGATGCGCACATTCATCAAATTGCGGGTGACTTCCATCTTCACCACGTCAAGCATTTGCGAGAACAGCTCGAAGGCTTCACGCTTGTATTCCTGCTTCGGGTTCTTCTGCGCATAGCCGCGCAGATGGATGCCTTGGCGCAGGTAGTCGAGCGCCGACAGATGCTCGCGCCAATGCAAGTCGATGCTCTGCAACAGCACCATGCGCATGAAAGGGGTGAACTGCTCGACGCCGACGCGTTCGATCTTGTCATCGAAGGAAGCATCGGCGACCTTGGCAACAGTTTCGAGCAGATCCTCGCCAGTGATCGATTCGCTTTTCTCGACCAGTGCACGCAGCGGTACGTCGAGCTGCCACTCGTCCCGCAGGACACGCTCGAGCGCCGCAAGATCCCATTGCTCTTCGACGCTATCAGCCGGCACGAAGGTATGCACGATTTCAGCCATCGTGCTGCGACGCAGGCTGGCAATCTGGGCGACCAGGCTCTGCACTTCCAGAATGTCGTTGCGCTGCTCGTAGATCACCTTGCGCTGGTCATTCGACACATCGTCGTACTCGAGCAACTGCTTGCGAACATCGAAATTGCGCGCTTCGACCTTGCGCTGCGCGCTTTCAATCGAACGGCTGACGATGCCGGCCTCGATCGCCTCGCCTTCAGGCATCTTCAGCCGGTCCATGATCGCGCGCACCCGGTCGCCAGCGAAGATCCGCATCAACTGGTCGTCGAGCGACAAATAGAAACGCGATGCACCTGGATCGCCCTGGCGACCCGAACGACCTCGCAACTGGTTGTCGATGCGGCGGCTTTCATGCCGCTCGGTCGCGATGATGCGCAAGCCGCCAGCGGCCTTGACCTGTTCATGCAGGCCCGCCCATTCGTCCTTCAATTGCTGAATGCGAGCGATCTTGTCAGTGTCCGGAATCGCTGCATCGGCTTCGATCAGCTTGACCTGGTTTTCGACATTGCCGCCGAGCACGATGTCGGTACCGCGCCCGGCCATATTGGTCGCGATCGTGATCACGCCAGGACGACCGGCTTGCGCAACGATTTCGGCCTCCATCGCATGCTGCTTGGCGTTCAGAACGCGGTGCGGCAAGTTGACCTTCTCGAGCAAGCCCGAAATCAGCTCAGAGTTCTCGATCGAGGTGGTGCCGACAAGGACCGGTTGGCCGCGTTCATGGCAGTTGCTGATGTCCTTGATCACCGCTTCAAATTTCTCCCGGCTGCTCTTGTAGACCAGGTCCTGCTCATCGCGGCGGATGGTCGGGCGGTTCGGCGGAATCACCACCGTCTCGAGACCGTAGATTTCCTGGAATTCGTAGGCCTCGGTGTCGGCCGTGCCGGTCATACCGCAGAGCTTGCCATACATGCGGAAAAAGTTCTGGAAGGTGATCGAGGCCATGGTCTGGTTCTCGCTCTGGATCGCCACACCTTCCTTGGCCTCTACCGCTTGATGCAGACCATCGCTCCAGCGCCGGCCCGTCATCAGTCGGCCGGTAAATTCGTCAACGATGGTGACTTCGTCGTTCTGCACGACGTAATGCTGGTCGCGGTGATAGAGCTGGTGCGCGCGCAGGGCCGCATACATATGATGCATCAGGCTGATATTGGCGGCGTCGTAAAGGCTCGCGCCTTCGGGCAGCAAGCCGGCTTGGGTCAGCAGCATTTCGGCGTTTTCATGGCCGTCTTCGGTCAGGTAGACCTGATGCGATTTCTCGTCGACAGTAAAGTCGCCGGGCTCGATCACACCCTCGCCGGTTCGTGGGTCGAGTTCGCCGATCTGCTTTTTCAGCCCCGGTGCGATCTTGTTGATCGTCAGGTAAAGATCGGTCTGGTCATCGGCCTGGCCCGAAATGATCAGCGGAGTGCGTGCCTCGTCGATCAGGATCGAATCGACCTCGTCGACGATCGCGAAGGCCAGCGGCCGCTGCACGCGATCGGCCACATCATGAACCATGTTGTCGCGCAAGTAGTCGAAGCCATATTCGTTGTTGGTGCCGTAGGTCACATCGGCCGCGTAGGCGGCCTGCTTTTGCTCACGCGGCATCTGCGGCAAATTCACGCCAACTGACAGGCCCAGGAAGTTGTAGAGCTGTCCCATCCATTCAGCGTCGCGGCGCGCCAGATAGTCATTGACAGTCACCAGATGCACGCCGCGGCCGGTCAGCGCATTCAGATAGACCGGCAGGGTCGCCATCAAGGTCTTGCCTTCGCCGGTACGCATTTCCGCGACCCGCCCATCGTTGAGCACCATGCCGCCGATCAACTGAACATCGAAGTGACGCATCTTCAAGACACGCTTGCTGCCCTCGCGAACGACGGCAAATGCCTCGGGCAGGATTGCGTCGAGAGCCTCGCCACCGGCGACGCGCAGCTTGAACTCTTCGGTCTTGGCTCTCAGCGCAGCGTCGTCGAGCTTCTCGAACTGAGGCTCCAGCGCATTGATCTGCTGCACAACACGGCGATAGCCCTTGAGCAGGCGCTCGTTACGGCTACCGAAAATCTGGGTGAGAAGCTTGGGCAACATGCAGCGGATTATCTAAGTTCATTGGCCAGCGCTTGGCTGGTGCCTGGTGGCAGAACCCAAGCCCCGGCATTGCTGCCAGAGACCGAGGCCCATGTATTACTCGCTCGCGCCAGACCCGCAGGCAAAGCCCCGGGCGTACTGGCGCAAAAGCTTGCCAGTTTATCATCCTGACCGCTGCGTCATGACCGGCGGGCATATGGCGGGGCTACACTTGTGCGATGCGCGCGACGATCCACCCCCGAACCCATGTTCAGCCGGCGCCAAAGGCCAGCCAGGTGCCGGGCCCGCTGACGATCGCGCAGGCTCTGCATCAGCATGATGGACTGGTCCGCCTGGGCTTGCTGATCCGCGAATCGAACCGCCGCCTTGAGTTGATCAAACCCGCCTTGCCAGGCGCCTTGGCTCGCTATGTTCGAGCCGGTCCGGTCGATGAAAAGGGCTGGACCTTGCTGGCATCGAATGCTGCGGTGGCTGCCAAATTACGTCATCTGCAACCGCTGCTCGAGGCGCTGCTGGCCGAACAGGGCCTGCAACCTGCGCTGGTCCGGGTCAAGTTGCTGCAGCAGGAAAGCTGAAGCTTCGATCCAACAGACCTGGAAAAACTCGCGGCGCCAGCGTTTGCTGACTATCGGCACTCCACCTCCAGTCGCCAACCTGGGCCGGTCAGGTCTGTTGGTTCACGTCTTATAGAGCTGAACTGATCTTGATCGCATTGTCATGCGCCATGTTCGCGATCTGACTATCGCTGTACCCGAGGCCTACGAGAATATCTTGGGTGTGTTCGCCGATCCGAGGCGCAGGTCGTATAGCCCGACCGTCAGCGGATTCGAAGCGCGCCGCCGGGCGAGGCTGTCTAACGCGCCCCACTGTGGGCTGATCCAGCTCGGTAATTAGCCGCCTATCGACCACTTGTTCGTTTTGAATAATCTCGTTGCGACGCAGGATAGGCGCACAGGGAACATCGGCCGCATCAAAGCGGCCCAACCATTCTGCACTGCTGCGTTCTTTGATGACCTCACCCATGAGCATAATTCTGGCAACTGCATTGACCGAGCGCGCGGCCGGAGTATTAAATCGATCGTCTAGTAACAAGTTTGGCCGCTCCACAGCATGGCAAAAACCCGACCACTCGGAATCCGATATTGTTCCTACAGTTATAAATCCATCGCGTGTTTCAAAAACGAGATCCGGCCTCAGATTTGGATCCGCTGTAATTGCCTCAGCCCCGACCACGGTGTACTGCATCATTCCTTCCGGCCATAAATAGGAGATCATCGTATCTAGCATGGCGACCCGAATATGATCGCCGCGCCCAGTGCGTTCGCGGGAAAATAGCGCCGCCGAAATTGCTTGCGCCGCAAAGATCGCTGTCGTTTTATCAGCCACGATTGTTCTTATCATGCGTGGCCGACCTGTCGCGGGATCGGCCTGAATGTCCGCAAAACCCGACAATGCTTGAATGATCGGGTCATAAACGCGCTTATTGGCGTACGGACCTGTTTCACCGACACCATCCATCGAAACGTAAATGAGCCTGGGATACTCCCGTCGCAGGAACTCTGCGCCCAGACCAAGCCGATCCATCGTACCCGGGCGAAAATTCTGCACCAGGACATCAACTTCGGCTACGAGTTTCAAAAGCACTTCACGACCAACAGGTGTCTTTGCATCTATCGCAAGAGATCGCTTTCCGCGGTTGCAGGAAATGAACATTGCCGAAAATTCGCCATCTTTATCGATACGCTGCCGACTTCCGCGAGCACTGTCGCCGCGCAGCGGCTCAACTTTAATAACCTCAGCACCTTGGTCCGCCAAAAACATGGTTGCCAATGGACCAGCGACTACACCAGTAAAATCTAGTACTCGAATACCGTGGAGTGGGCCTTGCATGAAAATCCTTCCAGAAAATTTTAAATGGCTCGGACTTATCTTCAGGGCCCCGCAATGCACTGCACTGCGAATACCCTATAAGGCCCGAAAAATATTTAGCGGAACCAACGAATCAGGCTGAAATGTTAGAAGTTACGCAGAGCCCCCATAAAAACTCAGGATTTACAGTCAAGCGGAGCTCACCTGACGACTCATATTGGAAAGCCGCACATTAATCAATTGCTCTGCTTCGGCCATAATCCGATTAATCAATTCCTTGACCGTTGGAACATCGTGGATCAGGCCCGCGACCATCCCGCAGCTCCAGGCACCGGCCTCCATTTCCCCATTTATCATCACCCTCGGATAAACGCCCGCGACCTGCTCATGCAGGTCTGCAATCGTCAACGCGAGCCCCTTTTCGCGTTCGATTTCAAGCAAGCGTTCCACACTCGCACTCTTCAGCACACGCTCGGTGTTACGCAACCCGCGCATGATCAAACGAGTGTCGAGTTCAGTCGCCGCAACAATCGCTTCCTTTACGCGGTCGTGAACCGGCGCGTCCGCTGTCGCAATGAATCGCGTTCCCATGTTGATACCATCAGCGCCCAACGCCAATGCGGCGACCAGACTGCGCCCATCGGCCATGCCACCAGAGGCGACGAAAGGAATCTTGAGTACTTCTGCCGCCCGCGGCAGCAAGATGAAGTTCGGCACATCGTCTTCACCCGGATGTCCGCCGCACTCGAAACCGTCGACGCTGACAGCGTCGCAACCTATCGACTCTGCTTTCAATGCAAATCGCACCGAGGTACATTTGTGAATCACTTTTATGCCGGCATCTTTCAACTGCAGTAAATAGGCCTGTGGATTCCTGCCTGCGGTCTCAACGATCTTGATCCCGCCTTCTATGATCACTCGGATATATTCCGGATATGGCGGCTCCGAAAACATTGGCAGGAAGGTCAAGTTGACGCCGAACGGCTTGTTCGTCATCTCGCGGCACCGTTGTATCTCCCTGGCGAGTAACGCCGGTGTCTTCTGCGTCAGACCGGTTATTATCCCAAGACCGCCAGCATTAGAAACTGCTGCAGCCAACTCGGCAAACCCCACAAAATGCATACCGCCCTGAATAATCGGATGCTCGATTCCAAGTAGCTCCGTGATGCGTGTTTTCATAGCAACCCTTCAATCAGACTAATGACTTCATGGCAGACGGTACACGGCTACCTGCAGCCATTGACTCATCTATCAGCAACGCCCCTTGAAGAAACGTAAAATTCTGAAAACCGGTCAGCTTACGGCTGGAAAAGTCCGCCTCCTCGCTTCCTGATATGCCGGGCGTGCGGCCACCCGACTGCGATATTCCAATGCACAGTCGGGCAAAGGAAGGTCGTATTCAATTGCCCAATCCAAGGTCGTTGTCAGGATGATATCGGCCGCGCTGAGATCCTCACCGAACAAGTACCTGCCCTCGGCACCTATTCGACTCGCCACAGCATTAAATTGATCAATAAAATATTCCCGTGCAGCAGCGATAGCAACCGGCGCATCGCCATAAAGACTCTTCAGCGCGCCATGGCGGCGCATGATGTACAGGGTATGCGCATCTAACTCCGACATAATGAAGTAGCACCACTCGTTTACCTTTGCTCGCCCTACAGCATCCTGCGGTACATATATACCAGTAGGCGCCTTGAACGCTTCACTCACATAAAGAGTAATCGCCGCGCTCTCGGTCAGGACAAATGTCCCATGACGCAGCACTGGAACCTTGTGGCGCGGGTTGAGCTTGAGAAAATCCAGGTCATAGGTCTGCCCTGACCGCGGATGTGTGGGGTGGAACTCGTACTCCAGACCCATTTCCAAAAGCATCCAGTGCGGCCGCATTTGCCGTACGGTCCCGATACCCCATAGTGTCAGATCATTCGACTGCATATTTACACCCACCTGGTATTTTCTCGATGTCATTCGGCGCTATTCGGAATAGCGTGCCATCGTTCGGTTAAGGCTGCACACATTTCCGTATATATTACATTGGGCCACCGCTTCAAAAACTATTGCTGAAGTATGAATCCCTTCGCTGAATTACAAGCGTGTGCACCCAGGAAGATCAGCAACTGCCGGCATAGTCTGCAGAAGCTTTGGACTCAGATTGCCATCCGCGCCTTTCTGAACTTCCACCAAATAGACTTTCTCAAGCATCGCACTGTTCTTCACGAACTTAAATTTTCCGCGTGGCGCATCAAATTCCACTGAGGTCAAAGTCTTTATGAAGTCCGCTCCATCACCGACTTGCCCTTTTGTCTTCTGCAGGGCCAACATAATTGCTTTACCATTGTCATAACCGAGCTCTTCCGATATACCAGGCGCTGTATTGAACATCTTGCGATAAGCTTCAACGAATTTCTTGCTAGCCTCGGTCGGGAGCACTGAAGTGTAAGACGCCGTAAACTGCTTACCGAGAACGGAAGATCCCATGACGTTCCAAAGAGTATCTTCGAACGTCCAGTGATCGCCGTAAAGCGGTAGCTTTTTCTCAAGACCCATCTCTGCATATTGCTTGACGAACTGCACCGCTTCTGCTCCGGCGTACCACGCATACGTTAACTCCGCGTTTGAGCCGCGCAGGTTTGCGAGGATGCCACCGAAATCCTTGGTCTTTTGGAAAGCGCTCCAATACTGTTCGTTCACTTTACCGCCATTCTCTTCGAAGCCACGCTTGAATCCATCGATAAACTGTCGACCCGCCACATAGTCGGGCCCGACGGTAACTGCAGTCTTCTTGCCCGCTTGCGCCCAATATTTGCCTGTCGCATACTGCATCGCGTAGGCACTGAAGGCTGTCCTGGCAACATAGGGATTACAAAACTTCCCAGAGATGTCATCCGAAAATGCCATCATCAAGACGAGCGGTTTCTTGGCAGTTTCGGCCAATCCGCTGAGCGCTATGCCTACGCCTGAATGTATAACTCCAGCAACGATGTCTACGTTGTCAGATTGAATCAATTGGTTGAAACGCTGTATGCCCACGCTCGGTGTCAACTCAGTATCCGCACGGATCAACTCAATTTTCCGACCACCGATGGCTCCGCCAAACTCTGCGAGCGCGACTTGAAACCCACGGTCGCCTAGCATCGCTTCTTCAGCATAACCTCCCTTGTAAGGGAGTAGCAAACCGATTTTTATCGGCTTGTTCTCTTGTGCCACAACAGGACCGGTCGCAACCGCGCCAATTAAAGTTACTGCCAACAATGCCGCTTGAATATTACGAAATTCCATGGTTTTCTCCTCGGATTTTAAGTGTCTTTGTCGTGCGTTCGTTCGTTGAAAAAATATTTCTACATGCGTATCGCGCTGCATGTATTACAGGTTCACCCATCGCGCGTGATGGGTATGTCGAAATTTTTTATATCGCTCAGCTCAAATGCGCCCCGAAAACTGAACTTTTTCTCCTAATTTTTTCCAATACCCCCCACTTTGACCTCGCCTCAATGGGTCAAAATAGTATCTACGAGTTGTTGGTTACATCTACGAAATTAGTCATAGCTATTTTTCGGAAAATTATCGTGAGCGATCATATTTGCGAACATTTACGCCCTCAAGCCTGCGTGAGCATATGAGGTGGAAACTTCCACCGTCAGAACTTTTCGCAATAAGGCCGAACTTCGGTTTCCAACGACCATGCACTTCGGTGTTGCATGTGGATTTGATAATAGGTCTCCGCTATGCCTTCCGGTTCAACCAATCCGTCCGGCGGGGTAGAGTCGCGGAGCTTAGGGAACATCTTGTGTATCGCTGGCATGTTTACTGCGCCATCAACCACCACCGTTGCCACGTGGATACCCTGCGGTCCGAACTCTCGAGCCATGCTCTGCGCAACTGCACGCAGGGCAAACTTCGCTGCAGCAAAGGCGCCAAAGTTTGCGCCGCCACGCATAGATGATGTTGCGCCGGTATATATGACCGTACCATGATTGCGAGGAAGCATATGGCGTATGGCTTCGCGCCCAAATACGAATCCACCAAAACAGCCAAGTCGCCAAACTTTCTCGAATACATCCCCGGTAACCTCCAGCAGAGGCTTTCGATGTTGCGCGCCAGCGTTGTAGATCGCGACCTCGATCGGACCGATCTGAGCCTCGATTTTTCCCATCGCTTCTATGAGCTGATTCTCGATTCGAGCATCCACCTTCATACCAACAGCGGCCCCGCCCAGAGCTATAATTTCTGCCTGAAAGCGCTCTAGTTTTTCTTCATCGCGGGCCAGCATCACAACTTTATATCCGCCTTTGGCAAAGCGTTTCGCGATCGCAAGGCCGAGTCCTTCGCCCACGCCACAAACTACGGCCGTTTTTTGTATTTCACTTTCCATTTATATCTCCGGTTATTTAGCCGCATTTATTCAGGCGCGACGAAAATAGATCCTGATGCTGGCGGAATCTGCCTTGGAACCAACATACCCTTAAATGCTAAGATACGTCGACATCACATCTTCATTGCTGGAGAGTTCAGCCGGTGTGCCCGAAAAAACCACTTGGCCCTGGCTGAGCACGTAAACCTTAGTGGCCAAGGCCATCGCAAGGTAATAGTTTTGTTCGACCAACAAGATCGGTGTTCCGTTTTTTATAATGTCCTTCAATATTTCCTCGAGGTAATCGACGATCGTCGGCGCTAGTCCCTCGCTAGGCTCGTCCAAGAGCAGCAATTCCGGATTGAGTATGAGCGCCCTGGCAATCGCTAGCATCTGCTGCTCGCCGCCCGAAAGCTGATTTCCCAAACTTTTTCCGCGGAGTGCGAGCCTGGGGAATAGCTGGTGGATACGATCAACCGTATAACCACCGACTGCGGGACGCGCTAGTCCTCCGGCCAAAGCGAGGTGTTCGTCGACCGTTACCGAGTTAAAGATACCCCGATTTTCAGGGACGTAGCCAACGCCACTGCGAGCAATGAGGAAGGTCTGCTCGGCCGTGATGTCACGCGAATTAAAAGTTATTCGCCCGCGCCTTGCAGGTACCAAGCCTAGAATGGAGCGCATTATGGTCGTTTTGCCTGCCCCATTGCGCCCGAGAATTGCAACACATTCGCCAGCAGCGACATGCAGGTTGATTCCCTGCAATACATGACTGTCACCGTAATAGGTATGCACTCCCTCTAGGCTAAGCATTCGAGCGCTTTCCTAAATAAGCTTCACGAACTTGAGGATTCGAACGGATTTCCTGCGGCGTCCCGGACGCGAGCATGGTGCCGTACGAGAGAACGGTTATTTTTTCGGCCACATTGAACACGACGTCCATGTCATGCTCAACCAAAAGAAGCGTGATCTCGGCCGGTAATTTCTGGATTAACTCTATCAACTGCTTCCGTTCTTTCGGGGAGGTTCCCGCAGCGGGTTCATCCAGAAGCAGAATCCGTGGATTCGAACAAAGCGCGATTGCGACTTCAAGTTGTCGTTTCTGGCCATATGACAAATGCTTGACCTCCCGATGATGCACCTCACCAAGCTGCATCTGCGAGGCAATACTTTTTGCAGCGTTTATGACGTCTGGAAACCCATGACATGATCCAAATACACTGCGCCGGGAACTGTTGACCGCCTGACAAGCAAGCCTTATGTTTTCGATCACTGTCAGGCCTTCGAGAAGCATGTTCCGCTGAAACGAGCGCGAGAAACCGCACCGTGTCACAGCCTGAGGCGACATGCCGTGGCATGGCGCTCCTTCGATGTAGATTTCTCCACTGCTGGGTTTATCCCAGCCAGTAATTAGATTAAACAATGTCGTCTTGCCCGCACCATTGGGGCCGATAATCGCGTGCCGCTCCCCGGCCTTGATGCTAAAGGTCAAATTAGATATGACTTCAATCGCGCCGAAAGACTTGCACAGGCCAGTGACTTCGAGGATATTCATGCGCGGACACGCTTCCGTAGTCCAACGCAAAGTCCAATTATGCCGTCCTTGAGGAATGCAACGCAGAGCATGAAGAACAGTCCAAAGAAAATCAGATAGTCTTGGGTTAGCCTGCTCAGCCCGTATTTCACGACAATGAATATTCCAGCGCCGAGTATCCCGCCGAGGACATATCGACGCCCTCCGATAATCACCATCAGAACGGCTTCCCCGCCGATCTGCCAATTCATGATCTCTGGGCTAACGAAGTGGGTGTGCTGTGCGCTGAGGATACCGGCCACGGCGGCATAAAGAGCTGCGATCACAAAGGCGCCGGTTTTATAATAGCTCACTGCGTAACTCATCGAAATCATTCTTTTTTCGTTTTCCCGAATGCCCACGAGCACGCTTCCAAAAGGGGAATGAATGAGTCGCCAGAATATAAGCAGCATCGCTACCGCGACAGCCAGGACTAAATAGTAAAAGCCAGTATCCGCCACAACGTTGATGTTGATGAGCGAGAAGTCCGGGCGGGCTATGCCAGGTAATCCATCCGAACCGCCGGTCGCCTTGGTTTTGATGGCCGCGCCATAAAACATTTGCCCGAAGGCCAAGGTGATTAGCAGGAATTCGACGTCGCGCGTGCGCGTACATATGATGCCGATCACTGTCGCAAGTACCAGCACAGTCAACAGGGTCGCCGGGATTGCAAGCCACAGCGACCAGCCTAGCAAATTAGCAAACACACCGATACCGTATGCACCCATGCCAAGAAACATGGCATTGCCCAGTGGCACCAGTCCGGTATAGCCAAGCAATAGGTTCACACCAGACACGAAAATTCCGAAGATCAGGATCTCCGTTGCTAAGGTAACAGTAAAGCCGCCCAGAATGAGTGGGAAAATTAGTGCCACGGCCAGCGCCACGCACGCCCATACCAACTGTCTATTTAATTTCATGCAGCACGCACCTGCTTGGCGAAAAGACCGGCGGGTTTGACGATCATGATGGCAATTAAAAGAATGTAGACGGCAAACAAGTCGATTTGCGGAATATAGGTTTGCACTAGGCTGTCGACCATGCCAACGGTGAGCGCGCTGTAGAAAGAACCTTCAACGTTACCCAAACCGCCGATGATCACGACCACGAAAGTGATCACGATGATCGTTATTCCCATATGTGCGTAGATGCCGAGTACAGGCGCAGCGACCACACCCGCAAGACCAGCCAGAGCAGCTCCAGCTCCAAACACCATCGCAAACGTCCATCTGATGTTCACGCCCATGCTGATGATCATCTCGCGGTCGTCCACACCTGCTCGTATGGTCGCCCCGATCAGCGTTTTTCGCAGAACTGCCCAGATACTCAGCGCGCAGAGCAGCCCGAGCCCAATGATGAACACTCGGTACTTGGGATAGGTCATGACCCCGAACAGGGACATCGATCCGTCAAGCACAGGCGGAAGCTTGATGGTCTGTAAACTCGAACCGAAGACAACGTCTACCGTACCGGCAGTCGCGTAGAGCAGACCAAAGGTAAGCAGCGCTAAATCCAGATGCGATGAGCGCCCCTTTTCGGATAAAGGTTGCAGAACGCACAGTTGTAGCAACGTGCCGAAAACAAACAGCGCTGCTGGCCCGACCATCAAAGCCAGCCAGAATGAGCCGGTCAATGTCATGGTCAGGTATCCGACGTAGGCCCCCAAGGTGTAAAAGGCACCATGTGCGAGGTTGAGGATGTTCATCAAGCCGAAAATCAGCGTGAAACCGGCCGCGAGCAAGAACACGAGCATGCCCAATTGCAACCCGTTCAGTGCGCCGAGGATGAATAAATCCACGCTAGCTTGCCCGCACTTGGCGCACGCCGCCTAGATGATTCGGCTTGGAGGGGGTCCACTTGGACACAGAGAAACACCAGTTCGAGAAAAACATGCTCTTCCTTTGCCCTAAATATTCCGGGAGCTATCTAGTTCCGGATAAGGTCGGTCGAATCCCGCTTCTTCTACCTACGTTTACTTCTGGGCGCCGTCCCGATGAATCACGATTCGGGCTGTATCCCTGAGTAATTTACGCATTGAATCCCATCGATCGGTACCGATCAATTTCAACAGCGACTCCTGCGCGGCAAGCCACCTTGGCTCGGCTTCGGCTAGCAATAATCTCCCCTTGGCAGTGAGTCGCACCGTGCGGACGCGACGGTCCTCGCCGGACTCAATGCATACCAACTCGTTTTTCTCCAGGGGATCCAAGGCGCGACGCACGCTCGTTCGGTCCATAAGCATGGAACGCCCAATTGAACTTATGGCGATTCCCTCGTCAAATGCGATCAGCCTAACCAAAGAAAACTGCGTAATCGTGAGCCCAGAACCGCGCATGCAGTCGTCGTACATGCGCGTAACGGCACGCGTGGTGCGGCGAAGATCAAGATCGAAACAGGCGCACTCATTCCGCGCACTTGCTTTCTTTTCTTTTCTCTCATCGAGTGAAACCATTTGCTCTAGCACCCGTGCATGTGTAGACTAACAATTTATAGGTGCGTACACACTTGTTTTGAGAATTGTATGGTGCGTACACACGCTTTGCAAGCGTCTAGACAGGCAAATAACCGTGATGACGGCACTGAATACCAATAACTCGGGGAAAACACTTATGAACTCAACTGCAAAAGTTGCATTGGTTGTTGGGGCCGGCGACAGCCTTGGATCGGCGATCGCACGACGCTTTGCGCGAGAGGGCTTCACCGTGTGTGTGGCCCGGCGAAATGCCAACCTGTTACAGGGCCTGGTGGATGAAATTAGCGCTGCAGGAGGACAGGCCATACCGTTCGGCGTCGATGCCCGACGGGAGGAGCAAGTTATCGAGTTATTCGCCAAGATCGAAGCTGAGGTTGGTCCGATCCAGGTCGTCGTCTTCAATATCGGCGCGAATGTCAAATTCAATCTCGTCGAGACCACAGCCAGGATCTATTTCAAGGTTTGGGAAATGGGCTGCATGGCAGGTTTCTTGACTGGTCGAGAGGCCGCCAAGTACATGGCACCCCGCGGCTGTGGGACCATGTTCTTCACCGGTGCCACCGCGAGCGTTCGGGGATCCGTTGGTTACGCCGCCTTCGCCACTGCAAAGCACGGACTCAGAGCGCTCGCTCAAAGCATGGCGCGTGAATTCGGGGCCCAAGGCATCCATGTGGTGCACACGCTAATCGACGGCCCGATAGACACACCTTTCGTGCGCGAGCGTTTTCCGGAACTGGTTGCTTCAAGGAGTGCTGACGGATTACTTGCACCGGATGACATAGCAGAGACCTACTGGGCGCTACATCAGCAAAAGCGCAGTGCGTGGACTTTTGAAATCGACCTTAGGCCTTCGGTCGAACCCTGGTAACCAACTTCAATAACGGGAGAATAATATGTCCAAGCAGGTTGATTTTTACTTTGATTACGGTAGCCCTGCGAGCTATCTTGCACATACCCAGTTGCCAAGTATCGTCAAGCGAACCGGCGCCACAGTCAACTACAAGCCCATCTTGCTAGGCGGTATCTTCATGGCTACGGGCAACAAGTCGCCAGTCGAGATTCCTCAAAAGAAGAATTGGATGACCCAAGACCTGCAAAATTTCGCACGGCAATACGGTGTTCCATTGCGCTGGAATCAATATTTCCCGATCAATACCCTGGCGCTGATGCGCGGCGCGATCTTCGCTCAGCGCGAAAATTTTCTTCTTCCCTATTCTGATGCGATCTTTAAAGCCATCTGGGTGGACGACCTCAATATGGGCGATCCGCAGCAGATCGGTAGCGTGCTTAAAAGCGCAGGGCTTGATGCTGGAAATATTTTTGCTGCGGTCGGCGATCCTGTCATAAAGGATGCGCTCAAGGATGCAACCAACATCGCCGTCGAGCGCGGGGCATTCGGAGCACCCACGTTCTTTGTCGGGGAACAAATGTTTTTCGGACAAGACCGCCTGAATTTTGTCGAGAAAGCACTCAACAGCTAGTGGCAGGAGCAATTGACATCCTCCCCGCCCTGAAGGGCGAGGTTTGCCGCGCAACCGATCAGCAGAAGTGAAAGGTGGCTGGGAAGAAGCAACCGGACGAGGGTCGTCCGTTGTCGATTCCCATGTAAAAGGCCTCCGAGTATCGCTACTTGGAGGCCTTTGTCTTACCTGATGGTGCCGCTTGTCGGATTCGAACTGACGACCTACCGCTTACAAGGCGGTTGCTCTACCAACTGAGCTAAAGCGGCACAGCGCTACATTCTAGCTGCAATTTCGGCTTTACTTGACCAACTTCAATGCCGGACGATTTCCACCACCCGCCGGGCTGCCATCGGGATCGTCGCCAGGCCCTGGAGGGTCATCAGCGGCGGCGGCCGGTTTTGCCAGGCCGGTCAGCGCTTCCGTATTGCTCTCCGGGCTCGACGCCAGCCTCAAGCCGCGCAGCGGTGTGACCGGCCTACCGACTGCTGTTCCCATGGGGTTGCGTTTGTCGAGTGCCGTGGCGACCGGAGCGCCGTTGGCACTGGGCGCCGGGAAGGCCATGCCTTGGCCGTTTTCCCGGGCATAGATCGCCACCACATGATCGACAGGCACGATGATTTCCCGCGCCACACCGCCGAAACGAGCCTTGAACTGGACAAACTCGTTGCCGAGCTCGAGGTTGCTGGTGGCATCGAAACCGACATTGAGGACGATTTCGTTCTTGCTGACATACTCCGTCGGCACCTGCACCGAACTGTCGACGTGCACAGCGATATAGGGCGTAAAGCCATTGTCCGTGCACCAGTCGTGCAAAGCACGGATCAGGTAAGGCCGGGTCGAGCTGCTCGAGCCGTTCGCCGGCCCGCCGATGTCAGTGCTTTGTTCCATGGCTGGCTTACTTGCGCATGACCTTTTCGGAAGGCGTCAACGCCTCGATATAGGCCGGGCGCGAGAAGATCCGTTCGGCATAGCGCAGCAGCGGCAAGGCGTTCTTCGACATGTCGATGCCGTAGTAGTCAAGACGCCACAGCAGCGGCGCAATGGCCACGTCGAGCATCGAAAAATCGTCGCCCAGCATGTACTTGTTCTTCATGAAGATTGGCGCCAGCTGGGTCAGCCGATCACGGATCTGCGAACGCGCCTTGTCCAGCAGCTTGTCGGTCGCTTTCGGGCTGTTGCCGCGTCCTTCAAGCACATTGACATGGGCGAACAGTTCCTTCTCGAAATTGAGCAGGAAGAGCCGCACGCGGGCGCGTGCCACCGGGTCGCCAGGCATCAGTTGCGGATGCGGAAAACGCTCATCGATGTACTCGTTGATGATGTGCGACTCGTACAGGATCAGGTCGCGTTCGACCAGGATCGGCACTTCGTTGTACGGATTCATCAGGGCGATGTCTTCGGGCTTGGCGAACAAGTCGACATCGCGGATTTCAAAATCCATGCCCTTTTCAAACAGCACGAAGCGGCAGCGGTGCGAGTAAGGGCAGGTGGTTCCAGAATAAAGCACCATCATGGCAGCAGGCTCCCGAATAGTCAGTTGAAAGGGTCGCGGCCCCGATCAACCGGGTGCCCGCACAAGTACAAACGCAGTGGGAGGCTCAAAGAGCACCCACTGCGCAACGGTCCCGGCTTGCGCCGGGGCCGCGACATCTATTTAACGTCTTTCCAGAAAGACGCGTTCAATCTCCAGGCGATCACGGAGAAGACACCGAGGAACAGCAGAACCCAGATGCCCAGGCGGAAACGCTGCGACTGGACCGGCTCGCCCATCCACTGCAGATAAGCCACCAGGTCACCAATCGATTCGTCAAACTGGTGCGCATCCATTTTTCCCGGCGTCAACTGTTCGAAGCCCTGAAATACATGGATGGTCTTGCCGTGCTCATGCGGGTCGGCCTGTTCACCGAATTTGGCCCCGCGCTGACCTTGCAATTCCCACAACACATTGGGCATCGCCACCGTCGGGAAAGCCATATTGTTCCAGCCAGTGGCCTTGCTGTCATCCCTGTAGAAGGTACGCAGATAAGTGTAAAGATAGTCGGCACCCGAACCCTTGGCCCCATCGGCGCGCGACCGGGCAATCACGGTAAGGTCCGGCGGCAAGGCTCCAAACCAGTCCTTGGCCTGCTTGGGATCGAGCGACACCGTCATCAGGCCGCCGACCTTGTCGGTCGCGAACATCAGATTGGACTTGATCTGAGCCTCGGTCAGGCCGAGGTCGCGCATACGGTTGTAGCGCATGTAAGAGGCCGAATGGCAGTTCAGGCAGTAATTGACGAACAGCTTGGCGCCGTTCTGCAACGCTGCCATGTCGGTCATCTTGTCCTTGGGGAACTTGTCCCACTCGATCCCTACTCCAGAAGCATTGGCCCCGGAAACCAATCCGGCAGCCATGCACAGGGAGGTCAGCAACTTGGCGATGAGTTTCTTCATTCTTTGGACTCCTGTGCTTCAGTGAGCGTTGAAGGTCACACGATCGGGCACCGGCTTGGGCGTACCCAAACGGCTCCACCAAGGCATCATCAGGAAGAAGCCGAAGTAGAAGAAGGTGCCGATCTGCGCGATCAGCGTGCCGATTTCGCTCGGCGGCTTGATGCCCAGGTAACCGAGAATCGCAAAGAACACCACGAACAGGGCGTAGACATATTTATGCCAGTCAGGGCGATAACGGATCGACTTGACCGGGCTGTGATCGAGCCAGGGCAGGAAGAACATGATCACGACCGCACCGCCCATCACCACGACGCCCCAGAACTTGGCATCGAAGGTCTTCAGCAAGGCCACGCCAACCAGCGCAAACAGCAGCAAGGCAATCTTGCCCTTGGCCGAGAATTGGCCTTTCAGCACGGCCAGCACGGCACTGATCGCGACCACGCCTGCCAGCACGTTGACCATCGAATCATTGGTTGCACGCAGCATCGAGTAGTAAGGCGTGAAGTACCAGACTGGCGCGATGTGGGCCGGCGTCTGCAGCGGATTGGCCGGGATGAAATTGTTGTATTCGAGGAAATAGCCACCCATCTCCGGCGCAAAAAAGATGATCGCCGTGAACACCATCAGGAACAGGCTCAGCGCATAGATGTCATGCACGGTGTAGAACGGATGGAAAGGGATGCCGTCGAGCGGGCGACCCTGTGAATCCTTCTTGGCCTTGATCTCGATGCCGTCAGGATTGTTCGATCCGACTTCATGCAAGGCGATGATGTGTGCGACCACCAGGCCCAGCAGCACCAACGGTACGGCGATCACGTGGAAACTGAAGAAACGGTTCAAGGTCGCATCGCCGACCACATAGTCGCCGCGAATCAGCAGCGCCAGGTCTTCACCGACGAACGGCACAGCGGCGAACAGGTTGACGATCACCTGGGCGCCCCAGTAGGACATCTGGCCCCAGGGCAGCAAATAGCCCATGAAAGCCTCGGCCATCAGGCACAGGAAAATGGCACAGCCGAAGATCCAGACCAGTTCGCGCGGATTGCGGTAGGAGCCGTAAATCAAGCCACGGAACATATGCATGTAGACGACGATAAAGAATGCCGAAGCCCCGGTCGAATGCATATAGCGGATCAACCAGCCCCAGGGCACATCGCGCATGATGTACTCGACCGAAGCAAACGCGAGCGCTGCGTCCGGTTTGTAATGCATGACCAGGAAGATGCCGGTGACGATCTGGATCACCAGCACCACCAGGGCGAGCGAGCCGAAGATATAGAACCAGTTGAAGTTCTTCGGCGCGTAGTACTCGGACAAATGTTCTTTGTAGAGCTTGCTGGCGGGGAAACGGTTGTCGACCCAGGTCAGCAGCTTTTCGCCCATTGCGGCGCCGGCGGGAGCTTGTTTGAATTCAGCCATGGTGACCTCTGCGCTTAAGCCTGCTTGTCTTCACCAATGATGATCTTGGTGTCAGACAGATACATATGGGGAGGCACCTCGAGGTTGTCGGGTGCCGGCTTGTTCTTGAAGACACGGCCTGCCAGGTCGAAGGTCGACCCATGGCAAGGGCAGAGAAAGCCGCCCGGCCAGTCTTCAGGCAAAGATGGCTGTGCACCGGCCTGGAATTTGTCACTCGGCGAACAACCGAGGTGCGAGCAGATGCCGACAGCGACGAAATACTCGGGCTTGATCGACCGGTGCTGATTCTTGGCGTAAGCAGGCGTCGGATAGGCCTTGCGTTCGGACTGCGGATCGACCAACTGTCCTTCGTCGTCTTTCAACGAGGCCACCTGTTCCGGCGTACGACGCACAATCCAGACCGGCTTGCCGCGCCATTCGACGGTCAATTTTTGACCCGGCAAAATTGCGCCGATGTCGACTTCTACAGCCGCTCCAGCAGCCTTGGCGCGTTCAGACGGCGCGAACGTACTGACGAATGGCACTGCGGTGGCCACACCACCGGCAGCACCGGCACAACCCGCGGCAATCATCCACGTGCGCTTGCCTTGGTCAACTTGCTTGTCACTCATGAGCATCCTCAAACGAAACTTCAGATCGGGGCAGCCTTGGATTCTAACGGACAGCGCCGCATGCTTTGCTCCGGATCGTTGTGCAATTCCGCTTCAGGCTCCAAATTTTGCGGCTTGCACAAGCAATGCGGTCGCGTTTCTCGCAAAATCTCCAGGCAATTGCAACGGTCCAAAGCATATGGAGTTCGGCATGGGATTTTTTTCGGAATTCAGGGAGTTTGCCGTCAAAGGCAACGTCGTCGACCTGGCGGTGGGCGTGATCATTGGTGGCGCTTTCGGCAAGATCGTCGATTCGGTGGTCAAGGATCTGGTGATGCCGGTGGTCGGGCGCCTGCTCGGCGGCATCGACTTTTCGAATGATTTCATCATGCTGGCGAATCCTCCGCCGGCTTTCAAGGGGCCGATGACTCTGGAAGCCTTGAACAAGGCCGGCGTGCCGCTGTTCGCTTATGGCAACTTTCTGACCGTGCTGCTGAACTTCGTCATCCTGGCTTTCATCATCTTTTTGATGGTCAGACAAATCAATCGGCTCAAGCGCTCAGACCCACCGCCAGTGGTTGTGGCAACTGCGGAAGACATCCTGCTGCTGCGCGAGATCCGCGACGAACTGAGGCAGGGCCGAGGTCAAGCCTAGTGGTTTGGACGACGCCTATCGATTTCAAGCAGTCCGAGCAGTCGGGCTGCTTGTCCCTTCACCTTTACAGGCCGGGCTCGCATTGCTCACCCCCTCCTAGGGCAAAAAACCCTGCGCAGGCAGGGTTTTTAGTCCCTAGTCGGCATACATGCCGGCGGCTTTGATGATGGGGCCCCATTTGTTGATTTCGGCTTCAACGAACTTCTTGTGGGCCGGACCGTTCAAGCGGGCATCAGTAACCATGACGGCACCGAGCTCTTCCATGCGCTTGATCAGTTCTGGATCCTTCATTGCCACCATCAGCGCATTGTGAATCTTGTCGAGAATCGGCTTGGGCGTGCCCTTCGGTGCATAGACACCATGCCAGATCGCAACCGAGAACCCCTTCAAACCGAGTTCGTCCAGCGTCGGCAGATTTTTCAGCACCGGCGTGGCAACGCGCTGCGGCGTCGTGACCGCAAAGGCCTTGATCTTGCCGCCGGCGATCTGCGAAGTCGTGCTGGTGGTTTGATCGCACATCAGGTCGACCTGACCGCCAAGCAGGTCGGTCATCGCCGGCCCCGTGCCTTTGTAGGGAACCGTCGTCATGTCGATCTTGAGCGTGCTTTGAAACAGCAGGCCGCACAAATGCGAGGCTGAACCCAGACCAGCATTGGCAAGATTGATCTTGCCTTTGTTGGCGTCCAACCATTTGGTCAATTCGGCGTAGTTGCTGGCAGGCAGCGACGGCTTGCCAATCAAGGTCATCGGAACCTCGACAATCATGCCGAGATATTCGAAATCTTCGAGCGTCTTGTAGGTCAGATTGCGGTACAGCGCTGGCGAAGTCGCCATGCCGATATGGTGCAGCAGCAAGGTGTAGCCATCAGGCGCAGCTCTGGCGACCTTGGCGGTGGCAATCGTGCCGCCGGCGCCGCCGACATTTTCAACCACTACGGTATTTCCGAGCGGTTTGCGCAGCGACTCGGCAAAGTCACGCGCCACCTTGTCGGTGGGCCCGCCCGCAGCAAAAGGTACGACCACATTGACTGCTTTTTCAGGGTAATCAGCCAATGCAGCACCGGCTGCGAGACCCACCAGAAATCCAACCATCAGCTTTTTCATTGTTTTCCTCATAAACCTAAAATTATGACCCTTGATGCTATGCCCCGAGCGAGTCGCTGCAATCGAGGAAACTACTTAATCCCGTCTCAAGCATAGCTGCGCGCGTCTTCGATCACCTTGCCGTCATTGGGCAGGCTGCCAGGGGCCAGCAGCAGCACCTCGGTGCGCAGCTTGGTGACCTCGCGGGTCACAGCGGCCAGACTTGCCGCCAGCCCTTGGGCCGAGTCGGCGACTTCGACTTTCAGCGTCATCCGGTCCTGCGCCATCTCGCCCTCGACCACCAGACGCGCCCGGCCGGCTTGCGGAAAGCGCCGCATGATTTCAGCCACCTGGGCAGCGTGGACAAACATGCCGCGCACCTTGGCGGACTGGTCAGCACGCCCCAGCCAACCCTTGATGCGTGCATTGCTGCGGCCGCTCGGACATTGCCCCGACATGAAAGCTGACAGATCGCCGGTGCCAAAGCGGATCAAGGGGTAATCCGGATTCAAGGTGGTGACGACCAGCTCGCCAACCTCTCCTTGCGGCACCGGATCGCCGGTACCTGGACGAACGATTTCGACGATCACGCCCTCATCCAGTACCAGGCCCTCACGCGCGGCCGTTTCATAAGCGATCAGGCCGATGTCAGCGGTGGCATAGCATTGGTAGCCTGCCACACCGCGTGCCGCCAACCAGTCGCGCAAATTGGGCGTGAACGCCTCGCCGCTGAGCAAGGCCTTGCTGACCGAACCGATTTCCACCCCGGTTTCAGCTGCCTTGTCGAGCAGGATCTTCAGGAAGCTCGGTGTGCCGACATAAGCTTGCGGCCGCAACTCGGTGATCGCCTGCAACTGCAATTCGGTGTTTCCAACGCCGCCCGGAAAGACCGCGCAGCCCAGCGCATGAGCACCGCTTTCCATCATCGATCCGGCTGGCGTCAGGTGGTAGCTGAAACTGTTGTGGACCAAATCGCCCGCGCGCACCCCAGCGGCGAAAATCGCCCTGGCCATCCGCCAGTAATCGGCCGCCTGCCCCTCGGGTTCGTAGATCGGTCCAGGCGACTGGAACACCCGCCGCGCCCCGCTGGCGCGCACGCAACCCGACCAACCAATGGCCGAATAACCACCGAAGCTGTCGCTGGCCCGCTGCTGCTGCTGCCTGGCCAGCAACTCATACTTGCGCGTCACCGGCAGTCCGGCCAAGGCCTGACGGCTGCTGATCGAAGCCGCATCAATGCCTGCAAACAGCTCGGCGAAGGCCGCGGTGCTCGCTTTCGCATGTTTGACCTGCCCGGGCAAAGCCGCCATCAACGCCTGCTCACGCAAGGCCGGGTCGCGGGCTTCGAGTTCATCGTAAAAGTCGGTCATGTCGTCTCGTCCATCCAGCGCGTCAGGCGGCGCTTGATTTCATCCTGAACCGCCCGCACTTCGGCATGAGTCCTGCAATTGCGGACGTCCCATTCCGGACAGTGGGCGGGCCGTTTGACGATGCGAGCCTGCAGCATCCCTTCAGCCAAGCTCAACTCGATCACGCTGCGGCCGCGCCAGCTGAAACCATCGCGCGAAGCAGCCAGGCCAGCAAGGTCGCGCAAGCTGCGTTTGAGTTGCAGCAAGGCCTCATCGGGTTTGAAGGCCGGCATGGCAAAGAATTGATCGCTCATCGTCGCTTAACTCAAGGCCCGCTCAGGCCAGCCAGCGCTTTCTGCGCTTGTAACTCTTCACATCCTTGAAGCTCTTGCGGTCGCCGCCGCCCATGCCGAGGTAGAACTCCTTGACATCCTCGTTCTCGCGCAAGGCAGGAGCTTCGCCGTCCATGACGACGCGGCCGTTCTCGAGGATGTAGCCATAGTCGGCATAACGCAGCGCCATATTGGTGTTCTGTTCGGCCAGCAAAAAAGTCACGCCTTCCTTGGTGTTGAGGTCCTTGACGATCTCGAACACTTCCTGGACGATTTGCGGCGCCAGGCCCATCGAAGGCTCATCAAGCAGAACCATCTTCGGGTTGGCCATCAGGGCGCGCCCGATCGCGCACATCTGCTGTTCGCCGCCAGAGGTGTAGGCGGCCTGCGATTTGCCGCGTGTTTTCAGACGCGGGAAATAGCTGTAGACCTTCTCCAAAGTATGCGCTATCGCCGCCTTGCCATCGCGACGCGTATAGGCCCCGGTCATCAGGTTGTCCTCAATGCTCAGGTGGGCGAAGCAATGCCGACCTTCCATCACCTGGATCACGCCGCGGTTGACCATTTCCGAGGTCGACAGCTTTTCGATGCGCTCGCCGCGCAGCTCGATCGACCCTTTGGTGACCTCGCCACGCTCGCCCGCCAGCAGGTTGCTGACCGCCCGCAGCGTCGTCGTCTTGCCGGCGCCATTGCCGCCGAGCAGGGCTACGACGGCGCCTTCACGCACCTGCAATGACACACCTTTCAGCACCAGGATCACATGGTTGTAGATGACCTCGATGCCGTTCACGTCCAGAAGAATATTGCTCATGTTCGCCTCAGGTTCAGCGAAACGTCGCACGCGGCGTTTCGCTGAAGGCTCCCCAAGAAGCCCTCCCCCGGCACCGTATTCAGATCGGCACCGGAGGAAAATTGATCAGGATTGGCAATCGGCCGGTGCGCGCCTTGTCACCTTCTTCTCGCCGGCGTACTTGTCGGCAGCGGCGCGGATCATCGGCTTGAGGATCTGCTCGTCAGCCTCGTACCAGTCCGACGAAAAGCCCCATTTCGCACCGTCCCATGTGTGCACACGAGCCCAACTCGAACCCATATGGTCGAGGCAGGAGGTGCTGACCGGACGCATCACGCCAGCAAAGCCGAGCGCGTCGAGTTTCTTCTGGTCAAGGTTCAGGTTTTCCAGGCCCCAGCGCACCTGCTCGGTATTCATGACCTTGCCCTTGCCAAAGCGCTCCTGGGCCCGCCGCACGGCTTCAACTCCGAGCATCTGGATGATCAGACCGCGCATATAAAGCACCTGGCCGACTTCATCCTTCGGACCTGTGCCTTGGCCCTTGTCGTGCACAAGTTTGAGGATGTCCTGCACCACCTTGGCATTGCGATCAGCGCCATGCTGCAGCGCCAACGCGTTGTAGCCCTTGGCGCCCATGCCGACGTCTTTGACATCAGGCTCGGCGCCGGCCCACCAGACGCCATACATCTTGTCGCGCGGATAACCCGTGGCTTGTGCTTCCTTCAACGCCGTCGAGTTCATCACGCCCCAACCCCACAGCAGCACGTAATCGGGCTTGCTCTGGCGCACCTGCAACCAGGCCGATTTCTGTTCGACGCCAGGCGCCGTAACAGGAATCAACTGCAGCTCGAAGCCATGCATCTTGGCGCGTTCCTGCAGCAGCGGGATTGGCTCCTTGCCGAACGGGCTGTCGTGATAGACGAGCGCGATCTTCTTGCCCTTGAGCTTGTCGAGGCCGCCTTCCTTCTTGCCGATATGCTGGATCAGCACATCGGCGCCGGTCCAGTAGCTGCCCAGGATGGGGAAATTCCACTTGAACACGCCGCCGTCCTGCGATGCGGCCAGGCCGTAGCCAACCGTGATCAGCGGCATCTTGTCGCCGGGTGCCTTGTCGGTCAGCGCGAAAGTGATGCCGGTCGACTGCGGATCGAAAAGCGTTGTCGTCTTGCCTTTGAGACGCTCATAGCATTCGACGCCCTTGTCGGTGGCGTAACCGGTTTCGCATTCCTCATAGGTGATCTTCACGCCATTGATGCCGCCATCGCGAGCATTGATCAGTTTGAGGTAATCCTGCTTGCCGTTGGCCCAGGGCGTACCGTTGGGTGCATAGGCGCCGGTGCGGTAGACCAGCAAGGGAAAGAACTGTTCCTTGGCCTGCGCATAGGCTGAAGGGGCGGTCAAAAGGGCGCTCAATGCAGTGGCCAGAGCGGCAACTGTCAGCGCAAGGGTCTTCAATTTCATGTCTGCCTCCAGAGTTTGGACTATCAACATTGCACTCGTCAGTGCGACTTGCTCAAGCGGGCCCGTCGACCCGCAACCTACTAAAAATCAATGAGGGAAAGGCCAGAGCCTGAGCTTTTCCTTGGCCGTCGACCACAAGCGGGCGATGCCATGCGGCTCAACAATCAGGAAAAACACAATCAAGGCGCCGAAAATCATGAACACCACATGCGAAACGATCGCGGTGTCGAAGCTGAGCCCCACCATGGAACCCATGGCAGGTAGCAACTGATCAAGCAGAATCGGCAGCAGCACGATGAAAGCGGCGCCAAAAATACTGCCCATGATCGAACCCAGGCCGCCGATGATGACCATGAACAGCAACTGGAAAGACCGGTCGATCGAGAAGGCGGCCGGCTCCCATGAGCCCAGATAGACAAAACCCCAGAGCGCACCGGCGACGCCGACGATGAAGCTGCTGACCGCGAACGCCGTCAATTTCGCATGAACCGGACGGATGCCGATCACCGCTGCGGCCACATCCATGTCCCGGATCGCCATCCACTCACGGCCGATATGGCTGCGCACCAGATTTTTGGCCAGCAAGGCGAAGACCACCAGAAAGCTCAGGCAGAACAGATATTTGGAGACCGGCGTCTCGATCGGCAGACCGAAGACATTGAGCCCGGCAACGCTGACCGAGCCTGAGGAACTGTTGTTGGTGAACCAGGAAATGCGCAGAAAAGCCCAGTCGACAAAGAACTGGGCCGCCAGCGTGGCCACCGCGAGATAGAGCCCCTTGATGCGCAGCGAGGGAATCCCGAACAGCACGCCGACGACAGTTGCACAGACACCCCCCATCAGCAGCGAAACCAGCAGCGGCATGCCTTCGATGCGCACCTGGAAGTTGTAGGCCGCGTAAGCGCCGACCGCCATGAAGGCGCCGGTGCCCAGCGAGATCTGCCCGCAATAACCGACCAGGATATTCAGCCCCAAAGCCGCCAGAGCGAGGATCAAAAACGGAATCAGCACCGCCCGGAAGTAGTACTCGCTGCCGAACAGCGGCACTACGACAAAAGCCAGCACCAGCAGCAAGCCGATCGCGATCCGGTCCTGCAGAATCGGGAATATCTGCTGGTCAGCGCTGTAGCTGGTCTTGAACTGGCCGTTTTCTCTGTAGAACATTGGATATTTCTCTCAGCTGATTCAAGCAGGTAGCCCGTCATGCAGGCCGCAGGCCGGAATGCGGGGCAATGATCTGAAATCACTCATACGCGGTCAATGATTTTTTCTCCAAACAGGCCCTGGGGACGGACCAGCAGGAAGAGCAGCGCCAGTACATAGGCGAACCAGATCTCGATGCCACCGCCGAAATAAGGCCCGATGAAAACCTCGGAGAGTTTCTCGCCAACGCCGATGATCAGCCCGCCGATGATGGCGCCGGGCACCGAGGTCAGTCCACCGAGAATCACCACCGGCAGGGCCTTCAGCGCCACCAGCGACAGGGAAAACTGCACTCCGAGCTTGCTGCCCCAGATGACGCCTGCGACCAGGGCGACGAAGCCCGCGACGCTCCAGACGATGACCCAGATCCTTGAGAGCGGAATGCCGATCGATTGCGCGGCCTGGTGATCATCGGCCACTGCCCGCAAAGCGCGGCCGGTGCTGGTGAACTGGAAGAAAGCCGCCAGCGCAGCGACCAGCGCCGCCGCGATCAGCGCTGCGGCCAAGTCCTCCTGGTTGACCAGCAGGCCGCCAGCAAACAGTTGCTCGAACAAGAACATCGGATCCTTGGGCAGGCCGACGTCGATGCTGTAGATGTCATTGCCGAAAATCGTCTGCCCCAGACCGTCGAGGAAATAGGTGATCCCCAGCGTGGCCATCAGCAGCGTGATGCCCTCCTGATTGACCAATTTACTCAGACAAAGTCGCTCGATCGCCCAGGCCACCGCGATCATCACCAGCATTGCGCCACCGAAGGCCAGCAGGTTGATCAGCAACTTCCCCGACAACCCCGTCCATTGCGGAATCCACTGGGCGAAACGCGCCATCGCCAGCGCCGCGAACAAGACCATCGCGCCCTGGGCAAAGTTGAACACACCGCTGGCCTTGTAGATCAGCACAAAACCCAGTGCGACCAGCGAATAAAGCATGCCTGTCATCAAGCCGCCGATCAATGTTTCCAGAAACGGTCCCATATTGATGCTCCAGTTTCCGGTTTCAATGCGAAGCGCCGAGATAGGCGCTGATCACGTCTTCATTGCTGCGTACTTCGTCCGGCGTGCCATCGCCGATCTTCTTACCGTAGTCGAGTACGACGACCCGGTCCGAGATGTCCATCACCACGCCCATGTCATGTTCGATCAGCACGATGGTGGTGCCGAACTCGGCATTGACCTCGAGGATAAAGCGGCACATGTCCTGCTTTTCCTCGACATTCATCCCCGCCATCGGTTCGTCGAGCAACAGCACCTGCGGCTCCATCGCCAGCGCCCGACCCAGATCGACCCGCTTTTGCAGCCCATAAGGCAAACGCCCCACCGGCGTCTTGCGATAAGCCTGGATTTCCAGGAAATCGATGACCTGCTCGACCTTGGCACGCTGTTCGTTTTCTTCGCGCTCGGCCGGGCCCCAGCCGAATGGGTCGCGAAAAGCCTGCCAGAGCAGATTGGTCTTCATCTGCAGGTTGCGCCCGGTCATGATGTTGTCGAGCACGCTCATGCCCTTGAACAAGGCCAGATTCTGGAAGGTGCGCGCCACGCCCATCTCGGCCACCTGGCGCGAGTTCATATGCTTGAAAGTCTGGCCGCGGAAGGTGATCGAGCCCTGCTGCGGTTGATAGACGCCGTTGATGCAGTTGAGCATCGAACTCTTGCCCGCGCCATTCGGGCCAATGATCGCGCGGACCTCATGCTCGCGCACATTGAAGCTGATGTCGGTCAGCGCTTTCACCCCGCCGAAAGCGAGCGAAATGTTCTTCACATCGAGGATGATTTCGCCGATCTCTTTCATCAGGCAGCCTTTTGCGTTGCAGGAAAAGTCCGGGTATCGACGATTTTCAAATCCGCCGAAATCGACCCGCTGCGGCCATCCTCGAACTTCACCGCGGTCTCGATGAACTGGGAACTCGCGCCGGAGTAGAGCGCCTCGATCAGCAGCGCATATTTTTCGGCGATCGCCCCGCGTTTGACCTTGCGCGTCCGGGTCAGTTCACCATCATCGGCATCGAGTTCCTTGTGCAGGATCAGGAAACGGCTGATCTGGCTGCCGGCCAGCAATTGATCCTGGGCCAGATCGGCATTGATCTGCTCGACGCATTCGCGGATCAACTGATAGACCTCGGGCTTTTGCGCCAGATCGGCATAGCCGGCATAGGGCAGATTGCGCCGCTCAGCCCAGTTGCCGGCGGCGTCAAAGTCAATATTGATGAAGGCGCAGGCCCGGTCACGCTGGTCACCGAAAGCCACCGCCTCCTTGATGAAGGGAAAGAATTTCAGTTTGTTCTCGATATATTTGGGCGCAAACATCGCCCCGTCAAACGCGCCACCGACCAGGCGTCCGACATCCTTGGCCCGGTCGATGATCTTCAGGTGGCCGGACGCATCGATGAAGCCGGCGTCACCGGTGTGGTACCAGCCATCAGCCGTCAACACCTCAGCGGTGGCGGCTTCGTTCTTGTAATAGCCTTTCAACAGGCCGGGCGACTTGACCAGGATTTCGCCGCTGTCTGCCAGCTTGATTTCAACCCCTTCGATCGGCACGCCGACCGTATCGGCGCGCGCTTGATGGTCGGGCTGCAGGCAGACAAACACCGCGGTTTCAGTCGAGCCGTAGAGCTGTTTCAGATTGATGCCGATCGAGCGGTAAAAACTGAACAGGTCCGGGCCGATCGCCTCGCCCGCCGTGTAGGCGACACGCACGCGCGACATGCCCAGGGTATTGCGCAGCGGCCCGTAGATCGCCAGATTGCCCAAGGCATATTTGCAACGGTCGAGCAGGCTCACCGGACTGCCCGACATCAAGGCCGGGCCAACGCGCCGCGCCAATGTCATGCAGGTCGAAAACAACCAGCGCTTGGTGCTCGACGCGTCCTCCATTCGGATCATCACGCTGGTCAGCAAGCCTTCAAACACGCGCGGCGGCGCAAAGTAATAGGTCGGGCCGATCTCATTCAAATCGATCGCCACCGTGCTCGCCGACTCAGGGCAATTCACCACATAACCGCAGGCCATCCATTGCGCATAGCTGAAGATGTTCTGGCCGATCCAGGCCGGCGGCAAATAAGCCAGCACTTCCTCGGAATGGCTCAGATTGTCGAAGCGCGCACCGGCCTGCGCGCGGTCGATCAGGCTGCTGTGCGTATGCACGACACCCTTCGGGTTACCGGTCGTACCCGAGGTGAAAAACATCGCTGCAACATCGCCCGGGGCACCGATCGCGACCTGCTTGTCGAAGAAGTCCGGCTGCGCCTTGGCATGCTCGCGGCCGCTGGCGCAGAGTTCATCGAGCGATGCCAGGCCGGTCTGCGCATAACCGCGCAAGCCGCGCGGATCGTCGAACCAGATATGTTGCAACTGCGGGCATTGAGCGCGCAGTTCGAGCATCTTGTCGACCTGCTCCTGGTCTTCGACCACGGCAAAAGCGATCTCGGCATTATTGATGGGAAAGACAAATTCCGCCGCCACCGCATCCTGATAAAGCGGCACCGGAATGGCCCCGAGCGACTGCGCAGCCAGCATGGCAGCGGACAGACGCGGCCGGTTTTCGCCGACGACGACGACATGCTGACCACGCTGCAAGCCGGCTTGGGCCAAGCCGTGCGCGAGCTCGCGTACCAGCGCAGCCAGTTGACTCCAGCTCAAGGGCTGCCAGATGCCATATTCCTTCTCGCGCAATGCGGTCGCTGCAGGCCGTTGCGCTGCATGTTCAAGCAAGAGCCGGGGGAAAGTCGTCGCCACCTTGGAACCTCCTGTTGGATGCATTGCGCCCGGTATTCAGGCCTCAACGCATCAATACGGTGCAATACTAGACCTCACTTTGACGTCATGTTGTCGTTGCGACGACATTCCTAGGGACTACCCGGGGCGGACTTTCCCTGACTCGCGGGTTAAATCGAGGCCGACAGCGATGCATTCATCACCGACCCAGCCAGGCGCACTGCGCCACCGCGCACGTGCAGCGACTGCCGTCGAGCTCGATGTGATTCCCTGGTTGGCCCTGCTGGAACCTGCACAGCGACAAGAAGTTGTCGCTCGCCTGCAAGTCGCAGATGCTGAAGTCGGCGAACGCGTCTGCCGCATTGGCAAGACCGCCAACCTGTGGTTTGGTGTCATCGCCGGCCTGCTGAAGATGAGCAATGATGACTTGGGCAGCCAGGCGATCACCTTCACCGGTTTGCCACCTGGAGGCTGGTTCGGCGAGGGCACCCTGCTCAAGCGCGAGGCCTACCGCTACAACGTCCAGGCCTTGCGACGCAGCACCGTGGCCGGCCTGCCGATCGAGGTGTTTCACAGCCTGCTCGCAACCAGCATTGGCTTCAACCATTTCATCCTGAAGCAATTGAACGAGCGCCTGGGCCAGTTCATCGCCGCGCGCGAAATCGACCGCATCTCGGATCCCGACCTGCGCGTCGCACGCAATCTGGCGGCGCTCTTCAATCCGCAGCTTTTCCCCGGCGTCGGCAGCATGCTCAATATCACCCAGCAGGAGCTCGCCTATCTGGTCGGCCTGTCGCGCCAGCGCGTCAACCAGGCGCTCCATCACCTGGCAGCGTTGGGCTTGATCCGGATCGAATATGGCGGGCTGCGGGTGCTCGATCTCAGCCGCTTGCAGCGCTTCACCCCGGCATAAAAACTCTGCCAAAGCCAGCCTGAGCAAGCTGTACCGGCCCACCGGCCTGTCAATCCACCCTTGGTTTGGCATTCGCAAGCCATCGTCATATACTGTAATTAAATACAGTAATTTGACGGATTCCTTCTACCATGACAACGCCCGCCGCACCACCCGACCCAGCGCCGAAGACAGCCACGCTGGAGAGCCTGCATGCCGGTCTATGGCGCGCCAGCAGCCTGGGTTCGTGCAGCAGCGCCAGCCTGCCCAGCGGTTTTTCCGCACTCGATGCCTTGCTGCCCGGCGGCGGTTGGCCGACCCGCTGCCTGACCGAAATCATTGGCGACGATAGCGACTTGCTGGAATGGCGGCTGCTGGCACCCGCGCTGGGCTCGCTGCTCGATTCATTGCCCCCCCCTGCATCAAAACGCCAGTCCAGCGTCAGCCGCCCGCTGCTGCTGATCAACCCGCCGCACCACCCGCATCTGCCCGGTCTGCAGGCCTGCGGGCTGCCGGCAAGGCAGCTGGTCTGGATTGCACCGGCAACAACGCAGCAGCAGCTCTGGGCCCTCGAGCAGGCGATCAAATCGAATGCGGCCGCAGCCTTGCTGGCCTGGCTGCCGCAAGCCAGACCCGAGCAGATCCGCCGGCTGCAATGCTGTGCGCAGGGTTTTGATGCGCCGATCTTTCTGTTCCGCCCCTTGTCGGCCATGCAACAGGCATCGAGCGCGCCGCTGCGCTTGCTGTTGAAGCCGGCGGGCAATCACCTGCAACTGCAGATCCTGAAGCGCCGCGGTCCGGCCAGCGCCTTGCTGTTGAATCTGCCGGCAATGCCGGCAGGACTGGGCCGGGTCTTGACACCCGCGATGCTGGCAAGGGGCGAAGGCGGCCCGACAAACCCGCCGATCGGCATTGCTTTGGAGCCGCGTCATGCACTGGCTCGCCTGCCTGCCTTCGCCCATTGACGACGGGCAGGCCCTGGCAAAGCTGCGGCTGCAGGCCCTGTCCTGGTGGGCGCTGCAGTTCACGCCCCGGGTCGCCCGACTGGAAGACGCGGTGCTGTTCGAAGTGCAGAGCTGCCTGCGCCTGTTTGGCGGTGCTGCGGCGCTGCATCAGCGCGTGCTGCAGCAGGCCGACGCCGCGGGCATGGACCTGCACGTCACCGCCTGGGCACCGAGCAGTCTGGGCGCCCTGGCGCTGGCGCGCTGCGGCATCGAAGACGGCATGTCGACACCGCTCGAGCTATTGCTCAACGCCCTGCCCCTGCATTCATTGAGCGCCGCGCAGGAGCATCGCGCCATGCTGGCACGGCTCGGCTGCCGCAGCCTGGGCGATCTGCGCCGCCTGCCGCGTGCCGGCCTGGGCAGGCGTTTTGGCAAGGGCCTGGTGCAAGCGCTCGACCAGGCTTATGGCCAGGCGCCTGAAGTGCATCAATGGCTGCAGGCACCGGATGTCTTCGAGGCCAAGCTCGAGCTGCCGTTCCGGGTCGAACAGTCGATCGCCTTGCTGCATTACGCGCGCCATCTGCTGGCGCAACTCTGTGCCTGGCTGGCCGCGCGCCACGCCGGCATCCAGCAGCTCGAACTGCATTGGCTGCACGACAGCATGCGCTCGCGCGAAGCCGGCAGCGGCGCTCACCTGACCCTGCACACCGCCAACAGAACACGCGACTTCGGCCATCTCTCGCGTCTGCTGGCCGAACATCTGGCGCAGCTGACGCTGGCCGCACCGGTCGGCGAGATCAGCCTGAAAGCCGGCCAGATCCTGCCGCTGGAAGAATTGCCGCTGAGCCTGCTGCCACAGTCACCCGACCAGGCCAATGAAGCGCTGCCGCAATTGCTCGAGCGCCTGGCATTGCGACTCGGCAGCGACAAGGTGCGCGTTGGCCAGTTGCAGGAAGACCATCGGCCCGAATGCATGCAGGTCTGGCAGGCCTGGCCCGGCACCACGGCTGCGCCGCCGGCGCGCCGCAGCGACTATCCGCAACCCAGCTGGCTGCTCGACCCGCCGCTGCGTCTGTTGGTGCGGCAAGACCAGCCGCAATACAGGGGCAAGCTGCAATTGCTGGCAGGGCCGCAGCGGATCGAAGGCGGTTGGTGGGACCCGGCTGAAAGCAGCAACCAGCATCTGCAACGCGATTATTTCGTCGCCTTGAGCGCACAAGCCGGTTTCCTGTGGATTTACCAGCAGCGGCTGGACCGCGACAAGCCGGGCTGGTTCCTGCACGGCATCTTCGCCTGAAGCCCCATGGTCCCCGACTACGCCGAGCTGCATTGCTTGAGCAATTACAGTTTTTTGCGCGGCGCTTCGAATCCGTCCGAGCTGGTGTTGCGCGCTCATCAGCAGGGTTATGCCGCGCTGGCATTGACCGATGAATGCTCGCTGGCCGGCATCGTGCGTGCCCATGTCGCAGCCAAGGCCTGCGGCCTGAAGTTGCTGATCGGCAGCGAATTCTGCGTCCTCGACGAGCAGGATCAGCCCTTGTTCAAGCTGCTGCTGCTGGCGCGGAATTTGAATGGCTACGGCAACCTCTGCCAGTTCATCACCGATCTGCGGCGCATCTCGGAGAAAGGCAAATACAAACTGAACCGGGCCCGGATCGACGCGGCTGCGCTGCAGGATTGCCTGGCCATCCTGCTGCTGCCGCGTGCGGCCGATGAGGTAGAACTGCTCGCTGCCGGCGATTGGCTGAACCGGCAGTTCGGTGGTCGCTGCTGGATTGGTGTCGAGTTGCTGCGCCAACTCGGCGATGCGCTGTGGCTGCAGCGGCTGCGCGCGCTGTCGAGCGCCACCGCCCTGCCCCTGGTCGCCAGCGGCGATGTGCATATGCACCTGCGTTCACGCCAGGCGCTGCAGGATGTGATGACGGCCACCCGGCTGAACAAGCCGCTGTCCGGATGCGGGGTGGACCTGCAGCCGAATGCCGAAGCCCATCTGCGCAGCCGGCTGCGGCTGGCGCAGCAATATCCGCCCGACCTGCTGGCGCAGACCCTCGTCGTGGCCTCGAAGTGCGACTTCTCGCTCGACGAAATCCGCTACCAATACCCGAGCGAAGTGGTTCCGGCCGGGATCACGCCCGCCGCCCATCTGCGGGCCCTGACGCTGGCCGGCATGGACAGACGCTGGCCCGCTGGCGTCGATCCGCGCTGGCGCGCGCAAATCGAGCATGAACTGGCCTTGATCAATGAGCTCGGCTATCAGCATTACTTCCTGACCGTGGCCGACATCGTGTCTTTTGCCCGCGGTCAGGGCATCCTCTGCCAGGGGCGCGGTTCTGCCGCCAACTCGGTGGTCTGCTTCTGCCTGCATATCACCGAGGTCGACCCGGCGCGCAGCGCGATGCTGTTCGAGCGCTTTATCAGCCGCGAGCGCAACGAGCCGCCCGACATCGATGTCGATTTCGAACACCAGCGGCGCGAGGAGGTGATCCAGTATCTGTACCGGAAATACGGTCGCGAACGCGCGGCGCTGACCGGCGTCGTCATCAGCTACCGGCCGCGCAGCGCGGTGCGCGACATCGGCCGCGCGCTCGGTCTGACTGAAGCGGTGATCGAGCGGCTGGCGCGCGACCACCAAGGCTGGAGCGACGAAGGTCTGCCGGAGTCGCGCTGGCAGCAGTTACCAGCCGAGCTGGGTTTGAGTGAATTGCAGCTGCGCCAAATGATCGTCCTGACCCGCCAGTTGCTGGGCATGCCGCGTCATCTGAGCCAGCATCCGGGCGGCTTCGTCCTGACGGCGGGGCCGCTGTCGCGCCTGGTGCCGATCGAGAACGCCGCCATGGCCGAGCGCACGGTGATCGAATGGGACAAGGACGATCTCGACGCGCTGGGGCTGCTGAAAGTCGATGTGCTGGCGCTGGGCATGCTCAGCGCCTTGCACCGGGCTTTCGATCTGATCAGCCTGATGCGCGGCAGCGAATTCGGCATCAAGGATGTGCCTGAAGGCGATGTCGCCACCTACGACATGATCTGCAAGGCCGATACCGTCGGCGTGTTCCAGATCGAATCGCGCGCGCAGATGTCGATGCTGCCGCGCTTGCAGCCGCGCTGCTTTTACGACCTGGTGATCGAAGTTGCGATCGTGCGACCCGGCCCGATCGAAGGCGGCATGATCCACCCTTATCTGAAGAACCGGGCCAAGAAAGCCGCTGACATCGAATACCCCAGCGAAGCCTTGAAAGCCGCGCTCGAACGCACCTGCGGCATCCCGATCTTCCAGGAACAGGTGATGCAGGTGGCGATGATCGCGGCCGGATTTTCAGCCGGCGAAGCTGACCAGTTGCGGCGCGCGATGGCGGCCTGGAAGCGGCCCGGCGAGCTGGCCCAGTTCCAGGAAAAAATCATGCAGGGCATGCGCGAGCGCGGCTACAAAGACGAATTCTCCGAAGCGATCTTCAGGCAGATCAAGGGCTTTGCTTCCTACGGTTTCCCCGAATCTCATGCCGCCAGCTTTGCGCTGCTGACCTATGTGTCATGCTGGATCAAATGCCATGAACCGGCAGCCTTTTTGTGCGCGCTGCTGAATTCGCAGCCGCTGGGCTTTTACGCACCGAGCCAGTTGGTGCAGGATGCGCAGCGGCATCAGGTCGAGGTGCGTCCGGTCGAGGTCAACGCCAGCGGCGTGATGAGCCAACTGGCGCAGCGCCCTGGTCACAAGCAAGCGGCTGTCAGGCTCGGCCTGCAGTTGATCGATGGTCTGGGCATGGCCGCCGCGCAACGCATCGTCAGCGCGCGATCCAGCGGCCGTTTCAGCGACGCGCAGGACCTGGCCTTGCGCGCCGGACTCGATCAACAGGACATGCAGCAACTGGCGGCGGCCGATGCGCTGCGCTCGCTTGCCGGCCATCGCCGCCAGCAGGTCTGGCAAGCTTCGGGCTTGCGCGCGATGCCGGCGCTGCTGCGCGGTGCGGCCGGTGCTGAAGCGGCGCAAGACCTGGCGCCAGCCGCCGAAGGTGAGGAAGTCGTCTGGGACTATGCCGCCACCGGCCTGACGTTGCGCAGCCATCCGCTGAAACTGCTGCGACCACAGCTCGCCAAGCGCGGCCTGATGAACGCCGAACAGCTGCTGGATTGGCCCGACGGCCGGATCGCCAGAGCCTGCGGCATCATCACCGTGCGCCAGCGCCCTTCGACCGCCAAAGGCGTGCTGTTTCTCTCGCTGGAAGACGAAAGCGGCAGCGTGCAGGTGGTCGTCTGGCCCGATGTCTATGCAGCCAATCGCCCCTTGATCCTGGCCGCCAGACTGCTGGCCGTACAAGGCGTCTGGCAGCATCAGCAAGGCGTGCGCAACCTGCTGGCGCGCAGCTTCGAGGACCTAACGCCACTGCTCGGCAGCTTGCAGATGGAAAGCCGGAATTTCAGGTGAACGGGGGGCGATCAAGCGAAGATGTCAGCGCCTGCGTATGCCCACGCGATGCCCGGGGCCCGACAACCAGGTCGGATGGATAAGAATTGCCGGCAACAGCCGCAAAACAGATTGAAGTCATGGTTTTAACTCCGTGGTTTGCGGAGATTCATGCACAGCCGCCTGACCCGGATGAGTCAGATCAACCCGCAACCATTTCCTGGCGCCGCAGCGACCGATCAGACCCGACCGGACTCCTATACTTTCAGGCTCCGGGCCTGAAGCAACTTCACCTAGCGAATTCTCAACTGCATGCACAAGGCTTCTGCATCGCCATCGAATGACAGCAAGCCCGGCCGACTCCAGCGCTGGGCACCCGGTCTAGCGATGCTATTCCAGTACCAATCGGCCTGGTTGGTCAAGGACATCATGGCCGGACTGGTACTGAGCGCTTTGCTGGTGCCGGTCGGCATCGGTTATGCGCAGGCCTCGGGCCTGCCCGGGATTCATGGCCTCTACGCGACCATCATTCCTTTGATCGTCTACGCAATCTTCGGCCCCAGCCGCATCATGGTGCTGGGCCCGGATTCGACCCTGGCCGCACTGATCGCGGCCTTGATCCTGCCGATGGCCGCCGGCAATGTCGACCGCGCGATCGCGCTGGCCGGCATGCTGGCGCTGCTGTCGGGCGCCTGCTCCTTGCTGATCGGGCTGGCCAGGCTGGGCCTGATCGCTGATCTGCTGTCCAAACCGATACGCATCGGTTTCCTCAATGCGATTGCGCTGACGATCTCGATCGGCCAACTGCCCAAGCTGTTCGGCCTGCCGGTCAGCGGCGATGTCTGGCTGGAATGGACCAGGCAACTGTTTCAGGGCATCGCCGATGGCCACAGCAATCCGGTGGCACTGGCCTTGGGAGTCACGAGCCTGGCGCTGATCCTGCTGCTGCAGCGGTACCGGCCCCATTGGCCCGGCATCCTGCTTGCGGTTGGCTTGAGCAGCGGGATCTCGGCAGCCTTCGATCTGAACGGCACCGCGGGCCTGGCGGTGCTCGGCAACTTGCCGCAAGGCCTGCCGGCCTTGCGGATTCCCCAGCTCGCGCTGCATGACATCCTGCAGTTGCTACCTGGCGCGCTGATCATCGCCTTGCTGTCGTTTGCCGACACGGCAGTGCTGTCGCGTTCGCTGGCACAGCGCGGCGGCTATCAGGTCAATCAAAACCAGGAAATGATCGCGCTCGGCGCAGCCAATCTGGCCAGCGGGCTGTTCCAGGGTTTTTCGGTCAGCAGCAGTGCCTCACGCACACCGGTCGTCGCTGCGGCTGGCGCCAGGTCCCAGCTGGCGGCCTTGATCGGAGCCCTCAGCGTCGCCTCGCTGCTGCTGTTCGCGCCGGGTCTGCTGAGCAGTCTGCCAAGCGCCGCGCTCGGCGCGGTGGTGATTGCCGCTTGCTGGTCGTTTGTTGACCTGCGCGGCATGTGGGCGCTGTACCGACTGCGCCGGATCGAGTTTGCGCTCGCCCTGACCAGCTTTCTGGGGGTAGCGATGGTCGGGGTGATCGAAGGCATTGTCATCGCGATCACATTGACCTTGCTGGTGCTGGTCTGGAACACCTGGCACCCTCATTTCGCCGTGCTGGCGCGCGTCGACGGCGCCAAGGGCTATCACGATCTGCTGCGTCACCCTGAAGGCAGGCAGGTGCCGGGCGTGCTGCTGTTCCGCTGGGACGCACCCTTGTTCTTTGCCAATGCGGAGATTTTTCGACAGCAGTTGCTGCGTGCCCTGGCGCACCCGGCGCAGCCAGCAACTGCCCCGACAATATGGGTGGTGGTGGCAGCGGATGCGATCTCTGATGTCGACGTCACCGCAGCCGATACCCTGACTGCCCTGCACCATGACTTGCAGCAGCAAGGGATCATGCTGCGCTTCGCCGGGTTGAAAGGCCCGGTGAAGGATCGCCTGAATCATTACGGCACACTCGACCTGATCGGGCATGAGATTTTCTTCCCGACGGTGGGGCAAGCCGTACATCACTATCGGGATACCTACAAGCTCGACTGGAAGGACTGGGATGAAGGCGAGAATGGCGTACTTTGAGAAAAACGAGGGGACCCGATGTTCAGCAACCTGATGCCACAACGCAAGCAGTTTTATGAACTGCTTGCTGCACATTCCGACCGACTCGTCGCCGGCGCCAATGCCGTGCTGCGACTGGTCAATACGCTTGGCGAACCCGGTCATGACGGCGCCGCCCTGGCGGCCGAGGTCGACATGAACGAACAGAGCGCCGACCAGATCAAGGCCGAAGTGATCTCGTTGCTGCACAAGTCCTTCACCACACCGTTCAACCGCGACCAGATCCATGCGCTGACGATCGAGCTCGACAACGTCATCAACGCGCTGCGCCATGTGGCCCATGCGGTCGGCATGTACAGCATCAAGGAGTCGACCAGCGAAGGCCGCAAAATGGCCTCCTTGATCGCCGATGCCTGCATGCGCCTGAACCGCGCGGTCAGCGCCCTGTCTGACAAGCATAGAACCCAGGAAATCATCGACCTGTGCAAGGAAATCGAATCGATCGAATCGCAGGCCGACCGGATCGAGAGGCAGGCGGTGACCAAGCTTTTCCAGGATGGCGGCAGCCCCTGGACCGCGATGAAGATGCGCGAGTTCTATTCCCTGCTCGACAGCGTGCTCGACCGCTGTGAAGACGCGGCGAAGACGATCGAAGAAATTCTGATCGAGAACACCTGAGGGTCATGGCCATGGAAGGTTTGACCATCAGTTTCTGGGTGCTCGCTTTGCTCGTCGCGGTCGCCATCGCATTCGACTTCATGAACGGATTTCACGACGGCGCCAACTCGATTTCGACCATCGTCGCCACCGGCGCGCTGACTCCCAAGCAAGCCGTGCTGTTCGCCGGTTTCTTCAATTTCGCCGCCTTGTGGGTCTTCCAGTTGAAGGTGGCCGCCACCATCGGCAAGGGCACCGTCGACCCGGCGTTCGTCGACCATTACGTGATCTTTGGCGCCTTGTCGGGCGCCCTGATCTGGAACATCATCACCTGGATCTACGGCATCCCGAGTTCGTCTTCGCATGCGCTGGTGGGCGGCTTGGTCGGCGCGACGATGATCAAGGCCGGATCTGCCGCTCCGCTGCTGTGGGGCGGCTTCGGCAAGATCCTCATCTTCATCGTCATCTCACCCTTTGTCGGCTTCATGCTGGGCGGCTTGCTGATGGTGCTGGCGGCCTGGGCCTTCCGCAATCGCTCGCCGCAACAAGCCAGCAAATGGTTCAAGAATGCCCAACTGCTGGCTGCAGCAGCCTACAGCATCGGCCATGGCGGCAATGACGCGCAGAAAACCATCGGCATCATCTGGCTGCTGCTGATCTCGGCCGGTGTGGCAACGACCGATGTGGCGACCCTGCCGAACTGGGTGATCATCGTCTGCTACAGCGCCATCGCCTGGGGCACCTATATGGGCGGGTGGCGTATCGTCAAGACCATGGGCAGCAAGATCACCAAGCTCAATTCAGTCAGCGGCTCCTGCGCCTCGATGGGTGGCGCAATCAGCCTGGCCTTGGCCACCTGGGGCGGCATCCCGGTCTCGACCACGCACACGATCACCGGCGCCATCGTCGGCGTCGGTACCGCTCAGGATGTGAAAGCGGTACGCTGGGCCGTGACCTTCAATCTGGTCATCGCCTGGGTGCTGACGATCCCGGCTTCAGGCCTGATTGCCGCCTGTTTCTGGTACATCGGACATGGCTTTCTTTGACGACAGCCGCAGCTAGGACGACCCTGATGCTCAGCAATGTGATTTCCAAACGAAGCGTGTTCTTCGACCTGCTGGCCGCCCACACCAGTCGCCTGGTGGCGGGCGCCAACGCCACCCTGCGCCTGATCACCGGCCTGGGCCAGGACGGGGCGACCACGCTCGAGCTGATCGAGGAAGTGCACCAGAACGAGACCAGCGCCGACAAGATCAAGGCCGACCTGATCCGGCAGCTCTACCAGTCCTTCACCACGCCGATCAACCGCGACCAGCTGCATACCTTGACGCTCGATCTCGACCGGGTACTCGACGACTTGCAGCATGTGGCCAATGCGATCGGCGCTTATCACATCGATACCGCCACGATCGAAGCGCGCGCAATGGCCTCGCTGAGCGCCGATGCCTGCATGCGACTGCACCATGCGGTGGTGGCCCTGGCCGACAAGGATCGCGGGCAGCAAATCATCGACCTGTGCAAGGAAATCGACCTGCTCGAATCAGCAGTCGAAGAACTGCGCCAGAAGGCGATCAAGAAGCTGTTTGAAGACGAAGGCGATGACCCGGCAGTCTGGCATGCGATTCGGATGCTGGAGCTCTATTCGCTGCTCGAAACCGTACTCGACTCGAGCAAACGCGCCGCCAAGACGATCGAGGAAATCCTGCTCGAAAACACCTGAGCCGGACATCCACCAATTTACCAGACCCAGGAGACCCCACATGCAAGCCGACAACGTCCTCGCCACCATCGGCAACACGCCGCATATCCGCATGCAGCGCCTGTTCGGCAGCCATGCCCAGGTCTGGATCAAGTCCGAGCGCGGCAATCCGGGCGGCTCGATCAAGGACCGGATCGCACTGGCCATGGTCGAAGATGCCGAAGCACGTGGCCTGCTGCGGCCTGGCGGCATCATCATCGAACCGACTTCAGGCAATACCGGCGTCGGCCTGGCGATGGTCGCTGCGGTCAAGGGCTACCGCCTGATCCTGGTGATGCCCGACAGCATGTCGATCGAGCGCCGCCGCCTGATGCTGGCCTATGGCGCGAGTTTTGATCTGACGCCGCGTGAAAAAGGCATGAAGGGCGCGATTGCCAGAGCGCAGGAACTGGTGGCGCAAAACCCCGGTGCCTGGATGCCGCAGCAGTTCGAAAATCCGGCCAATGTCGCCATCCATAAGCGCACCACCGCACAGGAAATCTTGCGGGCCTTTCCTGACGGCCTCGATGCGCTGATCACCGGCGTGGGCACCGGGGGCCATCTGACCGGTTGTGCTGAAGTGCTCAAAGCCGCCTGGCCCGGATTGAAGGTTTTTGCGGTCGAACCGAGCGCCTCGCCAGTGATCAGCGGCGGCGCGCCGAGCCCGCACCCGATCCAGGGCATCGGTGCCGGCTTCATCCCGGCCAATCTGCATACTGACCTGCTCGACGGCGTGATCCTGGTCGAGGCCGAAGACGCACGTGACTATGCCCGCCGCAGTGCCCGCGAAGAAGGCCTGCTGGTCGGTATTTCGAGCGGCGCAACGTTGGCAGCGATCGCGCAGAAACTGCCCGAACTCGGCGCCGGCGCGCGGGTGCTGGGGTTCAACTACGACACCGGCGAGCGCTATTTGTCGATCGAGGGCTTCTTGCCCGCCTGATCGAACTCGCGCCAGCCGACCGGCGGCCTTGCTACCGGGCTACTCGGCAGCCGCGCTGTCGTTATCCTTGGCCGCCTGACGAGCCAGTTCCGCCTGGAGCGAGCGCAGTTGATTGACCAGGGCGGCAGGCGCTACCGGCTCGGCCAGCCTGAACAGCGGTGGCGGCAAGGCGCTGAGATAGGCCGGGCTAAACCAATGCTGCTGCTCCTGGCGCCGCGCGATGTTCAGCACCAAGCCCAGCAGCAGCAGGCTCACCAGCAAACCGGCCAGCCAACGCTTGGCCCGCGGCCAGACCACGCCCGCGTGCCACCACAACAAGCCTGCCACACCGATCGGAAACAACAGCACCTCAAGCACCATCAGGCGCGGTTGCGACAGCGCATAGGCCAGCAAGGGCAAGCTCAGTCCGATCAAGTGCAAAGAATTCAAACCGACCAGTGCGCGGCGCAGGTGCGAGGCGAATGGAAAACGGTGCTGGAACAACTGAGTCACCAAGGACCACAGCCCCGCCCAAGCCAGCAGCAAGCCCAGCGGGCTCAGCATCGCATTGCTGTAATCGACCCAGGGCGCACCAGGATTGAGGCCGGCCCATTGGTCGGCCCAGAGCAAGGCAATCCATAACGCCAGCAGCAGCACCAAGCTGGCATTGCCAAACCTCGCTTTGCCTTGGCTATGCAGCAATTGTTCGGGCGCCAGCAGGTCGGCAGCGCTGCGCCAGCGCAGCTGCGAGGCACCCAAGCGGAACCTCGACGGCCCCTGCAGCGCGACCGTCTCGCCCGCCAGCAGGTGGCGCTGCCCCAGCCAGCCGCCGTTCAAGCTCGGCAGCAAATGTAGTTCAATCCCCTGTGTACCCTGCAGCAGCTCGGCATGGACAGCCGCCAGATGGCTGTCGTCGAGCACCAGATCGCAAGCCGCCGAGCGGCCGATCGTCACCGGCCAATGCGCGACCTTGTGCACCAGCCGAACCTGTCCGTCACGGCCGAGCAGTTCGATTACCGAGGCTGCTTCCATGCGAAGCCCTCCAGGTAATGCGTGGCCAACTTCAGTGCATTCTCGAAACTGACCCCATGGGCGTCAAACCGACCCAGCGCGCCCTCGGTCGGCGCGTCGACCGTCGTCACCAACACGGTCAGATCATGCAAGCCGGCCAACTTGCGATAGGCACGCAGGCAGACCACGGCGCGCAGTGGCAGTCCGGCGCGGTTGACGAAATCTTCCTTGCAAAAAGGCGCCGTGCGGTCCTTGTCGGCTTGGCCGAGCGACTCGTTGCGGAAACTGCTCGAATACTGCTTGGCAAACCGGGCGGCACCCAGACGCGATCCGTCATAGACCTCATGCGACATTTCCAGAAAACCGGTCTGGACTGCAGGGCTGACGAACAAGCCATGCTCCATCCGGCATTGCGAACGCTGGAAATCCAGGCCCTTGGCATCGGCTGCCGTGCCGCGCCCCCAGCAGCGCATGAACTGTTCCTGCGGTACCGGCAGCAAATAGCGCGGATGCCCGGCAGCACGCCAGGGCTGGGCGATAAAGCGCTCGGTCAACTCGTCCTGGTAGTCGAGCAACTGCTCGCGCAAACGCGGCCAGGCGGGGCTGCTCATCGGCTTGGCATCGCGGCTGCGCTCGAACAGCGCCTGGGCATAGCCGCCCGGCACCAGAAAACTCATCTGCTGGGCCATGAACATCGCCGACACGTTGACGCCGACGACCCGACCTTCTTCATCGAGCACCGGCCCGCCACTCATGCCGGCATTGATGCTGCCCGAGTAATAGATCAAGGGGTCCAGGCTGCGCTCGACCAGGCCGTTGTAATTGCCCTCGACGACGGCAAAAGCGACGTCATGCGGGTTGCCCATCGAGTAGATCCGGTCGCCCTTGGCGAGCGGAAGCGACTGCGGCCGAAAAGCCAGGGCGCCGCGCTGCTTCAAGCCCGCCGGTAACAGTCGCAGCAGCGCCAGATCACGCCGCAGGTCGAAATCCAGCAACTCAAGTTGCCCCTCCTGCCCGTCGGTGGTCGCATAGCGCAGTCGGTAGCTGTCGGGTTCGAGCGCAAATTGGCTGATCACATGGTAGTTGCTCAGCACATGGCCGTCAGCGCTGACCAGAAAGCCCGAGCCCACCGAAGCCTGGCTGTCCTGGTGTTTGAGCAAGGTGCGGATCTGCAGCAACTGCCCGCGCGCACCTTCGTAGACACGGCGTGCGCTGACCGAGACCGGCGGGGTCGGCGCAGCCAAGGCCGGCAAGCCTGCGCAGACCAGCAGCAAGGCCGCCAGCCAGCGCGAGAAAGGCCTCGCAGCGATGATGGCGCAGGCTTTCAGCGCAGCACCGCGTCGGTGAACTGGACCTTGTTCGGCTGCCGCTCGGGCGAGAGTACAAAGTGATCGGGATGCTTCTTGAACAGCCTGGTCGAAGCTGCCGTCTTGGCCAGCAGGCCGCTCTGGCGCAATTGCAGCGCCGCCTCGCCGAGCTCGACCTTGTCGCCGCTGCGCAAGCCAGGCACCGCCTGCAAAATGGCCTCGACCTCGGCCGACAAGCCGGTCACTGGCGCTGCTGCAGGTTTGCGCGAACGCTTGACCGCCGCCGGCCTGACGATTGGCTTGACCTCAAGCACGGGGGCATCGACCTTGGCTGGCGCTGCGGGCTGCGCCTTGGTCGCACGCGCACGCTTGGCAGCGGCTTTGTGCTCCTGATGCACCAGTTCATCGAACTGGTCATAGGCTGACAGCACACCCTCGCCAGTCTTGCCTTTCTGGCCGAAGCCACGCACCCAGCAGCCCTTTTCGCGCAGGCGCCCGACCAGTGGCGTGAAGTCTGAGTCGGATGAAACGATCACCGCCACATCGGGACGCAAGTCGATCGCCAGGTCGATCGCGTCAACTGCCAACGCAATGTCGGTCGAGTTCTTGCCGACCGACAGATTGACCATCGGGCGCAGCGACAAGCGCTTCAGGAAAACCCCATGCTGAACCGCATGCTCGGCGGTGCAATAGGCCCGGCGCACATGTACCGCGCCATAGTCGGCCAGCGTTTGCGCCAGCGCCTGCTCGATCACATCGGGCGAGACATTGTCAAAGTCGACCAGCAGCATGACTTGGTGACGGCTCATCAGGACATCCTCCAGGACAAGGTTTCACCACCGCGCAGCGGCTTGATTTGCGCTTCGCCGAATGGCAGGACTTCAGGCAAAGTCCATGACTGACGCTGCAAGGTGACCTTGCTGGTATTGCGCGGCAGGCCGTAGAAATCGGGGCCGTTGAAACTGGCAAAGGCTTCGAACTTGTCGAGTGCCTGGATCGCTTCAAAGGCCTCGGCATAGAGTTCCAGCGCCGACAGCGCGGTGAAGCAACCGGCGCCGCAGACCGAGGTCTCCTTGATCTGCGAAGCATGCGGTGCGCTGTCGGTGCCCAGAAAAAACCTGCTGCTGCCCGAAGCCACTGCAGCATTCAATGCCAACCGATGGACTTCGCGCTTGAGCACCGGCAAACAATAGTAATGCGGGCGCAGGCCGCCGGTAAAGATCGCGTTGCGGTTGTAAAGCAGGTGCTGCGGCGTCACGGTCGCGGCAGTGAATTCACCCGCAGATGCGACATATTGCGCCGCCTCGCGGGTCGTGATGTGTTCGAACACCACCTTCAGTTCGGGCATGTCGCGGCGCAGCGGTTGCATCACCCGGTCGATGAAGACCGCCTCGCGGTCGAAGATGTCGATCTCCGGGTCGGTGACCTCGCCATGCACCAGCAACAACAGACCTTCGCGTTGCATCGCCTCGAGTGTCTTGTAGGTTTTGCGGATGTCGGTGACGCCGGCATCGCTGTTCGTCGTCGCCCCGGCCGGGTAGAGCTTCAAGGCCACCACCCCGGCATCGCGGGCGCGCTTGACCTCGTCGGCCGGCGTCAGGTCGGTCAGATAAAGCGTCATCAGCGGCTGGAAATCCGCGCCCTCGGGCAATGCTGCCAGGATGCGTTCGCGGTAAGCCACGGCCTGCGCGGCCGTGGTGATCGGCGGGCGCAGATTGGGCATCACGATGGCGCGCCCGAATTGCCTGGCCGTGCAGGGCAGCACGCTGGCCAGCGCCGTGCCGTCACGCAGATGCAAGTGCCAATCGTCAGGGCGGGTGATCGTCAGCGAGGAAGGATTGCTCATAGCGCCAAATTGTCGCACCCGCCTGCATGAGACCGCTCAATGCTGCAGGATCTTCGAAAGGAATTCCTTGGCCCGCGGCGTGCGCTCATCGGGCTTGCCAAAGAAGTCCTCGCGCGGACAGTCCTCGACGATGCGGCCTTCATCCATGAAGATGACGCGGCTGCTGACCATCTTGGCAAAACCCATTTCATGCGTGACGCACATCATCGTCATGCCGTCATGCGCCAACTTGATCATCACGTCGAGCACCTCGCCGACCATTTCGGGATCAAGCGCCGAAGTCGGCTCATCGAACAGCATCACCATCGGGTCCATCGACAAGGCCCGCGCAATCGCCACACGCTGCTGCTGGCCGCCCGAAAGCTGGCCGGGGAATTTGTCCTTGTGGGCGCTCAGGCCGACGCGATCGAGCATCTTCAGGCCGCGCGCCAGGGCATCGTCAGCACTGCGGCCGAGGACCTTGATCTGCGCGATCGTCAGGTTTTCGGTCACCGACAGGTGGGGGAACAGCTCGAAATGCTGGAACACCATGCCGACGCGCGAGCGTAGCTTGGGCAGATTGGTCTTCGGATCGGCCAGTGAAATACCGTCGACGATGATGTCGCCGCGCTGGAAAGGCTCCAGCGCATTGACCGTCTTGATCAGGGTCGACTTGCCCGACCCCGAAGGGCCGCAAACGACCACGACCTCGCCCTTCTTGATGCTGGTCGAGCAATCGGTCAGCACCTGGAACTTGCCGTACCACTTGGAAACGTTCTTGACTTCAATCATGTGACAGCTCTCAGCGGATGATGGCGATCTTCTTCTGCAAGCGACGCACCAGCATCGACAGGCTGAAACAGATCACGAAGTAGACAATGCTCGCCAGCAAATAAGTCTCGACCGGGCGGTTGAAGTTCTTGCCGGCGACTTCAAAGCCTTTCAGCAGGTCATAGGCGCCGATCGCATAGACCAGGGAAGTGTCCTGGAACAGGATGATCGTCTGCGTCATCAGCACCGGCAGCATGTTTCTGAACGCCTGCGGCAGCACAATCAGTTGCATCGTCTGGCCATAAGTCATGCCGACCGCATAGCCTGCATGGGCCTGACCCTTGGGCACCGACTGAATACCGGCGCGCATGATTTCGGAGTAATAGGCCGCTTCAAAAACGGTGAAAGTGATGATCGCCGACAACTCGGCGCCCATCGGCCGGCCGATCAGCAAGGGAATCAGCAGAAAGAACCATAGGATCACCATCACCAGCGGGATCGAGCGCAAGGTGTTGACATAGGCGGCCGCCGGCAGCACCAGCCAGGGTTTGCCTGACAGGCGCAAGAGCGCCAGCAAGGTGCCCAACGCAATACCACCGAGCATCGCGATCAAGGTCAGCTGGAACGAAAAACCCAGGCCCTTGAGGATGAAACTCGAGATGAGATGCCAGTCGAGGAAGCTGAAGTCGAGGGTCATATCACTTGGCCCCCAGCAATCCGGGCACCTGCACCCGGTGCTCGATGACCATGGCGATGCGGTTGATCGCAAAGGCCGAGAGGAAATACAGGCCGGTCACCGCCAGATAAACCTCGATGCCACGCGAGGTTTCTTCCTGCGCCTGCATCGCGAACATCGTCAGTTCGGCGATGCTGACCGCAAACGCGACCGAGCTGTTCTTGATGATGTTCATGCTCTCGCTGGTCAGCGGTGGAATGATGATGCGAAACGCCATCGGCAGCAGCACATAGCGGTAGGTCTGCGCCAGCGTGAATCCGACGGCCAAGCCGGCATAGCGCTGCCCGGTCGGCAGGCTCTGGATGCCCGCTCGCACCTGCTCAGAAATTCTTGCCGAAGTGAAAAACCCCAGGGCGACAACCACCAGAATGAAGCTGGGAATCGCGCGCAGCGACAGGAATAGCGACGGCAGTACGTGGTACCAGAGGAAGACCTGAACCAGCAGCGGAATATTGCGGAACAACTCGGTCCAGGCATCGCCGATGAAGACCAGGCCTCTGTGCGGCAATGTGCGCAAGATGCCCATCAGTGAACCCGCCACGATCGCCACGACCATCGCCAGCAAGGCCACGCTGAGCGTCCAGCCCCAGGCAGAGAACAACCAATCGAGGTAGCTGATCTCGCCGCCGCTGCCAAAGCAGCGTGGCATCACTTCCCCGTCGATCGTGTTCTTGCAGAAAACCTGCCATTCCCAAGTCGACACCACTGCACCCCTTCAAAAAATTCGAGGCCGCCGCGGCATCGCCGGGCGGCCTCAATATCAAGCGATCAACTTTACTTCTTCAAGTAGGACTCGACCGGATTGTCGTTCGGGTTCGCCCAGGCAAACTTGGTCGCTTCGCTGGCGACCAGACCGACCTTGGTGTTGGCCGGCGGAATCGGCTGCATGAACCATTTGTCGTAAAGCTTGGCGATCTCACCCGACTTCATCATGCCGATGATGGTGGCGTCGACTGCCTTCTTGAACGCCGGATCATCCTTGCGGATCATGATGGCGATCGGCTCGACCGACAACACTTCACCGACGATCTTGAAATCGGCAGGATTCTTGGCCTTGGCGATATTGCCAGCCAGGATCTGCCCGTCCATCACGAAGGCTTCGGCACGACCCGATTCCAACAGCAGGAAGCTGTCAGCATGGTCCTTGCCGAACAACTCCTTGAAGTCGACGCCGGTTGCGCGCTCATGCTTGCGCAGCAATTGCACCGATGTCGTGCCGGTGGTCGTGGCAACGTTCTTGCCATCCAGTTGGGCGATCGCCGTGATGCCCGAACTGGCCTTCACCGCGATGCGGACTTCCTCGACGAAAGTCGTGACTGCGAAGCTCACATCCTTCTGCCGGGTTGCATTGTTGGTGGTCGACCCGCATTCGATGTCGATGGTCCCGTTCTGCAGCAGCGGAATCCGGTTTTGCGAAGTGACTGGTTGGTACTTCACCTCAAGCTTGGCCAGCCCGAGCTGTTTTTGCACATCGGCCAGGACCTTGTTGCAGACTTCAATATGAAAGCCGGTGTACTTGCCGTCACCCAACGTGAAGGACAAGGCGCCCGATGATTCGCGCACGCCCATGGTGACGCTGCCGCTGTCCTTGACTTTCTTCAAGGTATCTTCGGCGTGCACAGCGCCCAAGGCCACAGCCAAGGACAGGGCCAGCAGTGATTTCTTCATAGTTGCTCCAGATTCAGGATGGAAGTTTTGATAAAAGCAGTCACGCAATAAACATGCCGACCCAGATCGACATTTTGCCGTACAGATGCAGAGCAGACCACGAGTCCGCACTATCAATCCTAAGGGTTTTCGATCAGACCCCAACGATATGCGTTAAACGCATGGAATGGTCAGGAACTCCCATAACCCTGCGGCGACCGGTTTGTTACGCTTGGACAGCTCGGGGCGTTCCCGGTAAATGCGCAACTCCATATTGATCTCGTACTGGCCGAGCGGTGCCGCGCGCGCCAACCGGCGCGACTTGAGTTCACCCTTGACCGAGCTCGATGGCAGGAAAGCCAGACCATGACCTTCCAAGGCCATCGCTTTGAGGCCCTCGGCCATGTCGGTCTGATAGATCGAATCCAGATTCAAGGGTGCTGGCGAGGCTTTCACGATCAGTTCGACCAGTCGTCCCAGATAAGCCCCTGAACCGTAGCTGAGGAAGGGCAACTTGCGGCCGGCCTGGCCGGGCAGACAGAACATCGGCTGGCCCTCGGCATCGGCCTTGGCATAGGCGGCCAAGGTCTCAAAGCCGAGCGACGCCATCTGGTAGCGTTCTGGATCGAGTTGCAGCGGTTGGCTGGCATGGTGGTAAACAATCAAAAGGTCGCAGTTGCCATCGCTCAACTGCTGCATCGCGTCATGCACGTTCAAGGCGATCAGCCGGCATTTCAACTCACCAAAGCGCTGGCGCAGATCCATCAGCCAATGCGGAAAAAAGCTGAACGCCAGCGAATGCGGCACGGCGAACTCGATCACATCCTCGCCAGCCGACTGGTGGCTGCGCAGCATATTGCGCGTCGCCTGCAGGTTGCCGATGATCTCGGTCGCCTGTGCGAGCAGGGTCTTGCCGGCAGCAGTCAGGCTGGTCGGGTAGGAACTGCGGTCGAAAAGGTCGACGCCGGCCCAGGCCTCAAGCGCCTGGATGCGGCGCGAAAACGCCGGTTGAGTCACATGCCTGAGCTGGGCCGAACGTGAAAAACTGCGCGTTTGAGCCAAACTGACAAAGTCTTCAAGCCATTTGGTTTCCATCCGATCGAGTGTAGCAATGGCCTGGAGTGCAGGCCGCCCGGTGCCGCCTCAATGCCGGTTGGCTGCGGCCCAGGGCAGAAAGCGCCGCTCCAGCTCGTCGATGCCGGCGAAGAAGATCCAGCCGAGCGCGCCGATCACGACGATGCCGACATACATCGCCTCGACGTCGAAGATTTGCCAGGAATTCCAGACCAGGTAGCCGATGCCGCTCTTGGCGCCGACGAACTCGGCGCTGACCAACACCAGCAGCGAAACGCCCAGGCTGAGCCTGACGCCGGCGGCGATCATCGGCAGCGCGCCCGGCAAGGCGATGGTCAGCAGACGCCGCATCCTGGAGACGCGAAAACTGCGGCCCACATCCCAAAAGATCCGGTCCAGGCTGGCCACGCCGGTATAGGTGTTGATCACCATGAAGAAGAAGACCGCTATTCCGACCAGCATGTATTTGCTCAGCTCGCCGATCCCGCACAAGGCCATCACCATCGGAAAGATGGCGATCTTCGGGATCGGGTAGAGCGAGGCGACGATCGGCGCGACGATGGCGCGCAATAGCGGCGACAAGCCCATCGCGGTGCCCAGCAGCACCCCGGGAATGGCGCCGATCAGGAAACCTGCACCAATGCGCAGCAGCGAGATGCTCAGATGCGCCATCAACTCGCCCGACAGCAGCAGCCGCTCGAAGGTTTCACCAATCATCGACGGGGCCGGGAAGATCCTGCTGTCGAGCATTCCGGCGCGCACCACCAACTCCCAGGCCAGCAGGACCAGAAAAGGGCTGGCGACTGTCAGCATCCGCTCCAGGCGCCTGCGCCGCAGCTCCGCCTGGCCAATGTCGGCGAGCGCCGGAATTTCGGTCAGGGTTTCTTTGTCCATGGCTTTCTCCTGCCGGAAGGCATGATTTTGGCACCAAGGCTCATGCGGGGCTGACCTGCATCGCCAGGCGGATCAATTCGGCCACTTCAGCCACCATTGCCCCATAGACAGGGCTGGCTTTCAGCGCATATTGCTTGCGGGGCCGCGGGAATGGCACGCTGATGTCGGCCATCACATGACCGGGCCGTCCGCCCATGACCACCACCCGGTCGCCGAGGAACAAGGCTTCGTCGATCGAATGGGTGATGAAGAGCACGGTCTTGCCGCTCAGACTCCAGATGCGCAGCAACTCTTCCTGCAGCAGGCTGCGGTTTTGTTCATCGAGTGCCGAAAACGGCTCGTCCATCAAGAGCAGTTGCGGATCATTGGCAAAGGCCCGTGCGATCGAAACCCGCTGTTTCATGCCGCCCGACAACTGGTGCGGGTAGAGACGCTGGAAGTTGGTCAGACCGACCGTCTCGAGCAACTGATCAACGCGCTGATCGACCCAGGCCGAAGCTGCCTGACGCGAGCGCAGGCCATAGGCGACGTTGTCGCGCACGCTGAGCCAGGGGAAGATCGAATTTTCCTGAAAAACGACCGACATGAAGGGCTTGTCGCCCTTGGGCTCACGGATGCGCAAGACGCCAGAATTGTGCGAATCGAGGCCGGCGAGTATGCGCAGCAAGCTGGTCTTGCCGCAGCCTGAAGGGCCGAGCAGGCAGACGAACTCGCCTTCGCGTATCGTCAGGTCGAAATCGGCAAAGGCTTCGTATTCGCCGGCCTTGGTCAGGAAACGCTTGCCGACCTTTTCCAGCACGATGATCGGCGCCCGGATCGCATCGGCTGGCACATCAGTTTCAAACCCCAAGGGCAACAAGCTCATAACACGCCGATGGCGTTGATCTCGATCAGGCAGAGGGGGTCGACCAGACCCGACACCTGAAGCATCGTCGAGGCCGGCGGATCAATCGGGAAATATTCTTTGCGCACGGCATGGATCGCCTTGAACTCGGCCATGCCAACGACGAACACGGTGACCGACATGATGTCGGCGAGCGTGCCACCAGCCGCTTCGATCGAAGCCTTCAGGTTTTCGCAAACCTGCCGCGTCTGCGCCTCGTAATCGTCAATGCCGACCACGTGGCCATCGGGCGCGCGGGCGGTCAAGCCCGAGATGAAGACCATCCGGCCCGGCTCGCAGGCGATCACTGGCGTCCAGACGCCGAATGGTTTGGGCAGCTTGGCTGGGTGGATGGGAATTTTCTTGGTCATGGCATTCCTTTCAAAACGGGATCGAATACAGCGGTGATTTCCTGTCGGCCCGATGGCCCCGCAAAAGCCTGCTCGCGGTACATGCCCAGCGCGCGCATCACCGGTTCGTCGCTGACCGAAAAAAGGATCGCATCCCGACCCATGGCGCTCGCATGTTCGTGCCAGCGCCAATTGGGCACGACGAAAACATCGCCTTCAGCCCAATCGAAGCGCTGACCTTCGATCACCGAATGCCCGGCGCCTTCGATCACATAGTAGACGGTGCTGCACATCTGCCGATGAGCTTGGGTGGCCTTGCCCGGCCGCAGCAGTTGCGCATGGCAGCCTATCGTCGGCAAGGTCGGCCCGCCATTGCGCGGATTGACATAGGCCAGCAGGATGTCGTCAAAGGGGCTGCCGGGGGCACCGCGCAAGCGCTCGAGCGCGGCACGCATCTCGTTCCAGGGGTAGCGGACGACCGGATGGTGGTCAGGGTAAGGCAGCCAGTCGGTCGGTCGCATGGCGCCCAGCATGGTCTGGCTGTAGCCCTCCTCGCGCGGGGCAGCGACACCCGGCTCTCCAGGCTCGAACCAGCTTGCCTGCAGCAGATTGACCAGCGGGAAGTCAAGCGCATCAAGCCAGACGATATCATGCCCGGTCGAATTGACATGCTCATGCCAGGTCCCCGAGGGCGTCAGCAGCAGATCGTTTTGCAACATCCGTAGCGGCTCGCCCTCGACTGTGGTGAAGACATCGCCGCCTTCGCTGCGCGCGGCGAAGCGGATCGCCGCCGCCATATGGCGATGCGCCGGCGCACGCTCACCCGCTTTCACCAACTGGACTGCCGTGGCCAGCGTATGCGAGGTCGAAAAGCCGCTGCGCAGATCAGGGTTGGTATGTTCCATCGAGCGACGCTCGGCGCCGCGCTCGGGGGTGATCAACTCGCCGGCACGCAGCAGATGGTGCAACACCGCATCCCATTTCCACAGCCAGGGGCGGTAGCTGACAAGCGGCTCGCGCGAGACGAAATCCGCCACATATTTCCAGGTCGGAACCAGCCGCGCGCGCTCCATGTCGGCATGCAGGCGCTCCAGCGTGTCGCCAGCAGGCAGGGCAGCGCGCAGAGATTCAAAACTCATCGGATCTCCTGTCGGATCGTCATTCCCGCCAATGCTCACTTGGGTGCTGGCTGAGCCGGGCCTTTGCGGCCGATGCGTTTAAGGGCGTACTCGATGTACTGGTAGTCGACCAGGTCGGCGAGCTTGGGCTTTTGCTGCAGCAGGCCGCGGCTCGAATACCAGTCGATGCTGTCGACGATGGTCGGCAAATGCAGATAGCCGTCGGGGTCAAAGCCCGGAAAAACCACATTGGCCAAAGCGACCGGATCCTTGAAGGTGGGAATCTGTTTGCCCAGAGCGGTGAACATCTCCTGCCGGGAACTCCGGCCCTCGGTGGCGTCGAGGTAGTCGCGCACGCCGCGCAGATAGGCCACCATCCATTTGTTCGCGATTTCGGGCTTGCGTTTGACGAACTCCGGGGCGTAGATGATGCCGGCGATCTGGAAGTTGGGCGAAGTCTCGTCGAAACCGAGCAACCGCGTGGCGATCTGCCGCTTGGCTGCATTGGCGACGAAAGGCTCGATCAGCAAGGCTGCATCGACCGCCTTGTTCGACAGCGCTTGCAGCATCGACGGGAAGCCCATCTGCTCGATGCTGACATCCTCAAGCTTCGATCCGCTGGCGCGCAAGGCAATGTCGAGTTGGAATTCCATCGGCGAATTGCGCGAGGGCGAAGCGACCTTGAGCCCCTTCAGATCGGCAATCGACTTGACCCTGCCCGAATCGATCAGGTCCTTGCGCACGACGACCGCATTGAAGCCATGGCCTTTTGAATTGCGCCCCTTGTCAGCGACCAGCTTGAACGGCAGGCCGCGCAATGATCCATTCAGCAAACCCAAGGTCGGCGCACCCGAAGCCACATCGAGGTCGCCGGTGATCATTGGCGTACTCATGTCGGCCGTGTTGTCGAAGCGCTCGAAACTGACCTCAATGCCTTCTTCGCGGAAATAACCGCGCTCGTCGGCCAAGAACGTAGGTGCCTCCCCGAGGCTATTCAAGATCCCGACCCTGACCTTGGTCAGCGGCGCCTTGGGCGACTGGGCGGCAGCGAAGCTGCACAGGCAGGCTGCCAGCAATGGCAGGCACAGCCATCTTGTCAGTGCGGAGAAAGGCTTGATCACAGTTCTCATATTCGCTCCTTGGGTGAATCAATTCAGCACGATGGCAAGGCCATCGGCGCGAGGGTCGGCTGCAGCCTGGACCGCACCGCTGGCGTCAATCGAGATCAACTGCGCAGCGCCGGCGGCTCCCAGCGCTTTGTCGCCGATGCGGTGGCCGCGGCAGCGCAGGCCGTCGAGCAGTTTTTCGTCCAGGCGCGGGTCGACCTGGATTTCATAGGGCTCCGAGAGGGAACCCGGGTCAGATCCTGGCGAAAGCTCCCAGCGCGGCATGGCGGCCGCGCTGACCACATCAACACCATCGTTGAGGATCGCGTCGATCATCTGCAGATTCCACTGCGGCTGGCCATCGCCGCCCGAGGTACAACCGGCCAGCCTAGGCGCACCGCCCTTGTCCAGCACGATATAGGCATGCAGCGTCGACATCGTGCGCTTGCCGCCTTCGAGCCGGTTCGGCGAAAGAGGGTCGAGCGAAAACCCGCGCCCGGCGCGGTTGTTCAGCAGCACCCCGGTGCCGGGCACGATCTGCGCCGCGCCAAACGGTGTCGACAAGCTGGTGATGTAGGACACCAGATTGCCCTGGTCATCGGCCGCCACCAGCGCAGTCGTGTCGCCTTCGCCGAGCGACCAGCGTTTACCCGGCACCGCCTCGCGCGCGCTGCCGTCATTGATCATCGCGGCTTGTTCGGCCAGCTTGGCGTCAGCCAGCATCAGCGCACTTGCATCGGCGACGAAGCGCGGGTCTCCACAGCGCAGATTACGCTGCGCAAAAGCCAGCTTCAGCGCTTCGATCATCCGGTGCGCTTTCAGGTCGATCGCCTCGGCGCCGCCCTTGCGGTGACGGCAAAGGATGCCCAAAGCCTGCAGCAGCACGATGCCTTGCGCGACCGGCGGGTTGCTGAAAACCTGCGAGCTACCGAAACGGGTCGCGATCGGCGCGGTGATTTCCGCCCGGTATGCAGCCAGGTCTTGATCGCTGAACAATCCGCCCTGCGATTGACTGAAAGCGGTCAGCTGCCGGGCGAATTCGCCGCGATAGAAATCGTCAGGGCCAAGCTCGGCCAGCCGCGACAAAGTCAGGGCGAGTTCGGGCTGCCGCAGCAACTCGCCCGCGCGCGGCGCCCGGCCATCGATCAGCAGACCCTGGCGTGCCGTCTCCGAACCGGCCAGCAGTTCGAGATTACTGCTGAAAAAGCGCGCGACCGCCGGCGCCACCGGCGCACCGTCAGCCGCCAGTTCGATCGCCCTGGCCAGCAGTTGCGGCATGCTCAGCCGGCCGCTGCCAAAACGCCGATGAGCCAGCCACATCGCGTCGGGCGCACCCGGCACCGCGGCTGACAACAGACCCCGCGCTGGCAACCGGGTCAAGCCTTGCTGCCTTGCCGACTCGAGGGTCAATGCCACGGGTGCCGGGCCGGAACCGTTGATCGACTGGATGCGCTGCTCGCTCGCATCGAAGTAAAGAATGAAGCTGTCGCCGCCCAGGCCACTCATCATCGGCTGCACGACGCCCAGCACCGCCGCCGCCGCATTGGCCGCGTCGATCGCATTGCCGCCGCGCTCGAGGACCTCAATGCCGGCCTGGGTGGCCAGCGGATGGGCGGTGGCGACTGCGCCCCGGCTCGAACGCTTGGTCTCAACCTGCGCCATGAGCCCTCCTCTCGATGGCCAGGCGCAGCGGCTCGGGGTCGGCCCATTGCGCGATGTCGAAATCGTTCTCGATCAAACCCTGCCGCAGCATGAAGCGCTTCAGGCTGTCGATCGCATCGAGGTGCAACGGGTCGAAAACCGGACGCAACTGCTGATGAATGTCCTCTCCATTGGCTGCCGTCACCCATTCGGCCGTGGCGGCGACATCGCCGCCGATGATGGCCTGCGCCTCCGCAGCATGGGTTGCGGCCCAGGCCGCAGCGTCGAGCAGGCAGGAAATGTAATCAACCACCACAGTCGGTCGGTCGCGCAGCAAGGCGCGGTCGACAGTCAGCAGGATCGGCAACTGGTTGTTCGACTGCACGGTCAGCGAAGGCTGAAGTCCGATGTCGGCCACGACTTGTGCGCCCATGAAGGCAGTCAGCTGGGCCCCTGGGGCGCTGGCGGTGTAGATCGCATCGACCTCGCCGCGAATCAGCGCCAGCGCCTCGCGCGTCTGCCGCCGGGCACGCGCCGCGCCGCGCCACAGGGTGCCGCGCTTGCTGGCGCCACCGTCGGGAATCTGCGTCTCCTGTACCGGCAAATCGACCAGTTCGACTTCATCAAGGCCCAGGCCGGCCATGCCTAGCGCAGCCTCGTAGCCGCGCAGACACATCGCGCGCCAATAGTCGAACGGGTCATTCAATCGACGAGGCAAACCCAACCGCCGACCGCGCAGATCGGCCGGACCGGTGATGCCGCTTCCGGGCATGGCGATCACCGCCTGGTACTCGCGGATCCAACTGGTCGCCAGCAGCGCCGTGTCAGCGCCCCTCGATCGACTCCAGAGCGGCGGCATCGATCCGCCCTGCCTGAACATGTCCTGCTGGCTGTGGTCGTAATGAGCGTCCCGGACGCTGCGCTGCACCGACGAATTCAGCGAGCGCACATGAATGCCTTGTGGCTCGAAGCAGGCGTCGAGCAGGCCGCGCTCGATCGCCACCCCGGATGCTGTGGGCAATGGGCAGCGCGTGTACCAGAGCTCCAAGGTCTCGCCCCAGGATCAACCCGACTCGCCGGTAACTGCAGCGAAACCGAACAATCGCTCGGCATTGCTGCTGAACATCTTCTTCAGCAGCGACTCGGACAGATCGCCGCGCTGTTCATACTCTTCAGCAATCGAGTCATGCGCGGCTTCGTCGAAATGTGGCATGTCGCTCGACACCAGCAAGGCGTCCTCGCCGATCACGCTGACGGCATAGCTGATGTCGTCGTCAGGTTCGCAGCCGACATGGATGCGCTGATCGGCAAAAGCATGGGCAACCTTGCGACCGCCGCGCTCGACCGTGCGCAGCGCCGCCGCCATCCAGGTGCAGCCGCCACCCTCGAGAAAAGCCCAGCGCAGCTTGGGGAAGTCGTCGAGCAATGAACCTTCCATCAGATTGAAGAAGCCGTATTGCACCGTCAAGGTACTCAACAGCCGGCGCGAATAAGGCGGGTAGAAAGTTTTCTTTTCGGCCACCGGATGCACCAAACCGTCGAACATCTGGAACATCGTCGGCGACCCCAAACCGAGGTGTACGACCATCGGCAGGCCCAGGCGCTCGGCTTCGGCGAAGATTGGGTAATGGGCCGGGTGGTCCATCGGCTTGTCCCACTCCAGACCGCGCACGAGAACGCTGGCCATGCCGCCAAGCTGGCTCAGCCGGCGCAATTCGGCCACCGCGACATCGGGCTGTCTGAACGGCACGATGGCGTTGAAATAAAGCCGCCCGGGCGCCTGCGCGCAGGCCTTGGACATGAAGGTGTTGTAGCTCTGGAACAGCGCAGCTTCCAGATCGGCGTCTTCGCTGAGGATAGACAAGGCGAACGAAGGATGAACCAGTTGACGCGCCACCTTCATCCGGTCCATCGCCGCGATGCGTTCGGCCACATTGGTCAATTGCTGACAGCCCACCGAATAAGCCTTGCGTGAGGCCATCAGATTGCCTTCGACCGGCGTGGCGCCGAAATGGCGCACCTTGCGATCGATCAGCCAGAAGCTGTTCCAGTCCTTGAAATCGGTATCGACCGGCACCGAGATCGGCAGGGGTCGCCTGGCGTGATAGACCGGATCGAGGTACGCCCAGGTCTGCGAAGACTCGATGACATGGGAATCAGCGTCGATGATGTGCATGGGCCCGCCCTTTTGTTCCAACGATGATTGATTATAGATTTCCAGTACATTAATATCAACATTGATTTTATAATCAACTTCAAAGGGCGATAAAGGCGACCATGGCGACAAAAAAGAACCCGGGCGGCAATGTGACCGAAATGCCTGCGGCAACAGGGGATCAGTACCTGAAGGCGCAAGAAGTCGCTGACTTGCTGCGGATCAAGCTGCAGACGCTCTATGTCTATGTCAGTCGCGGACTGGTGCGGCGCATCCGCAGCGACCAGCATCGCGGCTTCCTGTACCTGCGCGAGGATGTCGAAAGCCTCGGCAAACGCGGACGCTCGAAAATTGCCGGCAGTGCTGCGAAGTCTGGCGCGCCTTTCTGGTCGCAACCGGTGGTGCGGACATCGATCACCGAGATCAAGCCGGACGGTCCATGCTACCGGGGCCTTGCCGCAGTTGATCTGGCCAATAGCGGCGAAAAGTTCGAAAACGTCGCCGAAATGATCTGGACCGGCTGGCTCAGTGAAGACCCGCTGTTGTGGGGGGTAGCGCAGCCAGGCAAATTGCAAGTCGCGGTGCTGCAAGCGCTGCAGCAGGAGGCCAGGCTGGCAAGGGTCGACCCGATCCGCAAGTTCTCGATGCTGGTCGCCTCCTTGGCTGCTTCAGAGGCAGGCAGCGACGACATCCGCGAAGGCACGACGATTGCCAGCGCCCGGGCGCTGCTGCGTCTGCTGGCCGCTTGCCTGTGCCATCTGCGACCGTCGAGCAAATTTGTCGTAGGCGATCCGGGTTTGTCGATCGCGGCACAGATAGCCGGCGTGCTTGAAATAGACCCCGCAGCGGCCGAGGCGATCGACCTCGCGCTGGTGCTGCTCGCCGACCATCAGCTGACGCCGCAGACGGTGGCGGTACGCCTGGCCGCTTCGAGCGGCGCGAGTCTCCACCATTGCCTGAATTCGGCCCTCAGCGTGCACAGCAGTTCGAGGGCCAGGCGAGCCTGCGACCGGATCGAGGATGTGTTGTTGAACTCGGGCAATGACGGCGCCCAGTTCTGCACGATGTTAGAAAGGCAGCGCGGATCAAACAGTGTCGCGTCTGGCCTCGACCATCCGCTTTATCCCAATGGCGACCCGCGTGCACTGCTGCTGCTCGCCACGGCGCAACGCTATCTGCAGGGTGGCAAGGGTTCGAACCGTTTCGCCGCCCATGTCGCAATGGTGCAATCCAAGCCCGGCATGCGCCCCGGCGTGGAAACCGGCCTGGTACTGCTCTGCCATGCGCTAGATATGCCCGAACGCTCGGCGGTGGCGCTGCTGACCCTCTCACGCTGCGCCGGCTGGATCGGCCATGTGATCGAACAACGCACGGCCGGCCTTATGCTGAGGCCACGTACCCGCTACCGCGGCTAAATCCCAAAGCCCCGACCCGAGAATCAAGACCATGTATTTCGATCCCGACCAACTCGACGGCAAGAATGTCTACAAGTTGATCACCTCAACCGTGCTGCCGCGCCCGATCGCCTGGGTGGTCTCGCAGAATGACCAAGGGCGGCTGAACGCGGCGCCCTTCTCCTTTTTCAACGCGATGTCGGGCAATCCGCCGGTGGTCGCCCTGGGAATTGGCGCCCATGGCCAGGTCTTGAAGGACTCGGCGCGCAATATCCGCGAATCCGGTGAATTCGTGATCAATCTGGTGCCTTTCGCCCTGATCGAAGCGATGAATATCACCAGCATCGAGTTCGAAGCCGAGGTCAATGAACTCGAAATGGCCGGGCTTGCGACGCTGCCTTCAACCAAGGTGGCGCCGCCGCGCATCGCCGGCAGCCCGGTCGCCTTCGAATGCAGGACGCTGCAAATCATCGACCTTGGAGAAATGCGCTCGATCGTGCTGGCCAACGTGGTGGCGATCCATATCGACGACGAAGCGGTGCTCGACGCCGAGCGCTGCCATGTCGACGTCAGAAAGCTTGACCTCGTCGGGCGCATGCATGGCGGCGGCTGGTACGCGCGCTTGAACGAGCTGTTCGAACAGCCACGCATCGACCTGGCCGATTGGCAGGCCCGCGGCCGCTGACCGCCGCGCTGCAACCGTCCCTCAGGCGACTTGCAACGCTCCGACGGGCTGATCCTCGGATCCGCTCTGCTGCAAACGCCACATGCGTGCGTATTCGCCTTGCAGGGCGAGCAATTGCTCATGGTTGCCGCGCTCGACGATACGACCGGCCTCAAGCACCAGGATTTCATGGGCATCGACGACGGTAGACAGGCGATGCGCGACGACCAGCACGGTCTTATTCTGCGCGGCTGACTCGAGCTCGGCCTGGATCGCGCGCTCATTGCTCGAGTCAAGCGCCGAAGTGGCTTCATCGAAGATCAGCAGGGGCGGGTTCTTCAGCAGCGTGCGCGCAATCGCCACGCGCTGCTTCTCGCCACCACTGAGCTTCAGGCCGCGCTCGCCAACCATCGTGGCATAGCCCTTGGGCGTTGCCGAAATGAAAGCATGGATATGCGCCGAGCGCGCCGCGGCTTCGATCTCGGCCTGGGACGCACCGGGTCGGCCATAAGCAATGTTGTAGGCGACCGTGTCGTTGAACAGCACTGTATCCTGCGGCACGATGCCGATCGAACGCCGCAAGCTGGTCTGGGTCACTTGGCGGATGTCCTGGCCATCGATGGTGATGCGACCGGCGTCGATGTCGTAGAAGCGGAACAACAGCCGCGCCAGGGTGCTCTTGCCCGCCCCGCTCGGGCCGACGACCGCCACCTTCTTGCCCGCCGGAATCTCGAAACTGAGCTGCTGCAGGATCGGCCTGTCCTTGTCGTAAGCAAAGCTGACATTCTCGAAACGCACCGCAGCGCCCTGCACCAGCAATTCGGTCGAACTCGGCAGATCGGCGACTTCGCGCTCGCGCTCGAGCAGGCTGAACATCTTGTCGAGATCGGTCAGGCTCTGCTTGATCTCACGGTAGATGACGCCGAGAAAATTCAGCGGGATATAGAGCTGGATCATGAAGGCGTTGACCATCACCAGATCGCCCAAGCTCATCGTGCCCGCGACCACGCCGGCGGTGGCCCGCCACAGCATCAGCACCAGTGCGCTGGCGATGATGAACTGCTGGCCGGTGTTCAGCAGCGATAGCGTCGACTGCGATTTGAGCTGCACGCGGCGCAGTTTTTCGAGACTCTCGTCGTAACGGTGGGCCTCGAAATCCTCGTTGTTGAAATATTTGACCGTCTCGTAATTCAGCAGCGAGTCAATCGCCTTGCTGTGTGCGACCGAATCGAGTTCGTTGAGCTGCTTGCGGAACTTGGTGCGCCACTCGGTCACGGTAAAGGTGAAGGTGATGTAGAGCGCCAAGGCGGCCAGGGTGATCCAGGCGAACCAGGCGTCGAACTTGTAAGCCAGCAAGCTCAGCACCAGCGTCACCTCGATCAGCGTCGGCACGATGCTGTAGAGCGAGTACGAGATCAGCGATTGCACGGCGCGGGTGCCGCGCTCGATGTCGCGGGTCATGCCGCCAGTCTGGCGCTCAAGGTGGAAACGCAGACTCAGATCATGCAGGTGGCGGAACACCTGCAGCGAGATCGAGCGGGACGTGCCCTCGGTCGCCTTGGCGAAAGTCAGCTCGCGCAATTCGGTGAACAGTGAAGTCGAGAAGCGCAGCGCGCCATAGGCGACAAGCAGCCCCAGCGGCACCACCAGCAGGCTCGCCGCCGACCCCGGCTTGATCGCCAGATCATCGACCAGCGATTTCAACAACAGCGGTATGCCGACATTGCTCAGCTTGGCGCAGAGCATGAATCCCAGCGCGAACGAGACCCGCCAGCGGTAACGCCACAGGTAGGGCAGCAGCTTGCCAATGGTCGCCCAATCGGTGCGCGATTTTGCCGACCTGGTCTGGGCGGATACGGAATGCGCGTGGCTGGGGTGCATGGAACTTTCAGTTGAAGCGAGAATGGTCGCTGATTCTCTCAGCTAAGGATGCTCTGCATAACTCAGCGCGAGCGGGTGCGGTGCGGATCGGGAAGGGATGCAAGGCGCATTTTGCGGCCAATAGCGCGTGCTATTGGCAATAAGTGCAACGCCGCAGACCGCCCGAGGCCGCGCCAGCACAGGCCGTGGGGGCTTATGCAAAGCATCCGTACAACCATGACCAAAAGCTTCAATCCTCCTGTCATCTCAGCCGTCGGGCAACGCGAACTGGTGCTGCGCATCATGCCGATGCCATCGGACGCGAACGCCAATGGCGACATCTTCGGAGGCTGGATCATGGCTCAGGTCGATATGGCGGGCTCGGTACTGCCTTGCCGGGTGTCGCGTGGCCGGGTCACCACCGTGGCGGTCAACCAGTTCATCTTCAAGCAACCGGTCTCGATCGGCGATCTGCTGTCCTTCTATGCCCAGGTGACGCGCATCGGCCGCACCTCGATCTCCGTGCATGTCGAGGTATCGGCCGAACGCAACCCGGCTGACCCGCATTTCGTCAAGGTCACCGAGGCCAACCTGACCTATGTCGCGATCGACAAGGAAGGCAAGCCAAGGGAATTCGCCCGCCCGGCCTGATCCTTGCTGTCGGCTTGGCTTGCGTCGGCTCCACAGCGGCCTTTGTTGGCTTGATTGACAACAACACCGGTTGTTGTGAAAATTGACAACATGAAGGCCACAGAGTTGCTCAGACGCCGCATTGCGTTCAGCGAAGTCGCTTTTGCAGAACTCGTACTCTGGCAACTGCCGTCATCGCTTCCAGGCTCGACGCATTCGTACAAATACAGGCTGGCCTATGTTGTCAAGGGAGTCTGCGTCATCCGCTACGACAACGAGGCTGGCAAAGGTGATCATCGGCATTGCAGAGACCAGGAGTCGTCCTACGCTTTCACAGGTGTAGACCAGCTTCTTGCCGCTTTTCAAGACGATATAGAAAGGATCAACCGTGAAGACCGTGACTCTTGATGTTCGGGCCCCATCCGAAGCGTTGGCTGAATTTGCTCAGGTCTGGAAAACCGGTCAAGGCGCGAGATCTGACCGGATTTCTTTCGCCACGCCGGAACTTCTCTGGAAGGTGCTGACAGCCAAGCGCTGGGAATTGTTGAAAGCACTTTGTGGCGCAGGTCCGGTCACTGTCCGCGATGCGGCGGGCCGGGTTGGCCGGGATGTCAAGGCTGTGCACATGGATTTGACCGCGCTTGTCTCGGCGGGCGTCTTGAGTCGTACCGCTGCCGGTCAGGTCGAATTTCCCTATGAGGCGGTCAAGGTTGAATTTTTGCTGCAAGCGGCGTGAGCAGGCAGGGGCAGTCATTGAAACCAAACCACTTCGCTCAAGCCGCCCGCATTGCCCTGGCAATCGCCTTGATCAGCGGCCTTGCATTCTTCATCGGCTTGCAGCTATTTCCGGCCATGCCGGCAGGCCAGGTGGTCATCCATGCCGCCCTCGGGCTGACGGGTGGCGTGGCGGTGATAACTTGCGTCACCCTGCTTTACCTGGCATTCGGACATTTCATTCTGCGCAAGGGCGGCACCGATCCCCAATGGTTCTGGTTCCTGGGCGAGCCCAAGGGTCTGGCGCGGTTGCGGGACGATGCCGGACTGGCTGCGCCTGACCCGACTGCTGCAGCGCGGCCTCAGTCGAACTTCGAAAAGTCCGGCTGACGTTTCTGGAAAAAGGCCTGAAAGGCTTCCATCGCTTCAGGTGAACGCAGTCTTTTGCCGAAAATTTCGGCCTCGACCTTGATCGTGGCCATCACTTCCTCGCTGCTATGCCGGCGCATCAGGCGCTTGCTTTCGCGCACCGCACTCGGCGCCAGTTTGTTGAAGCGCTCGGCCACACGCCGCGCCTGCGCTACCACTTCAGTCGCCGGTAGCACCGCATTGGCAATACCGCACTCGACCGCATCGGCGCCAGTAAACGGGTCGCCCAGCAGCAGTTTTTCTGCGGCCCGCGCATGTCCCATCAAGCGCGGCAGGACAAGGCTGGAGGCAAATTCGGGCACCAGCCCGAGACCGACGAAAGGCATGGCCAGACGCGAGTCATCGGCCACATAGACAAAGTCGCAATGCAGCAGCAGGGTGGTGCCGATGCCGATCGCCGCGCCATTGACCGCTGCGATCACCGGCTTTTCACAGCCGACCAGCGCGCGCATGAACTGGAACACCGGCGCTTCTTCATCGCGCGGCGGGCTGGCCATGAAATCCTCGATGTCGTTGCCCGAAGTGAAGATCGTCGGCTGACCCTGGATCAACAAAGCGCGCACCGATTTGTCGGCGTTGGCTGCCAACAGGGTGTCGGCCATCTGCTGGTACATCGCCCGGGTCAGCGCATTCTTCTTCTCGGGGCGGGCGATCTCGATCGTGCTGATACCGTTGACGATGGCGGTTTTGATGCTCATGAAAGGGTTCTCCGGGTTGCTGCGATGGGGCTCAGACGCGCTCGAAAATTCCGGCTGCGCCCTGCCCTGTGCCGACGCACATGGTCACCATGCCGTACTTCAGATTGTTGCGGCGCAGGCCATGGATGACGGTGGCGGCCCGGATTGCGCCGGTGGCGCCGAGCGGATGGCCAAGCGCAATCGCGCCGCCATTCGGATTGACACGCGTCCGGTCAAGCGTGATGCCCTTGCCGTCGAGGTCATTCAGCACCGCCAGCGACTGTGCCGCAAAGGCTTCGTTCAACTCGACCCAGTCGAGGTCCTGGGCGCGAATGCCGGCCAGCTTCAGCGCCGCCGGGATTGCCTCGATCGGGCCTATGCCCATCAACTCGGGTGGCACGCCGCGCACGGCGAACGAGACAAAGCGCGCCAACGGTGTCAGCCCGAAGCGCTTGACCGCCGCTTCGGAAGCGATGATCAGCGCGCCGGCGCCGTCCGATGTCTGCGAGCTGTTGCCTGCGGTGACGCTGCCCTTGGCGGCGAAGACGGCGCGCAGCTTGGCCAGACCTTCGATCGAGGTGTCGCTGCGCGGGCCTTCGTCGCAGTCGACGATGCGACGCTTGATGTTGATGGAACCGTCCGCCAAGTTCGGGCTGCGCTCGAGCAACTCGTAGGGCGTGGTCTCGTCGCGATGCTCACCGGCCTGGATCGCACGCAAGGCGCGCAAATGCGATTGCAGCGCGAATTCATCCTGCGCTTCGCGGCTGATCTTCCATTGCTGCGCGACCTTCTCCGCCGTCAGGCCCATGCCATAGGCGACACCGACGTTCTCGTCGCGCTCGAAGATCGAGGGGGCGAGTGAAGGCTTGTTGCCACTCATCGGCACCATGCTCATCGACTCGACGCCGGCCGCGATCAGCACCTCGGCCTCGCCGACGCGGATGCGGTCTGCCGCCATCTGGATCGCGGTCAGGCCCGAGGCGCAGAAACGGTTGACCGTCACCCCGCCGACCGAGGTCGGCAGGCCCGACAAGACCGCGGCGATGCGCGCGATATTCATGCCCTGCTCACCTTCGGGGAAGGAGCAGCCGACGATGGCATCCTCGATCGCCTTCGGGTCGAGCGTCGGCACCTGAGCCAATGCCGCCTGGATGGCACGCACCAGCATCTCGTCAGGGCGGGTGTTCTTGTAATAACCACGCCCCGATTTGCCGATGGGCAGACGGGTGGCGGCACAGATATAGGCTTCCTGGACTTGCTTGCTCATGATCCTGATCCTTTAGTTGATCGGCAAATGAATTTTTTCTTTACGCTGAAGCGCGGTCTGCGTCAGGGATTGATGGGGCGTCGCGAGCGGATGGCTGGCTAGGCGGACGGAGCGCAGGAACCGGAACGTACTTCCGGTACGTGAGGATTCCGAGCACCGCCCAACAACGCCAGACATTCGCGCAGCAGCTCCATCAATTCCTGACCGGTTTGCCCGTTTGAAGCATGCCCATGATCCGCTCCTGCGTCTTCGGATGATCGAGCAGGCCGCAGAAATGCTTGCGCTCGAGCGACATCAGATATTCCTCGCTGACCAGCGATCCGGCTTCGACCTCACCGCCGCAGACCACATCGGCAATCAGGCTGGCGATGTGATAGTCATGCGCGCTGATGAAACCACCGTCGCGCATATTGACCAACTGGCCTTTGATCGTGGCGATACCCGAGCGACCCGCCACCGGGAACAGCGCTTTCAAGGGCGCGCGGTAGCCCGAATCGGCCATCGCCTTGACCTGCGCCGAAGCGACGAACAGCAACTCGTCCTTGTTCGGCACGATCAGGTCACTGTCGAGCAAGAAGCCGTTCTTGCGCGCTTCCAGCGCCGAGGTCGAGACCTTGGCTGTGGCTGCGGTGGTGAAGCCGTCTTTCAGGAAGGCAAAGATGTCGGCACCAGCATTGCCGGCGTTGGCCATCTCGGCAGCCCGGCGCGCGATATAAGTCAGGCCGCCGCCGCCCGGAATCAACCCGACGCCGACTTCGACCAGACCGACATAGCTTTCCAGATGGGCGACGCGGCGCGCGCAATGCACGGCCAGTTCGCAGCCACCACCCAGCGCCATGCCGCGCATTGCAGCGACCACCGGCACGGCCGCATAGCGCAGGCGCAGCATCGCGTCCTGCAGCTTCTTTTCTTCCGGCAGGATGCCCTTGGCGCCGAGCTTCATGAAGACCGGCATCAGCGACTCCAGGTTGGCGCCCGCCGAGAACACATCATCGGGCGACCAGATCACCAGACCCTTGTAGCTCTTCTCCGCCAGATCGATGGCCTGCAGCAGACCTTCAGCCACCGCCGGGCTGATCAGATGCAGCTTGGCGGTGATCGAAGCAATCAGCACCTCGCCGTCCTGCGTCCAGACGCGCAGGTCCTCGTTCTTGAACAGTTCGGTGCCGGCTTGCAAAGGCGCCACCGCGCCTTCGCCGAACAGGCTCTCGGGGAAAGCCTGGCGCTGTTGATGCGGCAGCTTGGCACGCGGTTTGAAACGACCTTCAGCCGCGCTCCAGGAGCCTGCAGGACTGTGCACGCCGGCGTTGTCGGCGACCGGGCCTTCGAAGACCCAGGCCGGCAATGCAGCGTTGCTCAGCGTCTTGCCGGCAGCGATGTCTTCGCTGATCCATTCGGCCACCTGTTTCCAGCCCGCCGCCTGCCAGAGCTCGAACGGGCCTTGCTGGGCACCGAAGCCCCAGCGCATCGCAAAGTCGATCTCGCGCGCCGTGTCGGCAACATCACCCAGATGCACAGCGACATAGTGGAAGCTGTCGCGCAGGATGGCCCAGAGGAACTGCGCTTGCGGATTGGTCGATTCGCGCAACAGCTTGAGCCGGTCGGGGGCCGCCTTCTTCAGGATGCGTGCGACGATCTCGTCGGCCTTCTTGCCGCCGACCACATAGTCGCCGCTGGCGAAGTCCAGGCGCTGGATGTCGCGGCCGACCTTCTTGTAGAAACCGCCGCCGGTTTTCTGGCCCAATGAACCCTTTTCGATCAGACCAGCCAGCACTTTAGGCGTCGCATAGATCGAATAGAACGGATCGTCGGGCAGGCTGTCCTGCATCGTCTTGACCACATGGGCCATCGTATCGAGGCCCACCACATCGGCGGTGCGGAAGGTGCCGCTGGAAGCGCGGCCGAGCTTCTTGCCGGTCAGGTCATCGACCACATCGACGCTGAGCCCGAACTTCTCGGCTTCGATCATCGTCGCCATCATGCCGGCGATGCCAACCCGGTTGGCGACGAAGTTCGGCGTGTCATTGGCACGCACCACACCCTTGCCCAGCGCACTGGTGACGAAGGATTCAAGTTGGTCGATCACCTCGGGCAAAGTGGTCGGCGTATTGATCAACTCGACCAGCGACATATAACGCGGTGGATTGAAGAAATGGATGCCGCAAAAGCGCGGTTTGATGGCTTCGGGCAGCACTTCGGCCAGCTTGGTGATCGACAAGCCCGAGGTGTTGCTGGCAACGATCGCATGGGGGGCGACAAAGGGGGCGATCTTCTTGTACAGATCGAGCTTCCAGTCCATCCGCTCGGCAATCGCCTCGATGATCAGGTCGCAGCCCAGCAACAGATCCAGGTGCTCTTCGTAATTGGCCTGCTGGATCAGCGCGGCGTCCTCGGCCACACCGAGCGGCGCGGGCTTGAGCTTTTTCAGGCCGTCGATCGCGCGGCTGACGATGCCGTTTTTCGGACCGTCTTTGGCCGGCAGATCGAACAGGACCACCGGCAATTTCAGATTGACCAGATGCGCGGCAATTTGCGCGCCCATCACGCCTGCGCCGAGCACAGCGACTTTACGAACAAGGAATCGACTCACGGGGTTCTCCTAAAAATCATGAAAGCAAGCTTGCGCTTGGCCTGAAATTTCATTCAACGCGGATCCAGGTCTGTGTACGGCCGAACATCGGCGCGCCGATATAGCCGCGCATCTCCATCTTCTTGCCGCCCTCAACTGGCTTCAATCTGGCACTGTAGGTCTTGCCATTGTTCGGGTCGAGGATCTCGCCGCCGCCCCACAGGGACTTGTCATCGGTGTCCTGCTTGACATTGCGGATGATCGCCATGCCGAGCACCGGCTTGCCATGACGCTCGTCGCTGCACTGGTCGCACAAGGCATGCTGCTTGGCAGTTTCGAAAATCTTCTCGATATGGCCGGTCAGCACGCCCCCTGCGGCGGTGATCCGCACCAGTGATTTCTCGGTGTGGCCGTCATCGTCGATGGTCTTCCACAGGCCCAGAGGGCTGGTTTGGGCCAGCGCGAAATTGGCCAACAAGCAAAGCGCAGCCGCGCCTACAAATTTTTTCAAGAATTCTCCTCGGATGATCTTGTCGCTGGCATCCAGCGGTCAATGCGCGGCCCCACTCGGGCCTCAGAACAAGGCTTCGTCCATTTCCATCAGCGCTGGCAGGCCGGCGCGAGCAGTGCGGATCAGCGCCGCGGTTTCCGGCAGCAGCTTGGCAAAGTAAAAGCGCGCTGTCGCCAGCTTGGCCTTGTAGAACGGGTCGCCGCTGCCCTGCTTGGCCAGGGCCACCTTGGCCATGCGGGCCCAGAAATAAGCGAAGGTCAGATGGCCGACAACGCGCAGATAGTCCACTGCAGCCGCCCCCACTTCATCCGGGTTCCTGAAGGCTTTCATGCCGATTTCGGTGGTCAGCTTGGTGACCTTGTCGCCCAACTCGGCCAGCGGGTTGATGAATTCCTGCATCGCTTCGTCGGTGCCCTCTTCCTCGACAAAAGCCGCGATCCGGGCGCCGAACTTGCGCAACTTGGCACCGTTGTCGCCGAGCACCTTGCGCCCCAGCAGATCGAGCGACTGGATCGTGTTGGTGCCCTCGTAGATCATGTTGATGCGGGAATCGCGGACAAACTGTTCCATGCCCCAGTCATGGATGAAGCCATGGCCGCCGAAGACCTGCATGCAATGCGAAGTGGCGATCCAGGCGTTGTCGGTGATGAAAGCCTTGATGATCGGGGTCAGCAGCGCAACCTCATCGAAAGCCTCCTTGCGCGTGTCTTCATCGTCGGAACTGAGGAACTTGTCCAGCGTCACCGCCACATGGATCGACAAGGCCCGGCCGCCTTCGGCATAGGCGCGGGCGGTCAGCAGCATCTTGCGCACATCGGGGTGAACGATGATCGGGTCGGCCGGCTTGTCGGGCGCTTTCGGGCCCGACAGCGAACGCATCTGGATACGGTCCTTGGCATAGGCTGCGGCATTCTGGTACGCCACTTCGGTCAGCCCGAGCGACTGGTTGCCAACGCCCAAGCGTGCCGCGTTCATCATCACGAACATCGCCGCCAGACCCTTGTTGAGCGCGCCGACCAGCGAGCCGACCGCCCCGTCCAGCACCATCTGGCAGGTCGAATTGGCGTGGATGCCCATCTTGTGCTCGAGGCCGCTGCAGAAAATGCCATTGCGCGCGCCGAGCGTGCCATCGACATTGACCAGGAACTTGGGCACGATGAACAGCGAGATGCCTTTGGAGCCTTCAGGCGCACCGCTGATCCGCGCCAGCACCAGATGGACGATGTTCTCGACCATGTCATGTTCACCGGCCGAGATGAAAATCTTGTTGCCGGTAATCTTGTAGTTGCCATCCGCCTGGGGTTCGGCCTTGCTGCGCAGCAAGCCCAGGTCGGTGCCGCAATGGGCTTCGGTCAGGCACATCGTGCCGGTCCATTCGCCGCTGGTCAGACGCGGCAGATAAGTCGCCTTCTGCTCAGCCGTGCCATGCGCATGCAAGGCCTCGTAAGCGCCGTGGCTCAGGCCCGGATACATCGTCCAGGCCTGATTGGCCGAGTTCATCATTTCGTACAGCGACTGGTTCAGCACCACCGGCAGGCCCTGGCCGCCGTACTCGGGGTCGCAACCCATCGCCGGCCAGCCGCCTTCGACATATTTGGCGTAAGCCGCCTTGAAGCCCTGCGGCGGCGTCACTTCATGGGTGGTCTTGTCGAGCACGCAACCTTCGGCATCGCCGCTCAGATTCAAAGGCAACAGTACTTCGGCAGCGAACTTGCCGCCCTCCTCGAGCACTGCGTTGATCATGTCCGCGTCAAGCTCGGCATGTTTGGGACATTGCTTCAATTCATCGACAACGTTGAGCACTTCGTGCATCACGAACTGCATGTCGCGCAATGGCGGCTGGTATTGGGTCATGTCTTGCTCCTGTCAATGCGTGGTGATGTTGGCCGCTTTCTGGCGGTGACCGTAACTGGTTTTCTGGCCAAGGCGTCGGCGGCAAGGCCGGCCGGCGTGGCGTAATACTGCAAACAGCGATCGAAACCGGCTTGCGCATGCTTGAGCGCGACCGGATTGCGCAGAAAGCGCGCGTCATGGTGCAAGGACAGGATCAGTCCATGCAGTTCGAACAGGATCTGCTCGACGTCGGCATCGGCGCGCAGATGGCCCACTTGCTGCGCCAACCCGACGGCCTTGTGCAAGGCCAGTTGCCAGGCCTTGACCATCGCCACCAGCGCATCGCGTACCGGGCCGGGCCGGTCGTCGAACTCGACCGCACCGCTGATGTAGATGCAGCCCGAATCGATCTCGACCGAGACGCGCCGCAACCAGCGCTCGTACAGTGCCCGAAACCGCGGCAGGCCGCGCGTCGTGCGTACCGCACCAAAGAACACTTCCTCTTCGAACCTGGCGTGGTATTCGGTCAGAACCGCGATCTGCAACTCTTCGCGCGAACCAAAATGGGCGAACACGCCCGACTTGCTCATGTTCGTGACGTCAGCCAAGGCGCCAATCGACAAACCTTCCAAGCCCATTTGCGCAGCCAGGCCGAGCGCTGCATCGAGGATGATCGCGCGGGTCTGCAGGCCTTTTTGCAGCGAACGCAGGCCACGCGTCGGCTTCAACGCCGACGCGGCTTGCTTGATATGGCTGGCTTGAACGGGCATCGAGGCATGCACTGCAGATTTGTTATGCTGAATAATAGAACGAACGATCGTGCTTTTTTAAAAAAATTTTACCGTTCGCGGGAGGGGCATCACGCCGGTTTTTTGTTGGGCTCATTCGCGGCGAAAACTCTTTGAGGCCCATAAGTTTAACGGCAGCGAGATTGCCGGCCAGGCAGTCATTTTGATCGGCAAACTCTACGACATCGAGCGGGAAGCCCGGGACCTCCACCCTGAGCCTCGTCGAATGCTGCGCCAAGCGCAGTCTCAGCCCATCCTCGATAGGTTGCACAAGTGGCTGCTCACGAAAAGACTGCTATTGGCCAAGGCCGACGTCACGGCCAAGGCCATTGACTACACGCTGGGTAACTGGCAGGGACTGACACGCTTCCTTGAAGATGGCAACATTCCCATCGATAACTACAAGGCGGAAAATTCGATACGTCCGCTCTGCATTGGACGCAAAAATTGGCTCTTCGTGGGCTCGCAGAGTGCTGGTGAACGTGCGGCAACCGTCATGAGCTTGGTCGAATCGGCCAAGCTCAACGACCGCGACCCCTGGGAATATCTCAAGGATGTGCTGGAGCGACTGCCCACGCTCAAGCACCGGGACTTGGCGGAGTTGCTCCCGCACAACTGGAAACCGCCTGTTAGTTCCGCAGCGCCGGCGCCCTTAGCCAGACCCATCCCCAAAGCCGCCTAAGCCTCCCGAACCCACTATGTCAACATTTGCAAGGATGTAGTTGGCCAGACGCTTACCGTTGTGCCAAATTTGTGCCAGTGTTGGACCGCCATCAGAGCAGGTCGGGTCGGTTTGCCTTGAGCCATGCCTTGACGTGGGCCAGCAACTCATTCGCGCTCGTCACGCACTCTACTACCGCAGCGTCGGGCACCAAGTCACCAGAGTAGTCCGACAGATTGCGTTGTTTGCGCAGAGCGTCAAGAACGATGACCTTCGGCTGCGGAAGACCCACGGTGAGCGGTAGCGTCTGGATCGCCGTCTGGTGATGCCCGGGCTTGCTCTTCAGCGTCCGGTAGCCATTCGCATTCAAGGCCACCATCGCCATTTGCATGATCGCCTTGTAGGCGGCGTCGAACCGGTTCTCGCTGCTCAGCCCTTGGAGCTGTGCATCGGAAATGTTGCGCTCGGCGGCGGCGATGAGCATGCCCACCGACACCTTGTCGGCGGCAACGGCGTCAAGGCTGATGCCCAGCAAGTTCTTCAAGGTCATGGGCGTTCCCGATCAAGAAAATCTTTGGCTTCGCCAGCACGTCGGCAAGAAACGGCTCCACCGGCGCCTTCTCGGAAAACTCGCCGACAGAATACACCTTCGGATTCACCTCCCGGCCAAGCGTCGCTTGAACAGGAAAGAGAAGCTCCACAACCTCTCGAAAGCTAATGTCACCAATCAGCATGAGGTCGATGTCGCTGCCAGCAGTTTCGCGTCCCTGCCCTACCGAGCCGAACACGAATGCAAGACGAAGTTTCGGAGCTGCCGGCGCGAGCGCTTGAACGAGCACGTCGGCCATGCCGGAGGTCTTGCGCAGGATGCTGGCCAGTTCAGCGAAGATCGGCCCGGCGGTGTCAGCGCTGTAGAGCTGCTGGTTGCCGCGCTTCTCGCGTTTGAGCAAGCCGACTTCCGCGAGCCTCGTCAGCTCGCGGGTGATGGTGCCTGGGGCCAAGCCTGTCCGACGCGCGATTTCACGCCCATGCAGAGCCTCATCTGGGCGAAGCAGCAGGAGCCCGAGCACGCGGCGCCTGTACTCAGGAAACAGCAGGGAGGGCAAGGATTGATGCATATTCGGCGTCGATTGTCGCTTTATTTGCAGCAATTCGCAATCTGTCCGTAGACCATAGAGCGTGACCGCAGAGGCAACCGGAAAGACATCGCAGCCAGGATAGTTGACGCCGGCCAGCCGCGTCCGTGGCGACCTCTTCCGGCGCCGTCGCCAGGCCGAAGTCGGCCTGCGGGTCGACCGACATCAACGCCAGTCCCGCGCGCAGGTAAGCCACGGCTTCGTCGATTCACCTGAGCCCGATCAGCATGCCGCCCAGGTTGCGCCGGGTGTAGCCATCAGAGGGGCCGCGCTGGCTCAGGTTGAGGGGAAAGAAATCGCGTCTCACGCGAGAATTGGCAGGTCCGATCGGGTGCCCGGCGTCATCCGTTGTGAATGGCACTCCAACCGGAACGCTGATCCGTTCGTACTCGTCGCCCTGAAGGAGACGTACAGCGCCGGTATAACGTAGGTTTTCTCCAAGCCAAAAAAAAGCACTTAGTGCTTGTGGCGCTAAGTGCTTGATTCCATTCTTAAATTTTGGTGGGCCCTGAGTGACTCGAACACTCGACCTACGGATTAAGAGTCCGCTGCTCTACCAACTGAGCTAAGAGCCCTCGCGCAGTCGTAAAACTTGCGAGTCTTGAATCATAGCAGCGAACCGCCGAATTCTTGGTGGGTTGTGCGGGGCTCGAACCCACGACCAACGGATTAAAAGTCCGATGCTCTACCAACTGAGCTAACAACCCTTCAGCCTTGTCAGGCGAAGCTTTTGATTATAGACAAATTATTGAAATTCGCGCAAGGCGATGGACCGATTTTTCAGGAAACCCGCAATCAACTGTGCAGCAGCATTCATGCCAAAACTGGCAGTGACTGCGACGCTCGAACCATAGCCATGGCAATTGAGGCTGCCATCGACTGCGCAGGCTTCAGCTTCTGCACCATCCTGTACGGCGAGCATCGGCCGGTGCACTGGTTCGCGCGAAAACACGCAGGCCACGCCGATCCGGCCACGCCCTGCGGCGCCATATTGCTTGCGCAGGCGCTGGCGCAGCGAAGCCAGCAATGGATCATGGGTCACGTCAGCCAGATCAGCCACGCTCAACAGATGCGGTTCGCGTTTGCCGCCTGCAGCACCGACCGTGATGAAGGGAACTCTCTGCTCGATCGACCAGGCGGCAAGTCTGGCCTTGGCACGCACTTGATCGCAGGCATCGACCAGGCCATCGAGCGGCATTTGTCCCGGCCCGTCGAGCAGGTCTGGCCAGTTCTGCTCATCGACGAATTCCTCGATGACGCGGACCTCGCAGCCCGGATGAATGTCGATCACGCGCTGCCTCATCGCCTCGACCTTGGCCATGCCGATGGTCGCCCCCACGGCCTGCACCTGACGATTGATGTTCGATTCAGCCACCTGATCAAGGTCGATCAAGGTGAGCCCGGCAACGCCTGATCGGGCCAGCGCTTCCACCACCCAGGAGCCCACACCACCCAGCCCGACCACGGCAAATCTGGCGGCACGCAACTGCAGGTAATCGGCCTCGCCGTACAGCCTGCGCAGACCACCGAAACGGCGCTCTGCGTCAGCCTCTTGTTCTTTGATCAACATGCCGATTGCGGCGGACTACTTCGCAGTGCCCAGCCCGCGCAACCGCTCTTTGCCGGCTTGCGCGGCCTCGGTGGCTGGATAGGCCTTGATCAGGTCTTCCAGACTGCGGCGCGCGGCTTTCGCGTCCTTCAACTCGATCTGGCAATTGGCCAACGCCAGCAAACCCTCGGCAGCGCGAGGATGGTCGGGATTGGCCAGGACAAAGGCCCTGAACGTCGAAATCGCTTCCTTGTAATCGCGCTTGGCATAGAGCGCGTTGCCGAGCCAGAAACGCACCGAATCGGTGTAACCGCTGGCCGGAAAACGCAAGCTGAAATTGGTCAACGCAGTCGCGGCTTCGTTGAAGTCGCCCTGCCTGACCATCGCCATCGCGGCTTCGTACAGGCGCCGCTCTTCGGACTGGACCTGGAAATCACGTCCGTCGAGCGTCACCTTCTGCGGCTCGAGCGGCTTCAAACGGGCATCCAGCGCCTGGTTTTGATCGTTGAGCTTGCGCTGAGTCTCGGACAGGTCGCGCGCCAGTTGCTCGTTTTGCCCGACCAGTTTGGCGATATCGCGACTCAAGGTCTCGATCTGGCCATTCAGATCGAGCAGGCTGCGGCGCAAAGGCGCGAATTGCGTCGCTTGCTCCTGAATCTGTGCCAGCAGTTGTTCGATCCGCAACCGCTGCGCGTCATCGCCTTGCTGGATCCGGCCACGCAGGTCAAGGATGGCCTTGCGGGCCTCGTCATCCTCGAACAGCGCGGCATGGGCTGGCAGGCTCGAAAACAAGCCGGCCAGCAGCAGGGCAAAGCAATAACGCTGCACGCTCATCTCACTTGTCTTTCAGTTCAACACGGCGGTTCTTGGCCCAGGCGGCTTCGTCGCTACCCTGCGCTGCCGGGCGCTCTTTGCCGAAGCTGACCGGCTCGACCTGTGCTGCACCGACGCCCAACACGCCGAGTGCCTTGGCAACGGCTTCTGAACGCTTCTGGCCCAGCGCCAGGTTGTATTCGCTCCCGCCACGCGCATCGGTATGGCCTTCCAGATTCAGCGCCAGCTTGCGATCGTTGCTCAGGCGCTTGGCATGGGCATCGAGCAGGCCGCTGAATTCGCCCTTGACCTGATAGCTGTCAAAGTCGAAGTAGACAATTCGCTGATTGGCCACAGCAGCCGTCAACTGTGCACCCAGATCGACAGTCACGACTTTGGACTGGGCCACCACGGGCGCTGGGGTCGAATTGGGATTGTTGGTCATTGCCGGCGCGCTTGGCGCAGCCGAACGGGTTTCGACCGGCGCCGGCTCATCGAGCTTGACGGTGGAGGCGCAACCAGCGAGGGCTGCAACGGTGAACAAACTCAATGCGTAACGGGATATTTTCATTTTTATCACTCCAAAAGAGAGCGCGTTCATGCGCGGAAAAAGCGACCGGCAAACCAATCGTCAACAGACACCAACCCCCCGATTGTCCAACAAGTTCGAATTGGTTCGAATTGGCCACCCCCCTGCTTTACCCGGATTTACCTCGAAAAAGGCCCCCAGGTCGGTTCACGGACATCGGCCAGCGTCGAAATCAAGCGGGCCTTGATCCTGCCGTCGAGCGTGCTGGTCATCAAGACATCGCGACCACCGGCACGGGTGGCATAAACCAGCAGCCGCCCATTGGGTGAAAAACTCGGACTCTCGTCGTCGCTGCTGTCGCTGATCTGCTGAACCTGGCCACCCGCCAGATCCATCACACAGAGCCTGAAACCACCACTACTGATCCGGGTGATGTAGGCCATCGTGCGGCCGTCGGGACTGATCGCCGGGCTGATGTTGTAGTTGCCGCTGAAGGTGACCCGCGTGGCCGCGCCGCCTTCCGTGGCCATGCGGTAGACCTGCGGGCTGCCGCCACGGTCGCTGACGAAATAGATCGAGCGGCCATCGGGTGTAAACACCGGTTCGGTGTCGATCGCCGAGGTCTGGGTCAAACGGCGCAGGGCGCTGCCATCGCGGTTCATGATGAACAACTGTGAGCCGCCATCACGCGACAAGGTCAGGGCCAGTTGCAGCCCGTCGGGTGAAAAAGTCGGCGCGCTGTTGGTACCGCGGAAATTGGCCAGCATGCGGCGTCTTCCGGTCGACAAGTCCTGCACCCAGACCACCGCCTTGCGCGATTCGAACGACACATAGGCGAGCTCATGGCCGTTCGGCGACCAGGCCGGCGAGATGATCGGATCGGCACTGGACAGCGCAACCTGGCCACCTTCCCCATCGGCATCGGCGATGCGCAGGCTGTAGCGGCCGCCGGCCTTGGTCACATAGGCCATGCGGGTAGCGAAGACGCCGCGCTCGCCGGTCAGCTTCAGATAAATCGCGTCGGCAATCCGGTGCGCTGCGAGCCGCACATCGTCGGGCGCCACCGCATTGGCTTCGCCGCCGAGGTCCTGGCCTTTCACCACATCCCAGAGCTTGAAGCGCAGGTCGACCCGGCCATCGGCCAAGCGGCTGACCGAGCCCGCCGCCAGGGCATCGGCATTGCGGGCGCGCCAATCATTCCAGGCCGGCAAGCTGGTTTCTGACAGACCAGCCGGCGCATCGACGATGCGGAACTGTCCGCTGCGCTCGAGATCGGCGCGGATGATCGCCGCCACCGCCTGGCCGCTGCCGGCTTCGTTGACGAAATCGGGCAAGGCCACCGGCATCTGCGAGCCGCCGACACCAGAGATTTCAACACGGAACTGGGCCAAGGCCGGCAGACCCAGCAGCGCGGCTGTGCCGCCCAGCAAAGTACGGCGCGACAGCTGGGTCAGCGGCTGGAGAAAAGGCTTCAGGTAGGACATGGGCTCGCGATCGTTGCTGCTGCGCTGTCGCGCACAAGCCGGTGATTTTGCCTCAGGGCTGCTTTGCATGGCTCCAGGCGAATGGGTGCAGCGCGGATCGGGATGGGATGCAAGGTGCATCCGCAGCGCAATGCTGGCTATCATCAGCGCAAACCACACGAGAAACGCATGAGCCAGACCGCAAAGATTTGCCGCTATCCGACGCCCGATCCTGCCCTGCTCGGAGACCTACCCGAAGACGTCCGGCAGCGCATTCTGGAGGTCCAGGAGAAGGCCGGCTTCGTGCCCAATGTTTTTCTGGCGCTGGCGCGCAGGCCGGATGAATTCCGCGCCTTCCTAGCCTATCATGATGCCTTGCTGCTGCGCGACTCGGGCCTGAGCAAGGGCGAACGCGAGATGATCATCGTCGCCACCAGCGCGGCCAACCATTGCCTCTATTGCGTCGTCGCCCATGGCGCGATCCTGCGCATCCATGAAAAGGCACCGATGCTGGCCGACCAGGTGGCGACCAATTACCGCAAGGCCGACATCACGCCGCGCCAGCAAGCGATGCTCGACTTTGCCCTGAAGGTCTGCCTGCAGTCGGGTGCGGTGGGAGACGCCGACTATGCGGCACTCTACCCCCATGGCTTCAACGACGAAGACATCTGGGACATCACGTCGATCACCGCGCTGTTCGGCCTGTCGAACCGGCTCGCCAACAGCATTTCCCTGCGCCCGAACTCCGAGTTCTATCAGCTCGGCCGGCAGCCGCGGCCGCCCAAGACCTGAACATTTTTTCTCGAACGGTAATTTTGCCGGTAGAGTCCGCTGGTCCATCACCCCAACCGAAAGAGTGACAACATGCGTACTTCTCTCCTCATGGTTCTGTCCGTTCTGGGCATTTGCAGCAGCGCTCAGGCTCAGACCCTCGACAAGGTCAAGGCCAGTGGCAGCATCACGGTGGCCTACCGTGAGTCGTCTATTCCTTTTTCCTACCTCGGCGGCGATGCGCAACCGATCGGCTTTGCCTGGGAAATCTGCGGCAAGCTGGTCGAACAGGTCAAGAAGGCCACCGGCCGCGCCGATCTGAAGGTCAGCACCCAGGCGGTGACCTCGCAGAACCGGATTCCGCTGCTGCAGAACGGCACCATCGACATCGAATGCGGTTCCACCACCAACAACAGCGAGCGCGGCAAGCAGGTCGCATTTGCCACCAATTATTTTTATACCGGCACCCGATTGCTGGTGATTGCGAACTCGGGCATCAAGAACTTCGCCGACCTGAAAGGCAAGAAAGTTGTGTCAACGGCCGGAACGACGAACTTCCAGTTGCTGCGCAAGCTGAACGCTGAGCAGAACTTGGGTTTCGAACTGCTGGCCGCCAAGGACCATGCCGAATCGGCCTTGCTGGTGCAACAACATCGCGCCGACGCCTTCGGCATGGACGACATCCTGCTCTACGGCCTGCGCGCGAGTGCGCAGAACCCGGCCGAGCTGGCCGTCGTCGGCGAGGCGCTGCAGGTCGAGCCCTACGCCATCATGCTGCGCCGCGATGACCCGAGCTTCAAGAAGCTGGTCGACGACAGCCTGGCCGCGATGATGAAGAGCGGCGAATTCGAGGCCCTCTACAAGAAATGGTTCCAGTCGCCGATCCCACCCAAAGGCATCAACCTGAATGCGCCAATGAGCAAGGAATTGATCGACAACCTGAAGGCGTTGTCGGACAAACCGGCGATGTGATTACAGCAGCACGATGTCGTAATGCTCGGTCTGGTTCATCGGCTCGGCGCTCAGCGAGATCGGCTTGCCGATGAAGTCAGACAGGCCAGCAAGATGCTGGCTTTCTTCGTCGAGCAGCATCTCCACCACATTGGCCGCAGCAACGATGCGGAATTCCTTCGGACTGAACTGGCGTGCCTCACGCAGGATCTCGCGCATGATGTCGTAACAGACGCTGCGCGCGGTCTTGATCTGGCCCCGTCCCTCGCAAGTCGGGCAGGGTTCGCACAGGATTCGCGCCAGTGATTCACGCGTGCGTTTGCGGGTCATCTCAAGCAGACCGAGCTGGGTGAAGCCGCCGACGGTGATCTTGGTTCGGTCGCGGCTCAACTGCTTGCGGAACTCGGACAACACTGCGGCCTTGTGTTCTTCGCGCACCATGTCGATGAAGTCGGCAATGATGATGCCGCCCAGATTGCGCAGCCGCAGTTGCCGCGCGATTGCTCCCGCGGCCTCCAGATTGGTCTTGAAGATCGTGTCTTCAAAGTTGCGAGCGCCGACGAAGCCGCCGGTGTTGACGTCGATCGTCGTCATCGCCTCGGTCTGGTCAAAGATCAGATAGCCACCCGATTTCAGATCGACCCGCCGCGCCAGCGCGCGGACCAGTTCGGCGTCGACATTGTTCAGATCGAATATCGGTCGCTCGCCGCTGTAATGCTCGAGCTTGGCCGAGGCGGCAGGCATGTAGAGGTCGCCAAAACCTTGCAGCACTTCAAACTGGCTGCGTGAATCGATGCGGATCGACGCAGTGCGTTCGTGGACCAGATCGCGCAACACCCGCTCGACCAGGCTGAGGTCCTGATGCAGCAGCGAGCCTGGCGGCTTGGTCGAAGCGCCCTCGCGGATACGGCTCCAGGTCTTGCGCAGATAGGCGATGTCGGCAGCAAGCTCTTCATCGCTGGCATCTTCGGCATTGGTCCGCAAGATGAAACCGCCGCCTCCCCCCTCTTCGGGGCGTCCGATCAGGACCTGCATGCGGGCGCGCAGCAGCTCGCGCGCTTCGGGTGAGCCGATCTTCTGCGACACGCCGATATGTTCGTCCTGGGGCAAAAACACCAGCATGCGCCCGGCGATGCTGATCTGGCTCGACAGACGCGCGCCCTTGGTGCCGATCGGGTCCTTGATCACCTGCACGGTCAAGGCCTGGCCCTCGAAGACCAGCCGTTCGATCGGCGTGGCCGTGCCTGCCTCGGCATGGTAGCTGCGGGCGCTGACACCATTGACATGCAGGTCGGCCACATGCAGAAATGCGGCGCGTTCAAGGCCGATGTCGATAAAGGCCGATTGCATTCCTGGCAACACGCGCGCGACCTTGCCCAGATAGACGTTGCCGACCAGACCGCGCTCCAGCGAGCGCTCGATATGCAATTCCTGCACCGCGCCGTTTTCGACCACCGCCACCCTTGTTTCCTGCGGCGACCAGTTGATCAAGATGTCTTCCATTGCCCGTTCCTTTTACCGATTACCAGCTCAAAACCTGAAACCCCATGACTGCAGCAACTGCGCGGTCTCGTACAAGGGCAAGCCCATGATGGCCGAATAGCTGCCATGGATCGAGCTGATCCAGGCTGCCGCCTGGCTCTGGATCGCATAGGACCCGGCCTTGCCGAATGGCTCGCCACTGACCACATAGCGGCGCAGTTGCTCGGCCGGTACCGGGGCGAACTCGACCTCCGAAATATTCAGCACCGAGCTGCGCCGGTCCGGCGTTCCCACCGCGACCGCCGTGATGACGCGATGGCGTCGCCCGGACAGCAGGCTCAGCGTTGCGAAAGCATCTTCGGCATCGACCGGTTTGCCCAGAATGAGCTGGTCGAGCGCCACCGTGGTATCCGAGCAAAGCACCGGTGCGGCGGGCAGACCGCGCGCCGCCAGGCGCAGCAGGGCCGCATCGAGCTTGGCCTCGGTGACGCGCGCGACATAGGCCTCGGGCAGCTCGCCCGGCAGCACCGCTTCCAGCGCCTCGGCGTCTTCATCGTCCCCGGGCAGCAGCAACTCGAAGCGCATGCCCAGTTGGTCGAGCAACTGGCGCCGGCGCGGGCTTTGCGAAGCGAGGTAAATGAATTCCGGGCGCATCGGCTTACTCACGGTGATAGGGGTGACCGGTCATGATCGTCCAGGCCCGGTAAAGCCCCTCGGCCAGCAGCACGCGGGCAAAAGCATGGGGCAGGGTCAGGTCCGATAGGCGCAGCGTCTCGTCGGCCGTGGCCTTCAATGCCGGCGCCAGACCGTCAGGCCCGCCGATGATCAAGGCGACATCGCGCCCGTCGCCCATCCACAGCTTCATCCGGTCGGCCAATTGCAGGCTGCTGCGGCGCTCGCCATGCTCGTCGAGGATCAGCCGGCGCACGCCCTTGGGCAAGGCCGCTTCGATGCGTAAGGCTTCGGCCGCCATCAACTGCTCGGCTGTCTTGCTGCCGCGAGTCTCGGCCTTGACGGCTTTCAGCTCGAGCCGCAACTCTGGCGGAAAACGCTTGGCGAAATCCTCGTAAGCGCTGTCGGCCCAAGCCGGTTGGCGCAGCCCGACAGCAACCAGCAGCAAGCGCATCTGCGCTTAAACGCGGGTTGCGGTCTTTCTGGCAGGCCTGGCAGCCTTGACCGCGACCTTCTTGGCAGCGGGCTTGGGCACGCCGACCTTGATGATCTTGTTGACCGGTGTCTTGACGCCGACAGTACGGGTCACGCCCTTCTTGGCCGGGGCCTTCTTGGCCACCGGCTTGGCTGCCGGGGCTCTTTTGACGGGAACCGGCTTGGCCACGACGGCCTTGACCGGGGTCTTTTTCGCTGCCGTTTTCTTCACCGGCGCCGCGTCTTCCGAAGCCTTGACCAGACGCGTCTCGCTGTCGCCAAGCTTGAGCTTGACCGGCTTTTCGCCCCAGATTTCTTCCAGGTGGTAGTAATCACGGATCGCCGGCTGCATCACATGGACCACGGCAGCCCCGCAGTCAACGATGATCCATTCGCCGTTCTCACCGCCTTCCATGCGCAGCACCTGCATGCCCCGGCCCTTGACTGTCTCGCGCACGCTGGATGCCAGCGCCTTGGTTTGACGGTTGCTGGTGCCCGAGGCAATGATCACGCGCTCGAACAGCGGCGACAGGTGCTCGGTGTTGAAGACCACGATGTTCTGGCCCTTCACGTCCTCAAGACCATCGACGATGGCGCGTTGCAGTTTTCGAATGTCCATTCAGTGCTCGCTGTAAAGACGGTGTTGGGCAATATACCCCGCCACCGCGTCGCCCACCATGGGGCGGATGTCCTGAGCACGCGAGGCCAGCTCGCGTACCTGGGTAGATGAAATCTGCATTGCCGGCATCTCCAGCAACTGCATGCCTTGCGGCGCTGCGGCGATCACTTGCTCGACCTCCGCTGACGCTTTGACTCGCTGCCCTGCGCGCGCTGCCACAGCCAGGGTCACCAGCGCCAGCAGCTCACGCCATTGGTGCCATGTATGCAGGCGCTCGAACTGATCCTGGCCGATCACCAAGAACAGCTGCTCGCCCGGATGACTTGCCACCCGCGCGCGCACCGTGTCTATCGTGTAGCTGGCGCCATCTCGCGCCAGCTCACTGTCGTCAACGCTGAAGCGCGCGTCATGCGCCACCATCAGCTCGACCATGGCGCGCCGATGCAAGGGCGAAGCCAGCCCGCGCCCATCGCCTCGATCAACCTTTTGCCAGGGCCGGCCGGCCGGCAGCCAGAGCAGATGATCAAGATGCAACTGCTCCAGCGCCGATTGCGCCAGCTTCAGATGCGCCAGATGCACCGGGTCAAAGCTGCCGCCAAACAAACCCGTCCTGCCGGCCTTCACTGCCATGAAGGCATCGCCGACTCATGCGCCCATTCACGTGGACGCAGAAAATCGCTATAAAGCCTGGCTTCTGGCGTGCCCGCTTCGGGCGACCAGTTGTAGCGCCATTTGACGATAGGCGGCATCGACATCAGGATCGCCTCAGTGCGCCCGCCCGACTGCAGGCCGAACAAGGTGCCGCGGTCGAAGACCAGGTTGAACTCGACATAGCGGCCGCGCCGGTAGGCCTGGAAATCACGCTGATGCTCGCCGTAAGGCAGGCCCTGGCGCCGCAAGGCAATCGGCAGATAAGCCGGCAAGAAGGCATCACCGACCGAGCGCAGGGTCGCAAATGCGGCCTCGAATCCACCTTCGGCGAAATCGTCAAAGAAGATGCCGCCGATGCCGCGCGGCTCATCGCGGTGCTTCAAGAAGAAATACTCATCACACCAGGTCTTGAAGCGCGGGTAGAGCGGCTCGCCATGGGGTTTCAGCGCAGCCTCGCAGCTGCGGTGGAAATGCTGGGCGTCGCTCTCGAAACCGTAATAAGGCGTCAAATCCATGCCGCCGCCGAACCATTGCACCGCGTCCCTGCCGGCCGGCTGTGCGGCGAACATGCGCACGTTCATATGCACGGTCGGCACGAAGGGGTTGTGCGGATGCAGCACCAGCGACACACCCATCGCTTCGAATGGTGCGCCAGCCAGTTCGGGTCGATGCTGGGTCGCGGAGGCGGGCAGCGTGCTGCCGCGCACATGCGAGAAGTTGACACCCCCGCGTTCGAACAAGGCGCCGCCTTCGATCAAGCGAGACAGCCCGTCACCTTCGAGCCGGCCACCGGCCGGGCGCTGCCAGCCATCGCTGAGAAAGACGCCGCCGTCGGCTGCTTCCAGCGCCGCCACAATCGACTGCTGCAGGCCCAGCAGATAGTCGCGCACCACCTGAATGGTCATGACTTCAACCTGATCGGACTGGCAAGTTCAGGGCGCTTGCCGCAGCGATTCGCCAGCTGTTGCTCGAACAGCGCGAAGTCACGCTGGGCGTCGCCACTGAGCTGGTAGAAATCGGTCACTCCGACGACTTTCTTCGAATAATCAAAATAGGCCAGCCCGACCGGCACATCGGCCTGCAAAGCCAGCTGGTAAGAGCCCGAACGCCAGCCACTGGTCAGCGAGCGCGTACCTTCCGGGGCCAGCGCCAACCAGAACATCCGGTCGGCAGAACGCGCCGCCAGCATCTGCGCGACGGTATCGCCCACGGTGCCTTTCGCACTGCTGCGGTCGATCGCCACGCCGCCAAGCCAACGCAACCAACTGCCGAACAAGGGCAGTTTGAACAGACTGTCCTTGCCCCAGAAGCGCAGCTGCAGACCGCAAGCCCATTTGGCCAGCACACCGACGACGAAATCCCAGTTCGAGGTATGCGGATACACCATGATCACGCCTTGCTTGGCCGGCAGCCCCTCGTACAACAAGCGCCAGCCGGCCAGACGCAACAGACCCCGAGCCAGCATGCTGCCGCCGGCTTTGAGTTCGCTGCGGGGGAGCACCCTGCAAGGCAGTTGGTCAAGCGTCGGATTCAACGTTTGACCGCCCGATGTCCGATGTCGTGGCGGTACTGTTTGCCTTCGAACTGGATGTTGACCAGGCTGTCATAGGCCAGCTGTTGCGCCTTGCGAACTGATTCGCCCAAGGCGGTCACGCACAGCACGCGACCACCGGCAGTCAGCAATTGACCGTCGACCTCGGTCGTCCCGGCATGGAACACCATCGCTGCTTCGCTGTCGGCCGGCAGGCCGCTGATCGCATCGCCACTGCGCGGCTGCTGCGGATAGCCGCCAGCGGCCATCACCACGCCCAAGGCCACGCGGCGATCCCATTGCAGTTCGACGCCGTCCAGCGTGCCGTCGGTGGCATGCAGCAGCAATTCGAGCAGATCGCTTTTCAGCCGCATCATGATCGGCTGCGTCTCGGGGTCGCCCATGCGGGTATTGAATTCGACGGTGCGCGGCTCGCCCTGTGCATCGATCATCAAACCGGCATAGAGGAAACCGGTAAAAGGAACGCCGTCGCGCGCCATGCCGGCAATCGTCGGCAGGATGATTTCATGCATCACCTTGGCATGCACATTCGGCGTCACCACCGGTGCGGGCGAATAAGCGCCCATGCCGCCGGTATTCGGGCCTTCATCATGGTCAAGCAAGCGCTTGTGGTCCTGGCTGGTGGCCAGCGGAACCACATGTTTGCCGTCGCACAGCACGATGAAGCTGGCTTCTTCGCCGGCCAGGAACTGCTCGATAACGACGCGCGCGCCGCCTTCGTTGTGCACCACACCCGAGCCGTTATCGGCCAGGATCCAGTCGATCGCTTCATGAGCTTCTGCGATGGTCATTGCCACCACCACGCCCTTGCCCGCGGCCAGGCCATCGGCCTTGATGACGATCGGTGCGCCCTGTGCGTCGATATAGGCATGGGCTGCCGCGACATCGCTGAAGACCTCATAGGCCGCCGTCGGAATGCCATGGCGCTTCATGAAGTCCTTGGCAAAGGCCTTCGACGACTCGAGCTGAGCGGCGGCCTTGGTCGGGCCGAAGATACGCAGCCCGCGCGCACGAAACTCATCGACGACACCTGCGGCCAGCAAGCCCTCAGGCCCGACCACGGTCAGGGAAACCTTCTGCTCAATCGCAAAGTCGGCCAGCGCACGCACATCGGTCAATGGCACATTCGTCAAGAGCGGATCCCGCGCGGTGCCGCCATTGCCCGGCGCAACAAATACCTGGCTGACCCGTTCGGCCTGAGCCAGCTTCCAGGCCAGCGCATGTTCGCGCCCGCCGCTCCCCAGCACCAGAACCTTCATGAATTGATGCTCGCGTTGTGATAAACCGCCTGGACATCATCCAGATCCTCGATCACGTCGAGCAGCTTTTGCATCCGCGCTGCGTCGTCGCCGGCCAACTCGATATTGATCTCGGGCCGCATCGTGACCTCGGCCAGTTCGGCGTGCAAGCCGGCCTGCTCGAGTGCTTGCTTGACCGCTTCAAAATCACCCGGCGCGGTCAGCACCTCGATGGCGCCATCTTCATCGGTCAGCACATCATCGGCACCGGCCTCCAGCGCGATCTCCATGATCTTGTCTTCCGGACTGCCGGGCGCAAACACCAGCTGGCCGCAATGTTTGAATTGAAAGGACACCGAACCATCGGTCCCCATATTGCCGCCATGCTTGCTGAACGCGTGGCGCACTTCGGCAACGGTGCGGACCTTGTTGTCGGTCATCGTGTCGATGATGATCGCGGCGCCGCCGATGCCGTAGCCTTCATAGCGGATTTCTTCATAGGTCACACCGGCCTGGTTGCCGGTGGCCTTGTCGATGTTGTACTTGATCCGGTCAGCCGGCAGGTTGGCGGCCTTGGCCTTGTCAACGGCCAGGCGCAAGCGCGGGTTCTCCTTCACATCGCCGCCGCCCTGGCGCGCAGCCACGGTGATCTCCCGGATCGCACGCGTCCAGATCTTGCCGCGCTTCTCGTCCTGGCGGCCTTTGCGATGCTGGATATTGGCCCATTTGGAATGACCGGCCATAGGATGTTGCTCCTGCCGGGCCTGCAAAAAAGCAGCCCGCTTTTTGTTAATTGGACTGCGAGTTTAACTTTGTAAGCAGAAAGGCACGCACCGGGTCGTTTTCCGCGCGCAGTTCGCCCGCCGTTGGCGCCCGCCAGCACCCGTTGGCGCCGCCCCGGCGCCAACGGTCGCATCGAGCTGGCGTTGGCGACTGCTTGACGCAAAGATGCCGGCATCGACAAACCAAACCCTAGACCCTCATGCAGATCTTTATCGCCACCGTTCTCAGCCATGTCCCCGCATGGGTCTGGGCCATCCTTGCATTCATTGCCCTGATGGGCTGGCTGCAAAGCCGCGACCAGCAACCGTCTCGCGCCAGGGTCCTGATCCTGCCGCTGCTCTGGGCAGGCTTTGGCGCTTGGGGCATACAGAATGCCTTCGGCTCGACCTTGATGCCATGGCTGGCCTGGGCAGCGGGGTTGTTGCTCGGCGCGGGTCTGATCATCCATTCGGGCTGGCCAGGCCTTGCCGGCTTCAACCCCTCGCGCCAGCGCTTTTTCGTACCGGGTAGCTGGTTGCCGCTGGCTTTGATGCTGGGGATTTTTGTCGGCAAGTTCGCCCTCGGCATGAGCTTGGCGCTGCACGCTGAGCTGGCCGGCAGCACCGGCTTTGCAGTCGGCTTCAGCAGCTTGTTCGGCTTGCTTGGCGGCGCTTTCCTCGGCCGCTCACGCAACATCCTGCGCTGCGCCACAATCGAGTGATGAGCCTCGCTACCGAGCCATCCGGCGCATCCCGCAGCGCATTCGCGACGGCCGCACGCTGGCTGGCAGGCCAGCTCCTACTCATCAGCGGCATCGCCCTGGCGTTCTCGGCAGGTCTGGTGCTGGTGTTCGATCAGCGCCTCGGGCCGACGCTGGTCTACTGCTTTGCCATTTCGTTCAGCTGCACGGTCTTCATCACAATGGCGCGCATTGGCGCGGCGCGCTGGGTGCATCGCCATGCGCCGTCAGCCGCTGGCCGCAGCAACTGGCCCGGCTGGCCGCTTATGCTGGCCTGCCTGCTGGTCGGAACCTTGCTGGGATACAGCCTTGGCAATGAAATCGGCAACTGGGCAACCGGCTACTCAAACCCGGCGCGACTCGACAACAACCTGCGCCAGGCCATCAGCATGATGTTGATTTCCTTGCTGCCGGGTCTGGCGCTCACGTTCTATTTTTTTGGCCGTGGCCGGCTCGATGCTGCCGAAGCCCGTGCGCAGACTGCCCAGCGCCTGGCGGCCGAGGCGCAGCTGCGCTTGCTGGAGTCACAGCTCGAGCCCCATATGCTGTTCAACACGCTGGCCAATCTGCGCGTCCTGATCAGCATCGATCCGCCGCGCGCGCAGGCCATGCTCGATCAGCTGATTGCCTTCTTGCGCGCCACCTTGAGCGCCTCGCGCAGCGGGCCGCATCCGCTGCGCGAGGAATTCACCCGCATCGGCGACTATCTGGCGCTGATGCAGGTGCGCATGGGCCCGCGCTTGCGGCCCGTGCTCTTGCTGCCGGCCGAACTGGCTGAACAGCCGATGCCGCCGCTGCTGTTGCAGCCCTTGGTTGAAAACGCGATCAAGCATGGCCTTGAGCCTGCCGTGGACGGCGGCGAGTTGCGTGTCAGCGCCAGCATCGACGCTGGCCAACTGCTGCTCGAAGTGTTCAACACAGGCGCCGGTTTGGATGCCAATGCGGCCGCTGACGGCAGCCAATTCGGCCTGCGCCAGGTGCGCGAGCGGCTCGCCGCGCAATACGGGCCAAGCGCGAGCTTGCAGATCGGCCCTGCGCCGGGAAACGGCACCCTCGTCAGCATCCGGCTGCCCCTCGCATGATCAAAGCCACTGCACTGATCGCCGAGGACGAAGCCCTGCTGGCCGAGAACCTGCGCCAGGAGTTGGCCAAGGTCTGGCCTGAACTCGAGATCGTCGCCATGGCACCCCATGGTCAAGCCGCCGTACAGGGCGCGCTGGCCCACAGGCCCGACATCTGCTTTCTCGACATTCGTATGCCGGGCCTGAGTGGCCTGGAGGCCGCTGCTGACTTGACTGAGGCCTGGCCTGAAGATACACCGTTCCCGCTGCTGGTCTACGTCACGGCCTATGACGAGTACGCGTTGCAGGCGTTCGAACATGCAGCGGTCGACTATGTTCTCAAGCCGGTGCAAGCCGAGCGGCTGGCGCGGACCTGTCAGAGGCTGCAAACTGCGCTGGCAATGCGGCGCGATGCGTCATCGGCCGGGCCGGCGCTGCAAGCCACGGTCGAGCAGCTCAGGCAATTGCTCGGCACGACGGCGCAAAACCTGCCGCCGCTGCGCCTGCTGCAAGTGGGTCTGGGCAACCAGATCGCGATGCTACCGGTCGACGCGGTGCTCTATATCGAAGCTGCCGACAAATACCTGCGCGTCATGACTGCAGACCGCGAGCATCTGCTGCGCATGTCGCTGCGCGAGTTGCTGCCGCGGCTCGACACCCAGCGTTTCTGGCAGGTGCATCGCAGCCTGATCGTGCGCGCTGATGCGATTGCTCTTGCGGTGCGCGACGATAGCGGCCGCATCAAACTGCATCTGCATGGCAGCGCCGATGTGCTGAGCGTCAGTCGCCTGTATTCGCATCTGTTCAAAAGCATGTAGCCATACCCATCAACCGGAGAACACCATGAACCCGATGGACGAGGAAGCATTGCAGCAGGCCGCCAAAAAGCGCGTTGGCCTGAAAATCGGCTTTTACACCCACCTGCTGGTTTTTGTGCTGGTCAACAGCGGCCTGTACCTGATGAACAGCTACAGCGGTGGCCAGCGCTGGCACCAGTTTCCGCTCTTTGGTTGGGGGCTGGGGCTGGCCATTCACGGCATCGTGACCTTCATCTCATTGCAGGGTATGGGTCTGAAGGCCCGCATGCTTGAGCAGGAAATCGAGACGCTGCGGCGGCGCCAGCGATAATTCGCCCCATCCCAGCAACTGTCTGCTCGCGGCCCCAGGCCGGCGCAAGCCCATGTCCAATCCGATTCCCGCGAACGACGATCCGCTCAAGCCCAGCAACTTTTTGCGCGCCATCATCGAACGCGACCTCGAGGCCGGCATTTATGCCGGTCGACATTTCGCCGGCAAGCCCGGCGACGCGGCCCAGCATGCAGCCGGCCCGCTCGACACAGCGAGGATCCGCACCCGCTTCCCGCCCGAGCCGAACGGCTATCTGCATATCGGTCATGCCAAGAGCATCTGCCTGAATTTCGGTCTGGCTCGCGATTACGGCGGCGTCTGCCATCTGCGCTTCGACGACACCAATCCTGAAAAAGAAGATCAGGAATATGTCGATGCGATCCAGGAGATGGTCGCTTGGCTGGGCTGGAGCTGGGAGACCCAATCAGCCGGCGCAAGCACCTCGCATCTGTTCTTTGCCAGCGATTATTTCGACTTCATGTACCGCGCCGCCGAATACCTGGTCAGCGCCGGCCTGGCTTATGTCGATGAGCAAACCGCCGAGGAAATGCGCGCCAATCGCGGCGACTTCACCACGCCCGGCGTCAACAGCCCATTCCGCAGCCGCAGCCCGCAGGACAATCTGGCCCGCTTGCGCGAGATGCGCGACGGCCTGCATGCCGACGGCGCGATGGTGCTGCGCGCCAAGATCGACATGGCTGCCGCGAATATCAATCTGCGCGACCCGGCGCTGTACCGCATCCGCCGCGCCACCCACCACAACACGGGCGACCAATGGTGCATCTACCCGATGTACACCTTTGCGCATCCGATCGAAGACGCGCTCGAGCGCATCACGCACAGCATCTGCACACTCGAGTTCGAGGATCAACGGCCGTTCTATGACTGGCTGCTGAACCAACTGGCCGAAGGCGGTCTGCTGGCTCAACCGCTGCCCAAACAATACGAGTTCGGCAGGCTGAACCTGACCTATGTCGTGACCAGCAAGCGCAAATTGCGCCAACTGGTCGACGAAGGCCATGTGCAGGGCTGGGACGATCCGCGTCTGCCGACCCTGGTCGGTATGCGCCGGCGCGGCTACACACCGGAAAGCATCCGCGCGATGGTCGAAGCCACCGGCGTCACCAAGAGCAATGCCTGGCTCGATTACTCGGTGCTCGATGGCTGCCTGCGCAGCGATCTCGAAGGCAAGGCCTTGCGCGCTTGCGCCGTGCTTGATCCGCTCAAGCTCAAGCTGACGAACTGGGCCGAGATTTTCGGCGACGCCGCTCATCTGCAGGCCTGCAGCGCGCCGGCGCATCCGCATCTGCCCGAGCTCGGCACAAGACAGTTCACACTCGGCCCCGAAGTCTGGATCGAGCGCGACGACTTTCTGGAATTGCCGACCAAGGGCTTTCAGAGGCTTTTCCCGGGCAACAAGACGCGGCTGAAATACGGTTATATCGTCGAATGCACCGGCTGCGAAAAAGACGCCGAAGGCCGGATCACCGCGGTGCTGGCGCACATCATTGCCGACACCAAGAGCGGCACGCCGGGCGCCGATGCGGTCAAGGTCAAGGGCGTCATCACCTGGGTCGGCGTGCATGAAGCATTGGCCGCCGAAGTGCGTCTTTATGACCGTTTGTTCACCGAGCCCCAACCCGAGGCGGGCGGGCGCGACTTCATCGAAACGCTGAACCCGAACAGCAAGAAAATCGTCAGCGCCTGGATCGAACCGTCAATCGCCAACCTGCCCGCAGACAGCCGCCTGCAGTTCGAGCGCCATGGCTATTTCGTCACCGATCGCATCGACCATGCGGCGGGCAAACCGGTGTTCAACAAGATCACCGGCTTGAGGGACGGCTGGGCCAAATAGGCTCCGGCCGTTTCAACCCCGTTCAGCCCAGCTCGGCCAGATCGGCCATGCGCCGCACCTTGACCTTGCGGCCTTTGACTTTGCCGTTCGACAGCCGCTTGGCCGCTTCACGCGAGATCTCGCGCGCCACCGCCACATAGCTGTGGAACTCGGTGATGTTGATCTTGCCGATCTGCTCGAAAGTGAAGCCGGCCTCGCCGGTCAAGGCGCCGAGGATGTCGCCGGGGCGGATCTTTTCCTTGCGCCCGCCGAGGATCTGCAAGGTTTCCATCGGCGGCTGCATCAGGCCACCCGGCGCGACCTTCAGGTCGTCGAGCTTTTGCCATTCGAAGGCATAGCCCTGCATCTGCTCGATGCGGCCGACCCGGCCCATCTCGTCGAGGCTGGACAAGCTCAATGCCAGCCCTTCAGCACCCGCCCGCCCGGTGCGGCCGATGCGATGCGTATGCACTTCCATATCGGGCGTCATCTCGACATTGATGACACATTCGAGCTGGGCGATGTCGAGGCCGCGCGCCGCCACATCGGTGGCCACCAGCACCGAACAGCTGCGGTTGGCAAACTGGATCAGCACCTGGTCGCGGTCGCGCTGCTCCAGGTCTCCATGCAGGGCCATCGCCACAAAGCCCTGGCTTTGCAGCACTTCGACCAGGTCGCGGCATTGCTGTTTGGTATTGCAAAAAGCGATCGTGCTGACCGGTCGAAAATGGCTCAACAGCTGCGACACCGCATGCAGCCGCTCGCCTTCCTTGACCTCGAAAGCCACCTGCCGAATCTTGGCCGGCGCGGCCAGCGCTGCGGCGCTGAGCTTGACTTCCTTGGGCTCACGCATGAACTGCGCGCTGAGCTTGGCAATACCTTCCGGA
>CAIJIT010000163.1 GCA_903820745.1 uncultured Burkholderiales bacterium
CACATGAGCGCGGCGCCCGGAAAACAGCGAACGGATGGCCCGGGCGGTCGACTTCGACGGCGGCTTGTCCACGAAGAAGAGCGCCCCCGGTGCCGGGAGGTACAGGCTGCCGCCGGCGTCAAAATAGCCGACCCGCTCCGCTTTCAGCAGGTCCTTGGCGCCCGGTGAGATCGATTCGGCTGCGAGCAGCGGCACGGCGCCTTCTGCGCCAGCATCGCCGGCATCGCTACTGCGGCGCGACGCCGCATCCCGGATCTGCCAAAGTGCTTGCCGGACATCCCGCGGATAGAGCGCCTTTCGGATCCCGACCAGCAGTGCCAAGGGACGCCCGGCAACCTGCATCGAGACCGACACGTCGTGCACTGCGGCCTGTACGCCAGAGTCGCCCTGGCGCGCGAGATCGGCCGTCACGTCCGGGAGGGCCCGCAGGGCTTCCAGGAGTTCGGCGATTAACGCCCTCTCGACTTCTGATGTGTTCACGACCATGCCTCATGGGTTATTCGCTGTACAGCGAATGAAGGAACTGTATAGAATATTCCTCAGAAAGGCAATATTCGCTGCACAGCAAAATTGACCCAGAATCAGCTACGCTGCGGCAGCGCCATCGGCGCAATAGACCCGGAGCCCCTTCAGGCTGGCCTCGGGCGTCTGGGCACCGGAATAGTCGATACCGATGCACCGGGTAAAGGCAGTGGCCATTGGCGTGCTGGCCCGACGCTCAGGCCAGTACTTTGAGACCGTGCTTTTCGACGACGGCCAGTAGCTTGAGCGCCATGCCGCTCGGCCGTTTGGTTCCGGCCTCCCATTTCTGCACCGTGGATTCGCTGGTGTTCAGAAAACGCGCAAACACAGGCTGGCTGACCTGTGCGCCCTCCCGAATGCGTTTGATCGCTTCAGGTGCAATCGCCACCGGCGACGCGAGGCAGGACTCGTCGAAATCGCGCATGGTCGCCTTGCCAATGGTACCGGCACGTTGCAGCCCCTGCGCAGCGCTGTAGATGGCCTCGAAGGCGTCGCTCTTGAGCTTGGCTTTACTCGTCATGGAAAAAGCTCCTGTAAATCACCTTGACTCAGAGCGGATGCCAACTCGGCATCCGTCATGCGCCCGTAGGCCTGCGCGAGCTTCCTGAAAGCGGCCAGCTCGTCGGGATCGATGTTGGCCCGACCCTTTTTGGCAAAGAGATACTCGAAGACCCAGTGCTGGCCACCCTTTGCCAAGACCCTTCGCCAAGAAGACAAAGCGGTGCCTGTTCTCGTTGAGCCACTTCTTGAATACGCCACTGCCCAAATCATCCGCCTGTCCCTGCATGACCTCCAGAATCGCAGCCATCAACGCCGGATCACCAATGCACGCCTTCTTGGCAGCTTTGCCGAACCAGGCAGTCTTGAATGCTCTCGAGGAAAAATTTCGTAGCATGACAAAGGATAGCACTCAGTCCTACTTTAATCATCAACCGATGTCGTACCGCCGACTCTCCCGATCAATCTCGATAGATATCGGTAGTCGGCGAAAGACCCTTCACTCCCACTCGATGATCAACGAGCCTTCCAAGTTGTTGATTTACAAGGGACTTTCCATCGCCGCGGCACTTTTTACCGTCACTTTTACCGTCATTCTGATCCGATCCCCAAAAATTGCCATCGGGATCTATCGGCATCCATCGAGGGCAGACGGCGGGTCATCGCTCCCCACGTTTCGCGGTCTATCGAGGTGTATCGGACGGCTCGACGGGTACTGGCAACCTCTGTGGGCGTCCAGCCCGGCTGCGGGATAGGCCGTAATGGTGCCGGCATCAAACACCGCAAGTTGTTGCTCTAAAACGATTTTTTGCCGATTTTTTTACCGTCACACGGCCGCGGCAGCGGCGCAGCAAGTGTCGCTCTTCCTGATCATGTCGGGCGCCGCCGATTCAGTCCGTAGGCTCGCGCGATGCGGTCGACCAGTTCGGCGACGCTGCTGTTGATCCCGAGGGACTTCGGGTCCATCGAGCGATCCGATTCGATCCCATCGAGGAAGCGTTGCAAATCCTGCGCGATCCTGGAGGCGACCACGATGCGAACGTCCGGCGTAAGCAACTGAGACAGACGCAGCACGTCGTTGGCGTGCTTGCGGACGTTCTTGCTGTCCACGGGATCGCCCTTGGCATGGCGCTCGCTGAGGTCCAACCACGCGCAGGCCTTGAGCGGGATCAGCCTGTCCTCGCCGACCCACGGCAAACCGTCACCGCCCTTGCGACCTGCAAGGATGAATTCGTAATACGTGTCGTCGAGCAGGATGGCGGACAGACTGGCAGCTGCATCGTCGATCGGGACCGGCGTGAGGCGACTGTCTTCGCTGATCTTGATGCCATCAGGCGCTCTGCAAAACAACTCGAGCATGGCAGGAAAGCGCTCGTCGGCTGGTTTCTGGAAGCGATAGAACACTGGCTTGCCGGTATCGCTGGCCTGCCGGATTTCGTAGCCGCCCGCCTCGACGAAACGCCAGAACACTGCGCCGAACGACTGGCTGAGCGCTTCGATGTGCAGGACAATGTCCAAGTCCTTGGTGGCACGAAATTCAAGACCCGCCTCTTGCATCGCAAGCGTCGCGGCCGTTCCGCCGATCAGCACGAACTGATCGGTGTGGCCCGCAAAGTGTTCCCGAAAGACAACGAGTCCCCTCACCACGGAAAGCGCCCTTTCAGTTCATCGAGCGCCAGTTGAACTCGCTCGTCGGTATGACCCTGCAGGCTGAGTGTCAATGAAAGCGGATCGACGGTCTCACTGTTCGGCTCAAGCGCGGGGCTGTAGTGCCAGAGTTCCCACTCGCAAGTACCTGGCTCGAACTGCGGCAAGAGTTCGACGCCGGCCTGCGTTGCGACCTTCCACTGCGCCGGGCTGACGGCATAGGTCGTCCACTGTGGCTCCGAAAGCATCGAACAGCGCGCCAACGCACTCAAGCCCGTCAGCCTCAATTGGGGCGGCCCCCACTGGGGGGTGAGTCGGGCCCAGACGCATCGCTTGATCGGGTTGCGCAATAGCGGCTTGACCCGCTCCCAGGTCTGCGCCCCGGTAAGTTCCGTCTGCAGCCATCGCGCCCTGACCTCGGTGCGCGATGCGGCAATACCCGCGGCCGTGATCTCCCTGACGGCCCGTGACAGGGTCATCGCGGTGTATCCCAGTTCGCTGGCCACTTCGGCGGGCATCCACTCGGCGCGCCACGGCCTTCGCAGCAGGGCGGTGATCAGCATTGCCTGCGTGGCGGGGCTGAGTGCGGTGTCCGGACTGGCGGGCGGCTTGCGAAAGTACTCGCGCAAGTCGATCCCCAGATCGGGCAGATAGAGCTGGTTGCCGGGCACCAGGAACGGCACCTTTTGCTCGACGAGACGCTTGCGCTCGTAAGACGCCAGTGTGCCGGTGACGTAGACCACGGGCATCGCGGCCAGTTGGCGCAGCTTGTCCATCTGGTTTCGCACGTGGGTCAAGCCCGGTTTGTCGGGATTCTTGTCGATGGCCAGGAGAATCGGCCGATCCAGCAGCGTCAGTTCCCGGACCTCGAATGCATCCTGCAAAAAGTAAGGCAACTTGCTGACACCTGGCCACGCCTTAAAGCTGGGGGCGATCCCCAAGGTTTCATGCAGGTACGTCTGTACGGAGGCATCCATGGCACAATTTGGAGTGGCGTCATTCAACAAGGTGGAAGCACGATAACACTATCGATGTTATCGTGCAAATAAAAATTTGCTTCGATGCAACGCTGGTGCCGCGCCCCGCTCGTGAAGTAAGGGGGAGTCTGCGGTCCATTCAGCCGCGGGCCTGGCGTTTGGCCCGCGCTGCCATGCCCGATTTGCGGCAGCGGCCACGGCGAGCCGCATATCGCAAGGCCCACACCGCCTCCTCGGGATATCTGCGAATCGCCGGTTTTACCGTCACGCGAAAATGGTAAGTATTCGGTGAACCCATAGGCTGATGTAGAAACTTCTGGACACAGTAATCTTTTTCCTTTACCGTTGCACTGGTGCGTGCAATCTTCGATCTCCCCGACACCACGACCATCTCAAAGGCCGTCCTTGCCGCACCGC
>CAIJIT010000164.1 GCA_903820745.1 uncultured Burkholderiales bacterium
CATCAGACAGGCACCCAGCCTGGCCAGAACGGGCTGCTCAATACGCTGCATCAAGCGCCGCGCTGCCATCATGTAAAGCAAGCCGCCCAGTCCGAACAGCGCGACGATGGCACCCGCCGAAGTCAGCTGCAAGCCCAGCGCATGGTGCAGATGCGAAGGCCAGATCGCCAGCACGCCAAAGCCTGCCGCGCCCTCGAGCAAGGCAACCAGCAGGACGATTCGCGACCAGGGGCCGACCAAGATCAGCAGCGTTTGTGCCACCACGCCGGGTGCCGATGCCGAGCGCGCGGGAGGCCGGGCCTCGGCCTGGCTGCGCCAGTCGAGCAACAACAAAACACCGACGAGTCCGAAGATCATTGCCAGCAAGACAAAGGCCCAGCGCCAGCCCAAGGTGTCGCTGAGCAAGCCGCCAAACAACTGGCCGCCGACGATGCCCATGGTGGTACCCAGGCCAACGCGCGCCAGCATTTCCTGGATCTGGTCTTCGGCCACGGCGTCGCCGATCCAGGCCATCGAGAGCGGAATGATGCCGGCCGCCGCGAGCGCCACCAGCATCCGGGTCCAGACCAGTTGGTCAAGGCTTGCGGTGAAGAAGGCCGCCAGGCTCCCGAGGCTGCAGGCCAGCGTAGCAAAACTGATCACCTTGAACTTGCCCATCCGGTCGCCCAGCGGACCGTAGAACAATTGCGCCAGGCCGTAGACGACGGCGAATGCCGACACCACCCGCGAGGCCTGTGCGAGGTTGACCGAAAACACCTTGGCAAGCTCGGGCAGCATCGCATCGCACAAGCGCTGCGCAACCATGCTGGCGAAAGTCGCCAGCGCCAGCAGCAGGATCGCCCGGCGCTTGGCCGCTGAAACGGTGGCAGGACTGGACGCCTGCGGTCTCTGCAATGGATTCAAGTTCAAGCAACCGGCTTTCGCGCAACAGCCATCATTGCGGCGAAAAGGCAGTTGTTTTGAGAATTTTCGATTCCTGCGCGAGGATCACATCGAGATCCCGCAAGGCCTCGCGATAAGGTGTCCAACCCGGATCCTGTTCCATCGCCAGGCGCCGGCTTTCGCGCTCAGCCAGGCTATCAAAGCCCCATAGATGGACGACCTGATTCAGCGGCCCGAGCTCCGAAACATAGAAACCGATCGGGTGCCCAAGGTATTTGAGTTGCAGCGGCAGCGCGGCGCGTTCGTAGAGGTTCAAGAAATCCGCCGTCCGCAAAGGCTTCAGCGTATACGTTCTCATTTCAACAATCATGTTCTTCCTATTGCAGGCTTATGCCCGACTTCAGTCATCAGTCCGGTGCCGGCGCTCAGCGGCCGCCCGACACATCGATCAACGCGCCATGCACATAGCTCGACAGCGGGCCGACCAGGAAGGCCACCACATCGGCCACCTCCTCGGCGGTGCCGGCGCGTCCGATCGGCACCGTTGGTCCGAGTCGCTCGACCAGTTCCTGCCCGCCATGGATGGCGTGGATCTCGGTGCTGATCAGCCCCGGACGCACCGCATTGACCCGGATGCCATGCGGTGCCAACTCCTTGGCCATGGCGATCGTGAAGCTGTCGATCGCGCCTTTTGAAGCGGCATAGTGCGACTCATTGACCATGCCGCCATGCCGCGCTGCCGCCGATGACATATTGACGATGGCGCCGCCCCGCCCGCCTTTTTGGGTCGACATCCAGCGCGCGGCTTCGCTGACACAGAAGAAACTGCCCAGCACATTGGCACGAAACACCGCGCTCAGATGGGCCTCGTCAGCATCAAAAATCGACCTCGGTTCACCGATGATGCCGGCATTGTTGACCAGCGCATCGACCCGACCGAAGGCGTCGATGGCCGCCTGGAACAACTTTTTCGTGTCGGCGTGACTGCCGACATCGGCCCGCACCGCCAGCGCCTGGCCACCGACTGCCCTGACCATCGCCAGGGTTTCCTCAGCCGCCGCAGCATTTTCGATATAGCTGAAACAGATCCTCCAGCCTTGCCCTGCCAACGCCAGTGCCACCGCCCGACCAATACCCCGGCTGCCGCCGGTCAGCACCAGCACCGGTGCATCGCTATCTGATTTTTTCATCATTTTCTTTCTGGATAATTTGTTATCGATTAATTTCTGCGATCCTGAATATATTCACAATTTCCTCCACAATATAAAAATCCGGTCCTGAGCGCTGCACAGAACCCAATTTAAAATCATGGAATTTTCTCTAGCGGCAGAAATAAAGCATAATTTTTGTACGATTTATTCTATTTTCCTGAAAATCGTGTTATATTTTTTATCAAGATGTTGAAAACCAAAAATCAATCCCGGGGCATTCAGGCCATGCCTGCGCTGAAACCGGTCGAATACCTCACCCTGCGTGAGCAGGTGACGGTATCGGTACGCAATGCGCTGATGAACGGCCATTTCCAACCCGGCCAGATCATTACCGTCAAAGCCATCTCCACCATGCTCGGCGCGAGTGTCATGCC
>CAIJIT010000165.1 GCA_903820745.1 uncultured Burkholderiales bacterium
AGCCAAGACCAGCATGTCCGGCTTGAGCGCTCTGGGCAGCAGTTGCGCAGCCATGGATTGCTCACTGCTTGCATAAGGTGCAATCTCAGCGGATACAACGACATGCGTTCCGCATTCCACCAGGCCCAACAGACGCGCCTGAGGAAACGCACTCTGACCGCGCGAGGCTCCCGGATAACCGAAAAACTCGGCATTGGCTGACTCGTCGGCCACATCCATGCAACTGCCGTCCAGGGCAATGAGCCGCATGCCTCGATACCATGCGCCCGGAGCCCACTGTTCCGCCAGCGGACGCAGTACGCGCTCAGCAAGTTGACGCATCGCCTTTGACCCAAGACGCGTTCTTGCCTGAGAGATCGCTGACTTGCTGGCCTGCACAGCGCCAATCTCGCCAGCGCCAAGCCAATGCAGCCCCTCGCAGACGACCCGCAACACCTCTTCCAATGGCGCCTCTCGCCATAAAGCCAGTGCCATCACGTAGTACACGACGGCCGGTGCAGGCAGCAGGCGCTCGCGCTGGCTTGCCTTGCCGGTGCTCGCGAGAACTTCTTCGATCAGCGCGCGCGGACAAACGCTGGCCAGCACCCCAGCGCTGATCAAGTGTGCAATGTCAACTCGTGCCGGCAGCGTCTTGCGGGTTCTTGCCATCTGTCATTCCCATCTTGGTTTCGATGAGAATGGATTATCAATGAAAAATAACTATCTGAACAGTATTGCCCTTAATTGCCCTTAGAAGGCGGCACTTGTCTATTCATGGAGTCCGTCAAACTATCCTTGTCGATCACCTTGACGTCCGCGTTTTTCCGAGGAAGCAGACTGCCGGTGTGGTGCTCGAGGGGCTCTGAGAATTTCCCGTCCTGAGCGTTGGTCGGAAGACTCGAACAAGCAGCTAGACCAACGCATGTCAGTGCAAATATAAACATATTCAAAATAATATTCCTATATTTTTAAAACATTAAATGCAAGATGTGCTAGCGGCCAAACTCAAACCGTTTCAGCTGACTGCTCAAGCATACAACTATCTGTTTTTGCTCTTGCCTTATTGGCTTGTGCAGGCAGAAAAAAACGGGAGTGTACTAGGCTCCCGTTTTGCTCATCGTCGTTCCCAAATCACGAATTTTCAGTGCCGAGCAAGTCAGCCCTGATCGATCCGGAACTCACATCAGAACTTGTAGCCTGCCGCCAGATAAAGTTGACGGCCGATCGGATCAGCGTAACGGGCGTCATAGCCGCGGGCGTTACTCGTTCCACCCTGATCAAGGATGGAGTACGGCGGCTTGGTATCAAATACATTTTTCAGACCCGCAGTGATTGCAAAGGCCTTGCTGTAGTTGTACTTGGTTTGCCAATCGACAACGGTGTAGCTGTGGACCATGCGACCGATTTGATCACCCTGCGCATTCAGCAGACAGTCGCCGGCAGCATTGGTGCTGCAGTAGTCGATGGTGTCATCCATATAGCCGGGCTTGTAGTTCAGACCCACAGTATGCGAGAAGGCACCCGAGTCGAGTGTCGCACTCAGGTTCAGCAGGTAACGGAAAGTTACCGCGCCGTTGGATCCAACCTTGTTCATGCTATTGAGGTAGCCTGGGATTCCCGGTGACTGGTAGTCAGCCTGAACCATGTAGGTTGCACGAACACGCGTTGTCAAACGGCCCAGCGGCGTGGCCATACGGCCCTCTCCATCCAGGTCAATGCCCTTGTAATTGGCCTTGCCCGTATTGATCGGAACACTCAGGAAAGTCAGCGTTGGTGTGCCTGTTATCGAGTCCGGAGCAATCTTGAACAGACTTCCGTAGACCGCACCATTGCCGAAAGCTGTGTTTTCGGTGATGGTGTTGATCTGATTGGTCAAGCTGACGCTCCAGAGGTCTGCGCCGACCGACACGGAAGTAGTTGGCTCAAAACGGAAGCCCAAGGTCCATTGGTTGGACTTCTCGGGTTTCAATGCGCCGCTACCGCTCGAAGGATTACCACCACCTTGGATGTTGTACTCCGAAGCAGTCGTCGTGCAGTAGGCAGCCACCGCCGCAGCCAATCCAGGTGGGCAGGCATGGAAGCCTGTGCTGCCACCCGATTGCAGCGGCGAAGTGATCTCGGCCAGACTCGGAGCCTTGAAGCCAGTGCCAATCGATGCTCGCAGGAGCAGGTCCTTCGTGGGCTGAACTCGTAGGCTGAGTTTGTAAGTAGGCGAAGCGTTCGATGTCCCCTGCGTTGCTGAAGCGACAGGACTGCCATTGGCATCAAAGTTCTTCGAGTTCTTGACAGCATCGTATGAGTCGTAACGTGCCGAACCCGAGACTTCAACCATCTTGTTGATCGGCAGCACTAATTCCGAGAATAAACCATATGAATTACGTGACGAATTGAACGGCAAGGCACCGCCTCCGCCGCCGACAATCGCGTCTTGGTAAGTAGGCTGCAGTCTGTTGTTGCCCATCAGGATAGCACTAGGGCTGTCAGAGTATTTCTGCTGAGTGAAGTCCACACCCAAGCCCAATCCGACGTCGCCACCCTCCATCTTGCCCAGCGTCGTTGTGCCACGTGCAGACAAAACATCGAGTGAAGACTTGCTCTGGTCGACGACTTGATGCAACACTATTGGAGCCAGCAAGCTCACCGAAGTGCCCGCGCCATTCATCAATGGATCCCATGTCCCGCTGGCAATCAGGTTGTTGAAGCCAATCAAGCTGGTATAGCCGCCCATAGCCATATCGGACCACTTGTTTTCCGAATGGGTGTAGTGACCAGTGACGTCCCAATTGCCCAACTTCGCGTCAGCCCCGACCACCAGATGGGTCGTATCGGTTTGATAGCGGTCCATACGGCCGCCTGCATCAGCAACGCGCAAATTCATCGTGCCTGAAACTGCTGTCACACCGGGCGCTTGACCCAGCGAAACCAGCAAAGGATTGATGTCCTTCGAAAGCAACAACGCGCTCAATGGCAGACCGGGCTGGGCCGGCGCTGCGTATTGCGGATCATTAAAGAACCGCGACAAGGCCACTTCTGTAAACAATGAAACCTTATCCGACAGGATCAACCGACCGCTACCGAACAAACTGGTGCGGTCTGAGGCCGGGACATTCTCCACTGTTGCCGAATAGTCGAACAAGCAGCGGTTACCGGACTTCATCTGTCCAACTGGGCAGGAACCAGTCTTCAGCAAAGATGCATTGATATTGCTGATCTTCTGGCCATTCGAAAGCGTCACGCTAGGAATGTTTCCAGGCACGGAATTGGAACTCAGCAGCGGAACCGATTGCAGCGCGCCCTGGTCCATGAAGGTCAGAATCCCGGTCTTGGAGAAGTCGCGCTGACTCGCCATCATCTTGTCTTGCTTGTCATAGCTCGCTGCCAGCATCACGTTGAATCTGTCTTTCTCCAGATCACCGAAGCCCTTGCTGATCGAAAGCGAGGAACTGCCGCCGCCAGGATGTTGCGGGGAGTACAAACTGGCATTGAACGCGCCAGCGGTTGAATCCTTTTTGGTGATGAAGTTCACCACGCCGGCAATGGCGTCTGAGCCATAAAGTGCCGAAGCACCGTCGGTCAACACTTCAACGCGTTCGATGGCTGACAAAGGAATGCTGTTCAAATTGACAGTCGAACCGGTGTTCAGCGGTGCCATGCGGCGGCCGTTCAGCAACACCAGCGTGTAAGAACTTCCCAAACCGTGCAAGGAAGCGGTGCTTGAACCTCCTCCTCCTCCATTGATCGACTGCGAGTTGGTGGTGAAGCCCTGCATCGAGGGCAGATTCTGGATCAAATCCGTCACCGTTGTGTAGCCAGTTTTGGCAATTTCGGCGGCTGTGATCGTCTGGATCGGCAAGGCTGATTCGCTTGCAATACGCTTGATCGATGAGCCGGTAATCTCGACCCGCTGCAGCGTTTCCTGTGCCATGGCCACGAGCGGCATGCCCAGAGCAATCAAGACCGCGACATTGACGCGTTTTCTTTGAAACATTGTGAACTCCTTGTAAGGAAAAGAGCGCTTGCAGTGATTCCACAAGCGCGTTAGCCATTGCTTGGTTCGAAACGCGACTTGCGCAGGCTCGTCCAAGCAGCAGTGTTTGTAGTTTCAGTTCAAGTACCTATTTACCCACCCTGGTATTTACCCTTATGTTGCAATCGCATGACAAATTTGTGTCTTTTGGCAAATTTTCTTGGCGAATCCTTGGGCAACACGATCGATCCCCCGGCTCGCCAGCAAATGAGCTCGAAGATTGCCCGCGAGGTTGGAGCGGAAGTTCAGTTGGATGACGGTTCCGGAATGCCTGACTTGCGACGGAGTGGTAAACATTCAGAGGATTGACATGAGTCAATCCCCGTTTTTTTCAGCCGACTAGACCTCCATCCATGCAATCAGCCGGCAAAGTCAACCGTTTGATCCGGGCGATTGCAAAGCCGAGACGCAGGCCCTACAACCGCCGTTGTACCCTCGGCACCGCCGCCAGCAGCGTCTTGGTATAGGCCTGTTGGGGATCACCGAGCACAGCAGCACAGTCGCCAGCCTCGACGATACGGCCCGCTTGCATCACCACGACCGCGTCGGCCACATATTCGACCACGCCGATGTTGTGGGTGATGAACAGATAGGACAGCCCGCGCTGGCGCTGCAGGTCGCGCAGCAGGTTGAGGATCTGCGCCTGCACTGAAACATCGAGCGCCGAGGTCGGCTCGTCGCAGATGATCAGGCGTGGTTCGACTGCCAGCGCACGCGCAATCGCGATCCTCTGGCGCTGGCCGCCCGAAAACTCATGCGGCCAGCGCTCGAGCGCATCACGCCGCAGCCCCACCTGATCGAGCAGCAAAGCCAGATTGCGCTGGCGCGCCGCGCCGTCGAGATCGGGCCGCAAGGCCAACAGCCCTTCTTCGAGCAGATCCTGCACCCTCATCCGCGGGTTCAACGAGGCAAAAGGGTCCTGGAAGATGATCTGCAGATCGCGCCTTGCGTTCTGCAGCGCCTCGCCCTGCAGTCTGAACAGATCCTGCCCGTCCAGCAAGGCCTGGCCGGTAGTCGATGCCTGGCGGCGCTGCAGTTGCACGATCGCCGTGCCGGTGGTGGTCTTGCCGCAACCCGATTCACCCACCAGGGCCAAGGTTCGGCCCGGCAGGATGTTGAAGGACAGGTCGTCGACTGCGTCGAAGAATCCCTTCTTGCCAAAGATGCTGCGCTGCAACGCGAACCGCACGCAGAGATTTTTCACTTCGAGCAGCGAGCGCTTGTCGGTTTGCTTGGCACCGGCCAGCCCAATCCCGTTCGCCCTGAGCTCGTCGAAGGGCCCGGCCCCTGCTCGTGACTCGCTGGCGCCCGCCGCCACTGGCACTACAGCAAGCGCTTCAAACGCAGCCGGCTCGCTGTAGATCAGGCAGCGCACCTGTCGCAGCGGCCCTGCTTCGGTCAAGGCCGGCCGGCTGCTATGGCAATGCAGCAGCGCCCGGTCGCAGCGCGGGGCAAAGCGGCAGCCTTCAAAATCCAGCCACAGCGGTGGCACCGTGCCGGCAATCGCTGCCAGCGCCTGGCCACGCTTGGCCGCGTCGGGCAAGGCCTGCAGCAGCAAGCGCGCATAAGGATGTTTGGGTGCGGCAAAGAACTGATCGGCCGGCGCCAGCTCGATGATCTGCCCGGCATACATCAGGGCCACCTGATCCGCCATGCCCGACACCACCGCCAGATCATGGGTGATCAGCAGCAGCCCCAAGCGGCGCTCGCGCTGCAACTCGCGCAGCAGGTCAAGGATCTGCGCCTGTATCGTCACGTCGAGCGCGGTGGTCGGTTCGTCGGCGATCAGATAGTCGGGCTCGGCCGCCAGCGTCATCGCGATCATCACGCGCTGCTTCTGGCCACCACTCATGCGAAACGGATAGTCATCGATGCGACGCGTCGGTTCGGGAATGCCGACCCGGTCCAGCCAGTCGATCGCCTTGGCCCTGGCGGCAGCGCCTCGCAATCGGGTATGGGTCTCGATCGCCTCGATGATCTGTTCGCCGACGCGCAGCACCGGGTTCAGGCTGGTCGAAGGTTCCTGAAAAATCATGCCAATGCGCCCACCGCGCACCGCGCGCATCTGCGCCTCGGGCAGCGCGAAGACATCATCACCGTCGAGCGTCAAGCGGCCTGCGGTGATGCGGCCACTGTCGGGCAACAAGCGCATCAAGGCCAGCGCGGTCATGCTCTTGCCGCAGCCCGACTCACCCACCAAGGCAAAGGTCTGGCCACGCGCAAGCGTCAACTGCATGTCGTCGATCGCCCGCACCAGGCCGACTTCGGCATCGAGCGCGACCGAAAGATGGTCGATCTTCAGCATGCTGGAGCCTTTCTGGCGGCCAGCAGGCGCGGCCGCAGATTGCGCGCATGCGGGTCGAAGGCGTCGCGCACACCATCGGCAAACAGATTGGCCGCCAGCACCAAGGTCACCATGAAGCCGAAGGCCGCGCAAAAACTCCACCAGACGATCGGGTCGCGGGACATCTCCGAGCGCGCCAGATTGATCATGCCGCCAAAGCTGTTCATCGTCGGATCGACGCCGACGCCGACATAAGTGAGCACCGCCTCGTAAAGGATCAGCTCCGAAAAGCTCAACACCAGCGTGATCAGCACCAGGTGCATCACATTCGGGACGATATGGCGGCTCATGATGCGCAGGTCGCTGACGCCGAATGCGGTGGCCGCTTGCACATAGTCAAGTTCGCGCAGCTTCAGCGTCTCGCCGCGCACCAGGCGACACAGGCCCGCCCAGCCGGTCACGCCCAGAATCAGGCAGAGCAAGAACATTTTCAAATCGGAACGCTCGGTGCCGGTCTCGAAGGCTTCGGGGTTCTGGTCCAGGAACACCTGCACCATCAGCACGCAGGCAGCGATCAAGAGCACATTGGGCACTGACGTCAGCGTCGTGTAGACATATTGGATCAGCTCGTCGACCCAGCCCTTGAAATAGCCGGCCAGCACGCCCAGACCGAGCGCCAGCGGCAGCGTGGCCAGGGTCGACAGGGCGCCGATCACAAATGCGGTGCGAACGCTTTTCAGCGCCTGATAGAGCACATCGTTGCCGGTGCGGTCGGTGCCGAAGACATGGTAGGCCGGCATCAACATCCACACCGGGCCGGCCAGCAACAGCAACAAGGTCAACGTGCCGAGCATGGCGCGCAAAGGGTAATCGCTGCGGTCGGCCAGGATGTCGCGCAGGCCTTGGCCGAAGCCGCCATGCTGTCGCGCGATGCCCAGCGCCATCGCAGCCGCAACGATGGCCGCCAATGCCGCGCCCAGCGCCAGGCCCGTGACAACTCGCCACAGCACATCGCCGCTCCATTGACTGGCGGGATCCTGCAGATGCACGCCGCCGAACTGCAGCCGCGGGTAATCGCGACGCGCCACTTCGCCCTCGCCAGCCAGGTTCTCCTTATTGAAGCCCAGATAGCCGAGCGGCTCGGAATAGCTGGTCTCGCGCATCGCGATCTGGCGCGCCATGGCCAGGTCGAGCAGCGAGTCGGTGCGGGTGTCGTAAAAAACCGCAGCACCACTCTGGCGGGTGAGCGCCTGGCGGAAATGCACGCTGTCGACCATCGTCAGCAGCAGAAAGACCGCCATCACCAGGCCGGCACTGGCTGCCACCGGATCGCGCAAGACCCGCACCCAACTCGCCCGCAAAGTCGCATGGCTGCGCACCCGCAAGCCGTAGGCAAAGCCCGCAAAGACCATCGCCCACAGCGCGAGGTCGGTCCAGAGAAAAACGAACTTGAATTGCATGGTGGCGCCCGTTCAGCCCAGCCGCACACGCGGATCAACCCAGGTGTAGGCGATGTCGATCAAGGCATTGCTGGCGATATAGAGCACCGCGCCGAGAAAGACCATCGCCCGCACGATCGCGAAGTCCTGGCCGGTGATCGCTTCGATAATAAATGCGCCCAGGCCCGGAATGCCGAAAAAGCTCTCGAACACCAGGCTGCCCAGGAACACATAAGGCAGATAACTGCCCAGACTGGTGATCACCGGGATCAGCGCATTGCGCAGCACATGGCGAAACAGCACGATCTGCTCGCTCAAGCCTTTGGCGCGCGCCGTGCGCACATAGTCGCGGCCGATTTCCTCGAGGAACATCGCCCGGTACAGCCGCGCCTCACCGCCCAACCGCGACAGCAGCGACAGCATGATCGGCAAAGCCAGAAAGCGCACCGCGTCAAGCCCCGGCGCATAGCCGTTGATCGGCACCAGGCGCAGCAAGCGCGAAAAGAAGAACTGGCCGACGATGATGTAGAACAGGCTCGAGATCGACAGCATCACCACGCACAGCACCACGCCCCAGAAGTCGATCCTCGAGTTGCGAAAGAACACCAGCAGCAGCGCAAACGACACGCTGATGATCACCTGCAGGATGAACAGCGGCAGCGCGAGTTGCAGGCTGACGCCCATACGGGTTTTGATCTCATGGCCGATATTGACCGCCTGGCGCGCATCGGAGCGGCCGAAGTCGAGCAACATCAGCGAGGCCGAACGTTCCCACAAAATCGTGTGCGTCAGCTTGGCCTGACCGGCCTGCGCCGCATCCCAGTAGAGCGGTTTGTCATAGCCGCGTTCAACCTTCCATTTCTCGATCTGCTCCTGGGTGACGCGCTTGCCACCAATGTTCAAACGCGCCATGTCGTCGGGTGTATTGACCGAGAAAAACAGGAAGAAGGTAAACAGATTCACCCCAATCAGCACCAGCAAGCCATAGCCGAAGCGCCGCAAGATATGGCGGATCATTGGGCCACTCCCTTGACATCCGTATCCCTTGCCTTTGCAGCGACATAGCCCGCCGCCGGCGCCAGCTCGCGCGCCCGGAAACTGCGCCGCATATGCCAGCAAATCCCGCCGCTGCCCAAGAGCAAGGCCAGCAACGGCCACCAGACCGGGTGATTCCATTCGGCAATCCTGCTTGTACGCTGGCCCGTATCGATACGGTAATAGCGTGCCAGATCGCGGATCACCAGGCCTGGTTTTCCGTTGTAGACCCAGGACTGGAAAGCCAGGCCCGAATAAGCCCAGTAACCCCAGGCCCAGGGTGAGTCGTCGCGAACGATTTGCACAATCTGGTCCATCACATGCTGCTTCTCAGGTCCGTCTTCGAGCGTCTGCAACCGCCGGTAGAGCCGGTCGAAATTGGGGTTCTGATAATTGGCTGCGTTCTCGCCTTCATGCAAGGACTTGCTGTTCGGGCCATAGAGCAGGAAGAGGAAATTCTCGGCATCCGGATAATCGGCAAGCCAGCCCCACCAGAAGATCTGGTGCTTGCCCTTCAGCACTTTTTCCTGGAACTGGTTGTAGTCGGTAGCGCGCACATCGAGCTGGATGCCAAGCTTGGCAAACTGCTTGACCATCCAGTCGTTTTCGGCCTTGATCTCAGGCGTGACGGTGCGCTGGAAATCGTAATTCAGCACCAGCGGCTTGCCGCTCCTGGCGTCCCGCCCCTGCGGGTAGCCGGCCTCAGCCAGCAAGGCTTTGGCTTCGTCGATCGAACGCCGCACGACATGTCCCGCTAAAACCTTGTGCGTCACCGGATTGAAACCATCAACGCAAGCCGGCGCAGGGCGGGCCCCGGCAAACGGCTGTTTCAACGCGTCAAGCTTGGGGCACAACAGGCTGGCCTCGCGCGAACCGAACACCCCCGGCGGCACCGGGCCATGCGCGGCGACGCCGCCCTTGTTGCGGAAGATGCGGCCATAGCCCTCCTCCCAGTCAATCGCGATCGACAAAGCCTGACGCAACTTGCGGTTGGCGCTTTGCTGCGCCGGGCTGTCACCGCGCCCGACCACCGGATCCAGCCAGTTGAAACCCAGATACCAGTTGCTGATGTCGACGTTCAGCGGGAACTTGTAGCCGCGCTGATCGAAGTTCTTGCGCACCGCCTCGGAATCGTTCTTGTCGACCATGAAGTCAACGCCCCAGTCCGCGCGCTCGATTTCGGGCAAATCCAGATAGCCCTGCTTGAACAACTCCTTGATCGGCACCCGCTCCTTGACGATGTTGGCAACGATCTTGTCGACGAAGGGCATCGGCTTGCCGCAGTCCGCCAGCAAGCCAGCTTCGCGGTCGCCGGCCTCACCCTCGCAGGGATAGGTGTCGACGCGGAAATTCGGATTGCGGCTCATCACATGGCGCCGGTCCTGGCTGTACTCGGTCATCATGAAGGGCCCGGACCCGACCGGCCATTGGTTCCACGACAAACCGTTCTCATTCATGCCGGCCTGCGCGTAGAAGGCATCGACTTCCCAGGGCACAGGCGCCAGAAAAGTCGTTGCCATCCAATATTGCCATTGCGGGTATTTGCCCTTGATGCGGATCCGCAGCAGATGCTTGCCAAGCGCTTCAACGCCTTCCAGTGGCCAGCGCCTGAAGTCCAGAAAAGGCTTGTCGGCCAAGGTCTCGGGCAGGCCTTGCAACTGCAGGGCGTTCTGCTGCGCGATCAGCTGACCATAGGCTTTGAGCCCGACGATATGCTCGGAAAACAGGCCGAACACCGGCGCTTCGATGCGCGGCGAAGCATGGCGCTTGAGCGCGTAAACAAAGTCTTCGGCAAGCAGCTCGCGCGTGCCCTTCTGGGCAAAATCCCAGGGTGACCGCTTGTCGCCGAGCTGTTCGCGGGTCAGATGGTGGTACAGATATTGACCCTGGGCGTCTTGCGCGAAAGCCGGGTGCGGTGCGAACTTTTGGCCGGGCCGGATCGGGATCTCATAGACGCTTTGCGCGACCGATTCGACGGGTGAGTTGTCGGGCAGGCGTTTGCCTGCGGCGTCGACAAAATAGGGTTTGACCAGTTCGGCCGCGGCATGGGGTTCGAGCTGGTAAGGCCGTTTCAGGTAATGATAGCCATAGAGCGGCTCGAAGATCTGGTAGGTGTAAGCCCCTTCGGGCGCGCTGTACGAGGCGGTTGGATCGAGGTAACGCGGGCTGCGCTCGGTGAACGCCATGTAGAGCGTGTTTTGTTTTTCGGCGCCCAGCGGATGCGGGCTGTTATTGCAGGCAGACAGACCCGCGAACAGCGACAGCCAGGTCAGCCAGCGGCTGGAGCAAGCGAAAATTCGACGCAAGGAAATCCTCTCTAGCAATGCACAAGCTCCGTCATCAAGCCGCGAGATCGCCGCGGATGATAGCCGGCGCCGGCTGGACTCAGGGCAGCTGACTTACCAGCCGATCAGCACATCGCGGCCTTGCACCACCAGTTCGACCTTGGCGCCGACCGGCAGGCAGACCTTGGTCGCCACATGGCCGAAAGGCAGCCCGGTGAGGATTGGCGTCCTGGTAACTGCGCGCAGCGCGGCGACAGCTGATTTCATCGTGTAGCCATGATCCAGCGGCGACTTTCTCCAGCCACTGAAATCGCCCAGCACAATCGCCTTTTGCGCGTCAAGCACCCCCGCCTGCTGCAACTGCAGCAGGTTGCGCTCGACCCGGTAAGGATGCTCATTGACATCTTCGAGAAACAGGACGCCGCCCTTGATGCGCGGGAAATGGGCGGTGCCGAGCAGCGAGTTGAGCACGCATAAATTGCCGCCCCAGAGCCTACCGCCAGTAGACAAGCCATCAAAACCCGCTTCGGTACGAAAGCCGACCGCCTCGAGCAAACCGCTCATCGCCTCCACGAAACAGTCCTGCGTCACATCGTCGACGCCGCCTTCAACCTCGCTGCGGCCGAAGTCTTCGCAGGCCAGCGGTCCGGCCCAGGTCACCGGAGCGCCCTTGACATGGGCCAGCAGGCCCAGCTGCAGCGAAGTCAAATCGCTCATCCCGACCCAGCGCGTGCCCTGCTCGATGCTTCGGGCCAGCAAGGCCCAGTCGAGTTGGTCGAGCAGCCTTGTCATGCCGTAACCGCCGCGACTGGCCAGTGCGATCGATGGTGCTGCGGCAGCCACCCGGTGAATCGCGGCCAGCCTGGTCGCGTCGTCACCGCCAAAGCGCTGATGCTTGGCCAGCGCATCAGCGTCGAGGCTGACTTCGAAGCCGAGTTGGGCCAGGCGCTTGGCCGCCAGCTTCAGCGGCGCAGCTTTGGCGAGCCGGCCGGCCGGGGTGTACAGAATCATTGAGCTCATGTTTGCGGGTCCGGGAAAATTTGGGGGCTTGCCTAGCTGAGTCAGGCGTCTTGATCTGATGGGAGGCCGGCCTTGCGCTGGCGCGCCGCCTCGCGGCGTTCGGCAAAGAAGTCGCGCAGCATTTGCGTCGATGCTTCGGCCAACAAGCCTCCCTGCACACAGGTATGGTGGTTCAACTGCGGCAAGGCGAACAAGTCGAAGACCGAGCCGGCAACACCGGTCTTGGGGTCAGTCGCGGCAAACACAACGCGCTTGATCCGTGCGTGCAGCAGCGCCATCGCGCACATCGCACAGGGCTCAAGCGTCACGAACAGCTCGCAATCCGGCAGGCGGTAATTGCCCAGCTTGCTGGCCGCTGCACGTAGGGCAACGATTTCGGCATGCGCCGTGGGGTCATTGCTGCTGATCGGGCAGTTGTAGCCACTGGCCACCCATTCGCCGGCCTGCATGATCACCGCGCCTACCGGCACTTCACCGGCCAGACGCGCCTTTTCGGCCTGTTGCAAGGCCAGCCCCATGGCGAATTCGTCGCGGGATTGTTCGGAGATGCTTGTCTGATCGGCCATCGCCCGAGTTTAGGTCAAGGTTGATGCTGACTGACCCAAGGTCAAACAGCCCCGTTGATGTCATCTCCACTTGATTTCGCTGCGCTCGCTGTCCTCAATGCCTGGCCACAATCGCGCTGACCGGGATGCAATACAGAATCCAAAAACACATGAAGACACTGCACCCCGACATCCTCAAACTCGGTTGGGTCAGTTTTCTCACCGATCTCAGCTCCGAGATGATCTTCTCGGTGTTTGCGATTTTCTTCACCAGCGTTGCCGGCGCTTCGACTGCCTGGCTCGGCTTGATCGAAGGCCTGGCCGACTTTTCGGCCAGCTCGCTGAATTACCTTGCCGGCTGGTTGTCGGATCGCAGCGGCCGGCGCCGCGTCTTTGTCCTGACCGGTTATGGTTTTTCGACGCTGGCCAAAACGATTCTGCTGGTTTCGACATCGGTCGCCGGCCTGGGTGCATTCCGAGTGATCGAGCGCCTTGGCAAAGGCTTTCGGGGGCCGCCGCGCGATGCCTGGCTGGCAGCCATTGCAGACAAAGCGGGTCGTGGCTTTGCCTTTGGGGTCCACAAGGCGCTCGACAAAGCGGGAGCCGTCCTCGGGCCCTTGCTGGCCTATGTTCTTCTGCGATTTTTCGGAGAAACCGCCAGCGGCTATCGCATCTTGTTCTGGATCGCTTGCATCCCTGCCCTGCTGAGCCTGCTGCTGTTGACGAAGGTGCAAGACCGGCCGGCCACGCCGCGCCAGCGCGAACGGCTGCGGCAGAACTGGCAGGCGCTGAGTCCAGGCTTCAAGCGCTTCTTGCTGCCCGCCGGGATCTTTGCGCTGGGCTATTACAGCCTCGGGTTTTTGCTGCTGAAAGCGCATCAACTCGGTCTGGGCATCGGCGAGATCGTGCTGCTCTATGCCATGTTCAACCTGACCTGCGTGATCGCCGCGCCGCTGCTGGGCCGGCTCGGCGACCGCATCGGCCGCGGCCGCGTCCTGCTGCTGGGTTACGCCATTTACCTGGCGATCAACCTCGGCGCGATCTGGGTCACGACACCCGCTCAAATGTTCTGGCTGTTTGCGGTCTACGGCTGCTTCTACGCCATCGACGAAGCACAGAGCAAGGCCTTCATCGTTGACCTGGAGCCCGATCGCAGCGCCAGCGCTGTGGGCATTTACAACTTCGTCACCGGCTGCCTCTACCTGCCGGCTTCATTGCTGGCGGGTCTCTTGTGGACGCAGGATCCGGCCTGGGTCTTCGCGCTGGCAGCCACCCTGTCAATGGCAGCAATGTTCGCGTTCCTGCACGCCAAGCCCGCTCCCTAACCCGCCGCCCGGCTCACCATTGTTCTTCAACCCTTGAACCTCACTTGACCTGACGCAGCGGCAGCGGGAACGAAGCCAGGCTGGCATGGCCTGATTTTGAAACCGCCTGCAGACCGAAGACCACGTTGTCCTTGGAGACATCCAAGGTCACCGTCGTGACCAAGCCCAGGTCCATCGCCTGTTGCCAGACGGCCGACTCGGTCGCGCGCCAGACCAGGCGATAGCCGGCCAGTTCGGCATCACTATTCGGGCTCCAGCTCAACTGGCTTTGATTGGTCAACTCAGTGACATGGAGCCGCAAGTTCAGCGGTGCGGCTGGCGCCAAAGCCAGGCTGGCCAGGCCAGCCGCATTGACGCGTGCGACATCGGCCACATAGGCGTAGTCGACGAACTCGGGCAGATCGCCATAGACCACGCCGCCCTCGGTGCGAACGTTCTGATGTTGATGATTGAAGTTCTCGAACGGCTCGGTGAACCGCACCGCAGCGTATCCGCGCTCCAGAAACGGCAGATGGTCGCCGCCACGCAGGTAGCGGTCGCGGCGCTGGATCAAATTGACCTTGAAACCAGGCAGATACAACTCGCCCGCGGACTTCAAATGACGACCGAGTTGATGCGTCGGCAAGTCTTCGGCACCGCCGGCCAGCACCAGTTCTTGAAGCCCATCGCGCATTGCATCGTTGGCCTTGGTTTCGGCGTCGCTGGCGGGCTGATTGCTGCGCGCCTGCACCAGCAAGCGCAGCAATGGATCAAGTCCGTCGGCGAACAAGCGCAGTTGTTTGGCGTCTCGCTGGCCGGCGTCACCGGTGGCACTGCCGATGATGTCGTTGGTGACCATCGCCTCGATGCGCAGGCCTTTGGATCGAGCCTCCTTGGCCCAATGGGTGGCGCCAAGCAAGCCCTGCTCTTCGCCGGGAACCGCCATGAATACCAGCGTCGCGTCGAACTGGCGCCCGGCAAAGGCGCAAGCCATCTCCATGACGGCGGCGACGCCCGATGCATCGTCGTTGGCGCCAGGCGCCAGACCTGTGGCATCCATCACATCGCTGTTGCGCGAGTCGTAATGCCCGCTGACAACCAGGATGCGGTTACGTGACGCGGGCGAACTGCCTGGCAGCGTTGCCACGACATTGACCAACTCGGTCGCTTTGGCCAGTCGCTGGCCGGCTGGCTCGATGAATGAATCCATCGTCACCTGCAAGCGCCCACCGCTGCGCGTCGAACATTCCTGCAACTCGCGCTCAATCCAGCGCCGCGCTGCGCCGATGCCGCGGGTTTCCGACGAGGCGTCCGACGAGGTATGCCGGGTCTCGAATGCAGCCAATTGGCGTATGCGTTGCTCGATTCGAGTGGCGGAGATTTCCGTCAGCATTTGCGCGATCGCTGGGTCTTTCAAGTCGGCCGGCACTGCCGCATGGCTGCTGATCGACAGGCTCAGCAAACTAGCGGCGAATAACCCGTGGCACCGCGAAGTCGGATTGGTGTGTTTCATACGACTCATTCTTGCACGCCATTGCAACTTGGGGCGGGCACAGCTGAAAACCATCCAATATGGTCAAATCCACGCTGGTCGCAGGGTCAGGCCTCCATTTATTTCCAAAAAGAGAACAGATATGCATATGAATTTCAGATTGTTATTCGGCCTGACAGGCCTGCTGGCGGCGTTCGGAGCTCAGGCCCAAGTGAGCGAACTGCCTTTGTGGGAAGCCGGCATTTTTGCCGGTGTGGCATCGACACCTGCCTACCCCGGCTCAGCCGACCGCAGCCAGCGCGCGCTGGCCTTGCCTTACTTTATCTACCGCGGCGAGGTGCTCAGGGCCGACCGGGGGGGGCTCGGTGCGAGGGTGGTGCACACGGACGACCTTGAAGTCGATGTCGGTTTCGCCGCCTCATTGCCGGCGAATTCGAAGAATGTCGCCGCCCGAGTTGGCATGCCCGATCTGGGCACCTTGATCGAATTCGGGCCGCGTTTGAAGATGACGCTGGCCAAGCCGACTGCTGGCAGCCGCTGGAAGCTCGAGTTGCCGGTTCGCACCGTGCTTGAATTCAGCGGTGGCATGAGTCGGCAGGGATGGGCCACCGAGCCTGAGGTTTCGTATGAAACTCGCGAGCTCGGCGCCGGCCTGAATCTTTCAGCCAATGCCAGCCTGGTGTTTGGCGACCGCAGTCTGAACCAATATTTTTACAGCGTTGCACCGCGCTTTGCCAGCGCAGCAAGGCCGACCTTCGATGCCAAAGCAGGATTGATCTCGACCCGACTCGGCCTGAGCCTGTCCAAGGAAATCAACGCTGATCTGCGCGTCTTCGGTTTTCTTCGCTATGACAGTTATGCCGGTGCGGCCAACCTGAACAGCCCCTTGCATCTCAACGCCAGCGGCAGTTCGGCGGGACTCGGGTTGACCTGGACCTTCGGCCGATCGACCGAACTCGCCAGGAACTAAAACCCCATGGAATTCCCGAATCCACAGGTCATCGACGATGGCCATGACCCGCGGTGCTGCGGGACGGGTACCTGCATCATCAACGCTGAAGGCGAATGCTGGTGCGGACAGCGCTGGGACGGCGAAAAAATGTGCGTCCCGCCCCTCTTTCAATCCAAACCAACCGAGCCCGGAAAATGAACCTCCGAAATTCGCTGATCAGCTTACTCTCCCTGATGATTGCAGGTAACGCCATGGCCATTGAAGAACCGAAATTCGAACAACTGTCGAAAGACGGCAATATCGAAGTCCGTCGCTATGCACCGCTGATCGTCGCCGAAGTGACGGTCGATGGGGACATGGATGCGGCCTCGAGTCAGGGTTTCAGGTTGATCGCCGATTTCATTTTTGGCAACAACCGGGCAGCTGGCGCAACGGCTGAAAAAACTTCGGACAAGATCGCGATGACCGCGCCGGTGACGGCAATTCCGCTCCCCAGCAAGCCTGCCAAGATCGCGATCGCGATGACCGCACCGGTCACTGCCGAGCCACTGGCAGCCGAGGGCGAATCGTCGATGAGCGCGAATCGCTGGCGCATCCATTTCGTCATGCCGAGCCAATATTCGATGGCAAATCTGCCAGTGCCGAACAATGCCGCGGTGACGATCCGCGAATTGCCGGCCAGGACCTTTGCAGCGCTGGTCTACTCGGGCTTCAACGGCACATCGAAGATCCAGCAGCGCACCGATGAATTGATGGCCTGGTTGAAATCGAAAAAGTTGCAGCCCCTGGGTAGTCCGCAGCTGTCGCGCTATGACGCGCCCTGGGTACTGCCGATGTTTCGCCGCAACGAGATCATGGTGGAAATCAGCCCGCAGTGAGCTGTCGCTTGGTTCGAATCACAGCAAAGGCATGACCGTTGCTTCAAGTCCTGATTCAATCAATGATGAGAAAGTTGCGGCGGGGCAGCCGCCCATTGGCGCACGGCGACAGCGTTCGGTCCGGCTTGACGGGTTGGCTGATTCTTGCGGCCTTCCTGCTGGCCATTTACTGCTTCGCCCTGGTGTGATCCTGCTGCTTTTCAGCGACTTCTCGAGATAAATATCGTTTCGCCTATCATCAACGCATGCCAGAACCCCATCACGAGTCGCCCGAAGCTACGCTGAATCCGATCGAAGACCAGTCACCGCTGGCACCCTTCCAACAACCCGTCTTCCGCATGCTGTGGATCACCTGGTTGATGGCCAATATCTGCATGTGGATGAGCGATGTGGCCGGGGCCTGGACGATGACCTCGCTGAATGCCTCACCGTTATGGGTCGCGCTGGTGCAAACCGCGGCCAGTCTGCCGGTATTCCTGCTTGGCATCCCCAGCGGCGCTTTGGCCGACATCCTGGACCGCAAGCGCTACTTCCTCTTCACCCAGATCTGGGTCGCGGGTGTTGCTTGCCTGCTCAGTCTTGTCGTCTTTCTGGACCTCCTCTCGCCCGGCCTTTTGCTGCTGCTGATCTTCGCCAACGGGGTCGGCCTGGCGATGCGCTGGCCGGTTTTTTCTGCGATCGTGCCCGAACTGGTGCCTCGAATGCAGTTGCCGGCGGCCCTCGCCCTGAACGGCGTGTCGATGAATGCCTCGCGCATCATCGGCCCCTTGCTGGCAGGCGCCCTGATTGCCAGCTTCGGCAGCGTCTGGGTGTTCTTGCTCAACGCCTTGCTGTCCCTGCTCGCAGCGCTCTTGATCACGCGCTGGCAGCGTCAGCACAAGCCGCATCCCTTGGGTCGCGAGAAGCTGGGTAGTGCGATGCGCATCGGCTTGCAATATGTGGCCCAGTCTCATCACCTGAAGGGTGTGCTGGCGCGCACCTCGATTTTTTTCGTCACCTCGACCGCCCTGATCGCCCTGCTACCGCTGATCGCCCGAGGCCTGGACGGCGGGGGCGCGGGCACTTTCACGCTGATGCTGGCAGCGATGGGGTCGGGGGCAATTCTGGCGACGGCCTTCTTGCCGCGACTGCGCCGTGCGCTGTCGCGCGATGCGCTCGTCATGTGCGGCGCTTCGGTGCAGTCAGGCGCAATGATTTTGCTGGCCTTCACCCACCAGATCTGGGTGGCAGCACCAACGATGGTGCTGGCAGGAGCTGCCTGGATCACCACAGCCAACACCTTGAGCGTTTCGGCGCAGATGGGCCTGCCCGACTGGGTGCGAGCGCGCGGCATGTCCACCTACCAGATGGCGATCATGGGGTCGAATGCGATCGGTGCTGCCGTCTGGGGCCAGGTCGCGACGATGGCCAGCGTCCAGCTCAGCGTGTTGCTGGGCGCCTTGACCGGCATCACGGCCATGGCGCTGATCAATCGCTTGATGCCCGCCCAGGGCATGGTCGAAGACCTGACCCCTTCAAGCCTGTTGAAAGCACCTCAAACTGACGCACCACCAGCCAACGGCCATGTGTTGTTGATGATCGAATATCTGATCGATCCGGCCAGAGCCGATGAGTTCCGGGACCTGATGCAGGAAAGCCGCCGTAGCCGCTTGCGCCATGGCGTCCTGCAATGGGAATTGCTGCATGACATCAACCAGCCCGGCCGCTTCATCGAAATGATCGAGGATGAATCCTGGACATCGCACCAGCGAAGATTCGACCGCGTGACCACCGCCGACGTGGCACTGCGCGACCGCAAGCTGGCGTTTCACATCGGTGAATCGCCGCCGCTGGTGACCCGCAGCGTGATGGAAACCACGATCAAGAGCTGAACCCGCTGCAGGCGCTAAAGGCCAGCCAAGCCCGCCAAGCCCGCCGTATTGGCCGTCACAACAAGACGGCCAATGGCTTCATTTCAGATCCATCGAGCCAAAAGCCACCGGACTTTGCCCGGCCAGCCAAACCATGACCGCCCAGGCGGCCACGTTCTGCCTGAGCTTGAGCGGGTCGATCTTGTCCAGCGTGTCGTTGGCGGTGTGGTGCCAATCGAAATAATCACTGCCGTCCTGGCTCAACTCCAGCGCGGGC
>CAIJIT010000166.1 GCA_903820745.1 uncultured Burkholderiales bacterium
ACGGCCGATGTTGAAGTTCTGAATTCGTTTTTTTCTCAGCGGCCAGGATCAACTGAAGTCTTGGCGAGAGTCATCGTTGATTTAATGGAAAAACAGTTATTAAAGGTAACTGATGAAGTTACTTCGAAAGTAACGACGCAAGTCACAGAAAAACTCACACAAACGCTCACCGCGCAAATGACCGCCGAGTTTGACGAGAAGGTCCAGCGCATCTATGAGCAAATCACCCTGGCGCGCCGGCGCATGTTCGGCGCCAGCAGTGAGGCCAGCTCTGCGCAGTCCCGCTTGTTCGATGAGGCGGATGTCTTGGCTGCTGGCTCTGACGCCGCAGGCGACCACGCATCGTGGGATGCCGCCAAGCTTGCCGCTGACGATGCCGGCGCTGATGGATCTTCCGCCGGCAAATCGGCCCAATCGTCCAGCAAGCCCGCGCGCGGCAAGCGCCTGCCGCTGCCGGCCGAGTTGCCCCGCGTCGATGTCATCCATGAAGTCCCCGAATCGCAGCGGCTTTGCCCTTGCGGCACGCCGATGGTGGAGATCGGCGCTGACATCAGCGAACAACTGGACATCGTGCCGATGCAGATCCGGGTGCTGCGCCATATTCGCAAGCGCTACGCCTGCACCAGCGGCGATCACGCTCCGCTGACCGCTCCGGCTGCTGCGCAAGTTCTCCCCAAGAGCAACGCCAGCCACAGCACCATCGCTTGCTTGATCGCGGCCAAGTACATCGACGGGTTGCCCCTGGCTCGCTTGGAACATGTCGTGGCCCGGGCTGGTGTGCGCTTGACGCGGCAGACCATGGCGCGCTGGGTGATCGGCACGGCCAAAGCGCTTCAACCGCTGTTCAACCTGGCGCGCGACACGCTGCTGAGCTCGCCACTGATCCATATGGATGAAACGCCGGTTCAAGTGCTCAAAGAACCTGGGCGGCTGGCGACGACCAAAAGCTATATGTGGGTCCAAAGTGGCGGCCCGCCGGGCAAACCGGTCACACTGTTTGACTACAAGCCCAGCCGCAGCGGTTCCGTGCCGCAGGAGTTGCTCGCCGGTTGGTCGGGGGATTTGATGACGGACGGCTACCGCGGCTATGACGCCGTCGTAGCAGGTGGGGGCATCGAACACCTGGTTTGCTGGGTGCACGCCAGACGACGCTTTGTCGAAGCCCGCCAGGTTCAAATCAAAGGCAAGCGCGGGTTGGCCGACCAAGCCATCGAGTTCATCGCCGAGCTCTACCGCATCGAGAGCCTGGCGGACAAGCCGGGGGGAGATCGGCTGCTGGCGCGCCAGACGCACAGCAAAGCCGTGCTGGACCAACTTCGCACCTGGCTCGATCACCACCGACCTCGGGTCGTACCCAAGACGGCGTTGGGCGAAGCCATGGCCTATCTTGATCATTGCTGGTCAACAACAAGGCCGAGAACGCGATCAGGCCTTCGTCCTGGGGAGAAAAGCCTGGCTGTTCTCCGACACGCAGGCCGGCGCGAACGCCAGCGCACTCATCTACTCGCTCGTCGAAACTGCCAAGGCCAATCGCATCGAGCCCTATCTCTGGCTCAAACGAGCGCTTGACGGCCTGCCCACCGCACGCACCGCTGACGACTTCGAAGCCTTGCTGCCTTGGAATTTCCATCTGACCGAGTAGACCGCCGATCAGGCCACCTGCCAAGAATGGGGTTCATGGAGCGCTTACACTTGACCGACATCGTACAGTTGTCAGCTCTGCTGCAGCCAGGTCAAGTGATTGATGAAATTGTAGGCTTCATCGCAAAAGACAACCCGACCCGAGCGACCAGCTTTGTGCAGGAGTTGCTGGGCACCGTGAGCAAACTCCAGGCCCGTCCGGGTATGGTTCGGGCTGGTCGTGTTCCAGGCACCCGAGAACTGGTCGCCTACAAAAACGACATCGCCATCCACCGCGTACGTGGCGATGATGTTGAAATTTTGAGATTGCATCACGCAGCCCGAAATCTATAAGTGCCGTCGACGCAGTTGTCGTTGAAGGCCCGTGCAGACCCGCCACTCAATCAGGAAATTTTCGCATGAACGACAGCTCTACCCCCTACACGCCACCCTCGGTCTGGACCTGGGACAAGGCCAACGGCGGCAAGTTCGCCAACATCAACCGGCCTGTTGCCGGCGCCACGCATGAAAAGGAGTTGCCGGTCGGCCGTCATCCGCTGCAACTCTATTCATTGGCCACACCCAACGGCGTTAAGGTCACGGTGATGCTGGAGGAGTTGCTGGCGCTGGGTCACAGCGGCGCAGAATATGACGCATGGCTGGTCCGCATCAACGAAGGTGATCAGTTCGGCAGCGGCTTCGTGGCGGTCAATCCCAACTCCAAGATTCCGGCGCTGATGGATCACAGCGGCGCCAAACCCGTCCGGGTGTTCGAGTCGGGTGCCATCCTGATGTATCTGGCCGAAAAATTCGACGCCTTCTTGCCCAAAGAAGGGCCCGACCGCGCTGAATGTCTGTCCTGGCTGTTCTGGCAGATGGGCAGTGCCCCCTATCTGGGGGGCGGTTTTGGGCATTTCTATGCCTATGCGCCGTTCAAGATCGAGTACGCAATCGACCGCTTCGCCATGGAGGTCAAGCGCGAGCTCGACGTGCTCGACCAACGCCTGGCTGACCATGCCTACCTGGCAGGCGACGAATACACGATCGCTGACATTGCGGTCTGGCCCTGGTACGGCGCTCTGGCGCTGGGCCACCTGTACAGCGCGGGGGAGTTCTTGCAGGTTCAAGGCTATGCCAATGTGCAGCGCTGGGCCCAGCAGATCGCGCAGCGCCCGGCGGCAAAGCGCGGGCGCATGGTGAACCGTGCCTTTGGCGACCCGGCCAGCCAATTGCTCGAGCGCCATGATGCGAGTGACTTCCAGACCCGCACACAGGACAAGGTTCTTGCAAAAGGTTGAGCATGACAGGCCGTGGGCGGCCTGCGGACTTTCCCTAGCCTGCCAAGCAGCGCAGCGAATTGCATGGGGTTTCCACCACCGGTCCCCGCAATCCGCCCTCGCGGCATGCTGTCCTCGTCCGAGTCATTCGATTCGACTGCATCGGATTCCTCCAGCTATCAATCGGACGGATCAGCAAGTGAGGGAATTGCGGTTCCGGGCAATGTCGTTTTCATGAAAGCCGATTAACATATCAATAATGCTTATATTGACGGCCGAACCGTTGATTCATTGGTTCCGGCCTCAGGGTTTGGCAAGACCTTTGGATTGAATTGGCGAACCAGATCTGGAAATCGAGAATGTCACACCCTCACGACCACGCGCATCACGACCATTCCGGGCATCAACATCCAGCCCACAGTCATGCCAGCCATGCCGGCGCGCACCATCATCATGCGAATCCCGCTAATTTCGGCCGGGCTTTCGTGATTGCGATTGCGCTGAATTCCATCTTCGTGATCGTCGAGTTTTCCTATGGTTTCATTGCCAATTCAACCGCCTTGATGGCTGATGCGGGTCACAATTTGTCAGATGTACTCGGATTGCTGTTGGCCTGGGCCGCGGTGATTCTTGCCCGTCGAGCCCCAAGCTTGCGTTATACCTATGGACTGAGAAGTACGTCGATATTGGCGGCGCTGGCTAACGGGATGTTATTGCTGGTGGCCAGCGGCGGAATTGCCTGGGCCGCATTGCAACGTGTTTATGCGCCGCCGGCAGTGGCGGGTTTGACGGTCACTCTGGTGGCTGGCGCTGGCATCCTGGTCAATGGTCTCTCAGCCTGGTTGTTCATGTCAGGAAGCAAAGGCGATTTGAACGTGCGCGGCGCTTACCTACATATGCTGGCTGACGCGCTAGTTTCACTCGGAGTCGTACTGGCCGGAATTGCCATGATTTACACCGGTTGGTACTGGCTTGACCCGGTCATCAGTCTGGTAATTTTGGCAGTGATCTTTATCAGTACCTGGCAGTTGCTGAGGGAGTCGATGCAACTGGCATTGAACGCGGTGCCGCCGCATATTGATATGGCTGCCGTGGAGAATTTCCTCAAGCAATGCGAGGGTGTTGAATCGATCCATGACCTGCATATCTGGGGGATGAGTACCACCGAATGCGCCTTGACCGTCCATTTGGTGATGCCGCAGGGCTACCCAGGCGATCAGGTCATCGACGGTATCACGAAGGCATTGAAAGATCGGTTCTCGATACATCACAGCACGCTGCAGACCGAACAGGGTACCACCCCGCATGGATGCTCGCTGCATGCTGACCTTCTGCTGGTGCATTGAAAGCCTGAAATCGGCGCAAGTCCGGCAGCGGTTCGCTTGAAAGGGTCGGGTCAAAGTTCGTCCTGATTAATCGACCCTTGTATTTGCCATCAAAATCAGGGTCTTCATTCCGACATGAATCGTGCATTCGACAACGCCAAGCTGTCGCATGGATGCCAATTCCCGCAGCAAGGTTGAAAATGCATGGATTTTTTCGTTAAATACAGATTAGAATGCGGTACCGAATACCGGTAGTACAAATTTCAAGGAAAAAACTATGTCATCGCTGAAGGATCTCCTGGCTCAACGCGCAGCACTTGATGCGCAAATCAATCAAACACAGAATAACGAGCGTACTGAAGCCATCGCTAGCGTCAAATCACTGATGGCCGAGCATGGCCTGACAGTTGCAGATTTGAGCGGTCGTGCACCAAAGGCACCGAAGGCTCCTTCGACAGTCGCTGCGAAATATCGCAACCAGGCAACCAACGAAGCCTGGAGTGGCCGTGGTCTGCAACCGAAGTGGTTGAAGGCAGCCATCGCCAGCGGTGCCAAGCAGGAAGATTTCCTCATCTGAGTTATTGCAAGCCCGGGTTTATTGACCGGGCCTGGTCTTCGTCTTGGAAGGCCAAAAATATAAATCGGCTGTCATCGTCAAGATGATGGCCGATTGCTTTTCTGGCGGCCCGTCGAACTTGTGAGGCAGCAAGGCAAGCAATTTGAAGCCCTGCAACAGAACTTACTGCCTGAAGTGCCGATCGCCAATATCGAAGGTCTCGAATCGTTCGGGCAACAGTGGTTGCTGGCCGATGCCACAATCAGCCCATGAACAGCGTTTCGATCCAGACTGAAGATTTTGACCTCAGCGCCGAGACTGCGGCTTTGCGTGCCGGTGACGGCGGCATCGGCGCCATCGTGGCTTTTGTCGGCACGGTGCGCGAGTTCAGCCATGACAAGAATGTCAGTTGCATGGAACTCGAGCATTACCCCGGTATGACGGAAGCTTCGATTGAAGCGATGGTTGTGGCCGCCAAGCAGCGTTTTGACATCCGTGCCGCGCGGGTGATTCACCGTGTGGGTAGTCTGGACGCCGGCGCCCAGATCGTGCTGGTGCTGGTGGCCTCGGCGCATCGGGGTCAGGCGTTCCAGGCTTGCGAATTCCTGATCGATTACCTGAAAACCCAAGCGCCATTCTGGAAAAAAGAACAGACACCGGAAGGCGCGCATTGGGTCGACGCGAAAGAGGCCGACGACGCTGCGCTGGCGCGTTGGGGTATTGACGCTGACAACCTCGGGCAAGCTGTCGAGGCGGCGCAGTGACGATTTTTCTGCAAGCTGCCGCTGTGGTGGCCGGCGCTTCCTTGGGGGCTTTGGCGCGTTGGGGCGCGGGGCTGTGGCTGAACAGCAGTTACAGCGGCTTCCCGGTCGGCACGCTGCTGGTCAATCTGATCGGCGGGCTCTTCATCGGCATGGCGATTGAATGGTTCGGCCGCATGCCCAACGAGTTGTTGCGTTTGTTGCTGGTGACCGGCTTTCTTGGCGGGTTGACGACTTTTTCTTCCTTCTCTGGCGAATCGCTGAGCATGTTGCAGCGCGGCTTGTTCGGCTTGGCGCTGACCCATACCCTGGCCCATGTGGTGGGCGCCTTGGCTGCGGCAGTGGTGGGTCTAAAACTCATGCAGATGATTTTGGAAGCTTGACCTGTCACAAAAGCATGTGACTTGAAATCCGCCGCGCAGGGCCAAACTACTGGTCATACGGAGGATTGATCTCATGCGAACCGAAAAATTCACGACGCGTTTCCAGGAAGCTCTCGGCGAGGCTCAAAGCCTGGCCGTGACGCGCAGCAATCCCTATATTGAGCCGGTTCATGTGCTGGCGGCGATGCTGGTGCAAGAGGACGGCCCGAAGGCCTTGCTTGAGCGCGCTGCTGTCAAGATTCCAGCCTTGAAGACCGCAGTCGAAGGTCTGGTCGCGGGCCTGCCGCAGGTGCAGGGCGAAGGCCAGCAGGTGTCTGCGGGTCGAGACTTGGTGACCTTGCTGCAAGCGGCGGAACGCGAAGCGTCCAAGCTCGGCGACCAGTTCATCGCCAGCGAGATGTTTCTGCTGGCGCTTTGCGATGCCAAGACCGATCTGGCGGGAATCGCACGCGGCCATGGCTTGACGCGCAAGGCCCTGGAGGCCGCCATTGAAGCCGTGCGTGGCGGACAGAAGGTGGACAGCGCCGAATCCGAAGGTCAGCGCGAGGCCCTGAAGAAATACACGCTGGACCTGACCGAGCGCGCACGCCAAGGCAAGCTTGATCCGGTGATCGGACGCGACGACGAGATTCGCCGTGCGATCCAGGTGTTGCAGCGGCGCACCAAGAACAATCCGGTCCTGATCGGCGAACCGGGTGTTGGCAAGACCGCCATCGTCGAAGGTCTGGCGCAGCGCATCGTCAACGGCGAAGTGCCCGACAGCCTGAAGAACAAGCGCGTGCTGGTGCTCGACATGGCTTTGCTGCTGGCCGGTGCCAAATACCGTGGCGACTTCGAGGAACGGCTCAAATCGGTGCTGAAGGAAGTGGCGCAGGATGAAGGCCAGACCATCGTCTTCATCGATGAAATCCACACCATGGTCGGGGCCGGCAAAGCCGAAGGCGCGATCGATGCGGGCAATATGCTCAAGCCGGCGCTGGCGCGGGGTGAATTGCATTGCATCGGCGCCACGACGCTGAGCGAATACCGCAAATATGTCGAAAAAGACGCTGCTCTGGAGCGGCGCTTCCAGAAGGTGCTGGTCGGCGAGCCGACGGTCGAGGCGACGATCGCGATCCTGCGCGGCCTGCAAGAGCGCTATGAACTGCACCATGGGGTCGAGATCACCGATCCGGCGATCGTCGCAGCAGCCGAGTTGAGTCATCGCTACATCACCGATCGCTTTCTGCCCGACAAGGCGATCGACCTGATCGACGAGGCGGCAGCCAAGATCAAGATCGAGCTCGACTCCAAGCCCGAGGTGATGGACAAGCTCGACCGCCGCATGATTCAGCTGAAGATCGAGCGCGAAGCGGTCAAGCGCGAGAAAGATGAAGCGTCGCAAAAGCGTCTCGGTCTGATCGAGGAAGAGTTGCTCAAGCTGCAGCGCG
>CAIJIT010000167.1 GCA_903820745.1 uncultured Burkholderiales bacterium
CACGCAAGGCGCAGATTTGCGCTGACCCTTGCAAGGCGACTTGCGGTGCCGATCGGACGCAGGCGACGATCGTCGGCGCCACGAGCTACGCCGCTCTTGATGCGCAGCCCGGGCCAAAACTGTGGGCCCAAGGTGGGAGCCGAGTGCGTGAATTGCGCATGCTCGGATCTGTGCGGGGGGTGCTCAGTAATGGGTATCCCTACCGCGATCCCCTCGGTCTGCTGACCCCTCGGTCTGCTCAAGCTAACCTGAATAATGCTGGATCAAGTCAGGCACGATCAACTGTTGGCGTCGACCGAAAACTGCGCCATTTCTTTGCCGAAATTGGCGCGGTTCGGTAAACTGCGCCAATCGAATCTCGAACTGCGCCAACCCCGTCATGTCGTCCACCACTGATTTACTGAACAGTATTCAGGCATCCCAGAGCGGTTTGACGCTTGCTGAACTCTTGGCCGGGCACCCTGACATTGCCAGACGAACAGCACAGCGCCTGATCGCAAAGTTGATCGAGAGCGGCCAAGTCAAAGCGCTGGGTGAAGGCAGAGCCCGACGCTATTTTTCTGTCGGCGCCCCATCTGGCACCACCACATTGGTCGCCAGAGCCGATATTTTCCCCAGCTTTATTCCCCTGTCGGCTGACAGCCAGGACATCCTTGCTTACATTGACCAGCCGCCAGAAGCTCGCAAGCCCGTGGGCTACCAGCGCGACTTTCTGGATGCCTACCGCCCAAATGAGACTTGGTATTTGTCCGAGTCGCTACGCCGTCAATTGCACAAGATGGGCAGGACGGCTGACGTTGATGCGCCTGCGGGCACTTACAGTCGCGCCATCTTGAACCGCTTGCTGATCGACCTGTCATGGGCATCGAGCCACCTGGAAGGCAACACCTACTCCCGGCTCGACACGCGCGAACTCATCGAGCACGGCAAGGCGGCACGTGGCAAGGCCGCTATCGAAACGCAGATGATTCTGAATCACCGGACGGCCATTGAGTTGCTGGTCGAAAACATCGACAGTGCCGAGTTCAACCGCTACACCTTGATGAACCTGCACAGCGCCCTTGCAGAAAATTTACTGCCCAATCCGGCCGATGAAGGGCGAATTCGTCGGCACGCCGTCGACATAGGAAAAAGCGTCTATCGCCCACTGTCGACATCACAGCAAATCGAAGACACTTTGGACGCACTTCTCAGCAAGGCCAATCAGATTCGAGATCCGTTCGAGCAGTCCTTCTTCATGATGGTGCACTTGCCTTACCTGCAGCCCTTTGCGGACATCAATAAACGAACATCCCGATTGGCCGCGAATTTGCCGCTGTTCCGGGCAAATTTGTGTCCGCTGACTTTTCTGGACGTACCGGAGCCGGCTTACAGTCGCGCCACACTCGGTGTGTACGAGATGACCCGATTCGAACTGCTACGCGACCTTTACGTCTGGGCCTACGAACGCTCAACGCAGGAATATCAGGCCATCAAGCAAGACCTGGCGGAGCCCGATCCTCTTCGCTTGGCTTGGCGTGACTTCATCAAACAGACCATCCGTGAGGTCATCACCCAACCGGAGCTTGACCCACTTTCCTGCATTCAGAGATCCGTGGTGCAACATGTTCCTAAGCACGAGCAGTCCGACCTGCGAGCACTGCTCGTCGAAGAGCTCCGGCGCCTGCACGAGGGTGTCTTGGCTCGCTATAGTTTGCGACCGTCAGAGTACGCGGCATGGAAGGCGTTGCATGGACATTGACGACCTCAGGTTCAAATCCGTGAATCACAATTGAACCCAGATTCAGGTGCGCCGCTCTCCATCGCCTCGCGATCGGGGATCGCGGTAGGGATACCCAAGCGTGTCCCCAAGCGTGACCCCAAGCGCGGATTTACGACATCACACCTTGCAAGTTGACAAAAACCCGTAATAATTACGCCCTGGCGCAACCAATTCGGGTTCCATTGAATGATGCAAACATGTTGCGCATCATTCGGGATTTGGCCCAGAAGTCTGAAAACGTGTTTATCGAGCCTCACGCCAAGAAGCGAATGAAGCAGCGCAACATCACACGCACTCAGGTTTACGCGTGTTTACTCAAGGGAGTGATCGATGAGCCTGCCCACGAAAACATTCGGGGCAATTGGAAATGCACCTTGCGCCACCATCATGCGGGCGAGTTGATTCGTGTGACAGCGGCTGTTGAAAAGGATGACAACGGTGATTGGATTGCGGTGGTGACCGTGTTTTGACCAAGGATTAACCATGTACCACTACACAGAATCAGGACTGCAAAACGTCTATTTGAGCAACGGCTTCAAAACCCGCAAAACGGCGGGCGGCGATGCTGTGGCCATCGTGGACGCTGGCGGACTGCATCAAGCCATTGGCCGCCATGTTGCAAGCAAAAGTCACATGACCGGTGCAGAGTTCCGGTTTTTGCGCAAAGAACTCGACTTTTCTCAAACTCGTTTTGGCGCGTTGCTGGACGTGTCTGAAGAGGCCGTGTCGCTCTGGGAGCGGCGTGGCCGCATACCTAAAAGTGCCTGCCGCTGGATGCAAGCACTTTATCTGGAGTCGGTGAACGGCAACGTGCGGGTGAAGGACTTGATTGAGCAACTAGCCAATCTTGACCGCGAGCAACACGAAAAAATGGTGTTTGAAGACACCGAAGCCGGATGGCGCGAGGCGGCTTGATTTATCCAGCCCGGCGCAGGCTGACGGTGTCAATGCGCATGGCCACCGGCTTGCTCAGAATGTTCAGCAAAATCATCGAACGGCTTTCGACATCGGTGTTTTGGCAGATGGCTTCAAGCCCGGCAAACGGACCGTCGGTAACGGTGACGTTGTCGCCTTTCGAAAACAAAGGCTCTGCAGGTCTATCTTGTTCACGTGAGCGGATTAGTTCAATCAGTTGTCCGTCCACCTTGGCGGGTTGACCACCAAACCGAACCAACTGGTTCACGCCCAGGGTAGAGCGAATCGGGGACCAGTTTTGACCGGAGCCAGTGGTATCGAGCCGGATGAATGGTCGGCGTCAACTACCTTGGCCGGCGACCGATTGATTCCCGCATTCGGCCCGGTGGGCCATCCATGCGGGCTACTTTTGGTCAGGTTTCGGTCGGTGCCAACACCGTGCTTACGTCAAGCGATCACCACGATAGTCCGCCCAGTGGTGCGAAAGCGAGAAGGCTTGCGCACCCTGGGGCGGTGCCGTTCATGCAGGGTTTGTTTGCGTTAGTGACGACGCGCTTGTGGTGCTCGCAGAACTGCGTGTAAGCCCACGTTCTTTGTTCAGGAGGGCCGCCCGGTACTCCTGCCAGTGCAGGGCCAGGGTGACGCCCTTGCTTTGCATCTCGATGTGAACGAGGCCGAAAGGCGGCTCGTCCACCTTCGAGGCGGGTACATCATGCCCGAGGAGCCGCCGCTCGAGCGAGGCCTCGTCCATGTCAGCGACGGCACATCAATCCAGTTGGGCCGCCCCGGCCAAGCTGAGGTATTTGGCGACCGCGCCCTTGGCGATGTCCAGACTGAACGCGATGGCCTAGTGAAATAGGCCGCCGGCGTACTTGAGCCGAAGAATGTCTTTGATCATGCGTATGTCCATTCGAGGCTGAGGCATCAACTCTCCGATCCCAATGGACGGAAGCCTATGGCCTCAGCGGTGGTTCATACGCAACACCAGCAACGATCTCTTGACAGATCGAATCATCGATCAAACGGTCTTCAAGAATGACCTGGTCACGACCACACGGCGAAAAAACTCACCGCGACTCTTTGACCATGCGCAGTACATCCTCATCTGTCAGCTTGCTAGCGGCGGGCAACGCGTTGATTGCTGCATGCCGACTCCACGCATCGAAATCCGCCACCGCACTGCTGCGTTTGCTTCGAGCATTGGTCAGCTCTGCCATGTCTTGCGGCGAAACAATGAACGCGGCCGTGCGCCCATGCCGGGTGATGGTGACCGGCTCACGCTGCACAGTGTCGAGCAGTTGGCCAAAACGGTTTTGGGCCTCAACAGAAGTAACCGTGATCATGGGCAGCGCTCCTTAAAACTAGCTAACCTGTACAGTATAGAAAAATCCAATCCAATTTTTCGTACAACGATCCACTCGGCATCAAGTTGACGACCCGCCTGGGAAGCACCGCGACTGGTATTGGGGCTGTTTTCAACGAGCGGGATGACTGGCCGAAATCGGGAGCGGGGGCTTCGCATGCGCAACAGCGGTTCGGCATCGATGACGACTCGTGGTGAATAATGGATTTCGGAGTGAAATGTCTTGGTCAGTGAATCATCAATACCGCAGGGAACGATACAGGCTTATCGGGAAACAGAATTCCGGGTTTTTTCAGCCCAGCGGCGGAGCACCGCCTTGCCACACCCCTTGACGGCGCGAGGCTGCACGTTTTTCTCGGCCACGCTCCCCCGCTATCTCTCGCGCGAACAGTGCAAATGAAGTTAGCAGGTTCAGCGTCAAGCGTCCCAGCGGGCCTGAGGTGTCAATCGACTGCGTCGCCGATACCTCATCCGCCAATTGGGACGACCCGAGATTCGCAGCCTTAGTGGTCTTATGAAAGATGGGTTCGCGGAACGCTTACGGAACGCGAGCGCTTTGCGCAGCTGATCGGCCACGCGCTAAAGACCGCAGGCAGCCAGCACAACTTGCTGGCCGACACCGGCATGGAAGTCCTGCGCCAGGCCTCCAAGGGACTGCTCCGTCAGGCCGGGCGAGTCCTGAACACGGTCATGCGCCTGGCCATGCCCAAGGGCTTGAACCACCTGCCCGACGAGATCTTGCCGGTAGCCCGAGTCGGCAAAGACAGAGCCGTGTCCTCAAGCGATTTGACTACCCCCAACTGGCCAAAGCCGAGCGCGGCGTGGTGCTGGCCTATGTTCGATTTTCAGTCTTCGCCGATCACGTACTGACGCTCATCGGCGACCCGCCGAAGCTGGTCCACCGTGTTCCCCGTCAGCTCAGCGATAAACGAGAGCGGGACCTGCATGCCGTTGTCTTCTGCAGACTTCCGGATGCGCAGCGCGTTCAGCGGCGAGGTCTGGAAGTGCCGGCGGATCTCCGGGCCGATCTGATCAAGCCCGCGCGAGTACATGTCTCCTGACTTGAGGCGCAACCAAGCTTGCGAATATTCGGTTCCATCGCAATCCGCCACCACGTTGACGACGGCGGGCTTGCCGGACTCAAGGGCACGCTTCATTGCGGGCTGAAGGTCCTCGGCGCGTTCCACGTACTCGCCATGGGCTCCCAGCGCTTGGAAAGCTTGGTCCCAGCGGTTGTTCCTTCCCACCGACCAGTCAATGTTCGGGTGGATGTCATCGCCCTGGAGAGAATTGCCCCCCCAGGAACTGTTATTCAAAACGACCACGATGCACGGCAGCTTATTGTGGATCATGGTCTCGATGTCAGGGCCCGAGATCCCGATCCCCCCATCGCCGACCAGTGTGACGACCTGCTTGCCCGGGCGCGCCACAGCGGCTCCGATCGACATGCCGACGCCTTGGCCGAGGGCGACACGCGGCCCGGCATCCAGGATCTGGCCGGCAAACCTCGCACGCAGCGCGTCGGTCAAATACAGGGAACCTGAATAGGAGTCGTAGATCACGGATGCGTCCTGGTCCACGACGTTTGCGAGGATGTCCGTGAGTTCGTACGTGTGAATGGGCTGCGCATTTCGATACTTCTCGAGCAGCTTGGCTCGCTTCGCGATCGATTGTTCCTTCACCGAACGCAACTTCTGCATCCATTCGGTGCGGTCCGCCGGTTTGCCCGGTACCTTCTGGCACAGGGTGAGCAACTGCTCGAGGACAAGCCTGCTCGAGCCAACGACCATCTCCTTGGTGGGGAGGGCGTACCACAGCTCACTGCCCGTCTCATTGATCTGGACGTAGGTGACTTTGCCACGCGGCCAGTCAGGCGCTTCGAACCATGATTCCAGTTCGCCAGCGCGCATGCCGACGAGAAGTACCAAGTCTGCATCTGCAAGGATGTGACCGCGCGCCGAGGCTGGCAGACCCAGCGGATGGTCCTCCGAGACTGCTCCCCGAGCGGTCCGCCGAGTATTCACGGGGATGTTCAGTTCGGTCGCTAGCGCAAGCAGAGCGTCGCTACCGCGCGTCCAGTAGACGCCGTCGCCGGCAACGATCAATGGTCGCTTGGAGGCAGTCAAGAGTTCGGCGATTCTGATCAGCGCTGCGGGGTCACCTGCGCTTTCGGGCATCCTGGGTTGACCTTGCGCAGCGAGGTACTTGCGCTGGGGCTGAGGACCAAAGCGCCACTGGTTGTTCAGCGGGATTTCGAGGCATACAGGCCCCGGGGGATATGCACAGGTGTCACGCAATGCCTTCTGCGTCCAGTAGGAGTTCATCTCCCAGTCTGTTAAGCGCTTCGTCCACTTCGTGACCGTCTTGAAGCATTCCGCCGCATAGCCTTCCTGGAGAACTTCCAGTCCGTCACCGGCAGTTCCGTGCTGGCCGACCAGGAGGAGCATGGGGCTGAGGGCGCCGATGCCCTGCGACAGCGGCGCCAAGTAGTTCGACATGCCGCCGGACGAAGACGCATAACAGACGCCTGTCTTCTGGGTTATTCGTCCGTACGCATCGGCGGCGAAGCCTGCGGATTGCTCGTGCCTGAAGTGAATATTGTTCACTCCGAGGCGGCAAGCTTCTTCGAGTACATTGTTGATGTACCCGTGAATGCCGAACATATGCGTGACGCCGTTCTCGAGCAGCGTGCGCGCAACCGCAGTACCCCCTGTAAGCCTCACACCCGAATCACTTTGCATGTCTTCCATCTTTCGTCCTCACGAAAAAGTTGCGCAACTCGCCACACGCACAACATAACATTAGTTATGCAGATTAAAGCGTCTTTCTTCCTAAGTCAAGTAAAAAACTAGGATTTTTGTGAACAAGCGTTATGATCGTTCTACAAGACCCGATTTGCTGGGCTGCACAACAGAACCATGACCGAACAAGATCTTCGTGAAGTCCTCCTTAGAGCCACTGCGCGTCTGTTCGAACGGAGGGGCTACGCTGCAGTCACCCTTCGGATGATCGCGGCCGAGGCGGGCGTGACTACGGGCAGCCTTTATTACTACTTTAAAGACAAGGAAGAGGTTGTCCGCGTCATTCTCGAGACCGGCCATCGTCGGGTGTACGAGGAGGTACTTCGCGCAATCACCGATCTGGGCGAGTCTGCGACATGGGCAGAGAAAGTTCGTGCCGGTGTTCACGCGCACGTCGCCACGCTGTTCGAGCGTGGTAGCTTCTCTGCAGCCAACATCCGGATCTACTCCCACGTACCCGAACACCTTCGCGAAGAGGCGAAACCTGCCCGCAGAGCCTATGAACGGTTCTGGATCGACCTTCTCGCGAGTGGCGATTCACCTTTGGATGTGCCTGCCCGCCATATGGCCATGTTTCTGTTTGGTGCCGCTAACTGGACTTTCGAATGGCATCGTGAAGGGCGAGAGACGTTGGACGAGATCGCTAGCGATTTGGCAAGGCTGTTCATCGGCCCGGAGCCGCAGAACACCAAGGCCTTCGAGGCAACGTCGCCGACGCGAACGAAGATTACGGCCAGGCCGCAAAATCAGCCTAGCCAGCGCTTACGCCTGCGGTAGTGCTTCACATCCTTGAAGCTCTGCCGGTCGGATCCGGACAGGCCTAAGTAGAACTCCGACACGTCTTCGTTCTCCCGCAGCTGCTTTGCAGACCCTTCGAGAACGACGCGACCTGATTCGAGCACGTAACCTCGATGCGCATAGCGTAGCGCTAGGTTTGTATTTTGTTCTGCAACCAAGAAGGTTACGCCGGCGCTCTCGTTGAGTTGATGCACGAGTTCGAAGATTTCCTGAACGACGCGCGGTGCGAGTCCCATGGAGGGCTCATCCAGGAGGATGACATCGGGCGTCGCCATCAGGGCTCGACCAATCGCACACATCTGCTGCTCACCGCCCGAGGTATATCCGGCTTGTGAGCGTCGCCTCTCCTTCAACCGCGGAAAGTATTCGTAAACGCGCTCGAGGTTGGCCTGGATGTCTGTACCGTGTCTGCGTACGAACGCGCCTGCGAGCAGGTTCTCCTCAATCGTCAGGTGGCCAAAGCAGTGTCGACCCTCCAAGACTTGGATGCAACCGGATTTCACAAGCTCGGTCGGCTCCAACCCGCGAATGTCGCGGCCGTGAACCGCGATGCGTCCGCGAGTGACGTCTCCACGCTCCGACGCAAGAAGGCCAGAGATGCTCTTGAGTGTCGTGGACTTTCCCGAACCATTTGCGCCGAGTAGAGCAACGATCTCACCGCGGCGAACCTGAAGGGATACGCCTTTGATCACGAGGATCACATGGTCATAAATGACCTCAATGTTCTCGACGTCTACAAGCGCAGGGGCAGCATCATTCATGATGCCCCCAACGTGAGTTGTATCAGCGGCAGTCACCGGGTGTGATTCCTTTTTCTTTGGCAAACGCCGCCGCCGATTTTTCAATCATTGGCCTTACGGAGCTTTGGTCCGAAGCGACCCACGATCCAATCGACACCCACTTTGCGCCATCCCACTGGGTGAAACGAATGGCCGCACCGCCTTCATGGTCAAGACAAGAGGTCTTGAACGTCGGCATCATGTCAGTCGCGCCAAGTTGCATGAGCCGCTCCGGCGTGAAGTTCAGGTGCTCCAATCCGTAGCTCATCTGCTCGCCGGTTATGCGCTTGCCCTTCCCGTAGTGCTCCTGCGCAACCCGTATGCCTTCCATCAAGATGATGCCCTGCATCAGGCCGCGGATGTATCGAACACTTCCGACGTCCTCCCGTGGCCCGGCGCCCTTGCCCTTGGCGTACACGTGTTTGAGGACGTCCTGAACGACGGCGTACTGGGTGCCAGATCCATGGAGAGCGGCAGCGATATAGCCCTTCGCAGAGTTGCCGGCCGGAATCGTATCCTCTTCGGCGCCGCTCCAGTAGTTACCGACAATCTTCTCGCGCGGAAACGCGATGCCGGCAGCTTCCTTGAGTGCGTTTTGGGTGACCAGTCCGGCCCCCTGCAGGATGATCCAGTCGGGATGGTATTGCCGAATCTGAAGCCACACGGCCTTCTGATCAATCCCGGGCGGCGTCACCGGCATGTGCTTGATCTCGAAGCCTTTCGCTTCGGCTTGCTGCGTGAGCACCGGGATGGTTTCCTTGCCGTATGCCGAGTCGTGATAAAGATTGACAATCTTCTTGCCCTTGAGCGAACCGCCGTCGCGGCTCTCGATGAACTTCACGATCGACGTTTCCTGGCTCCAAAAGTTTGACACCAGCGGGAAGCCATAAGGAAAGACCCGACCGTCCGAAGCGTCGGTTCGGCCGTTTCCGATCATCACCACAGGAACCTTGTCCGCCGTGGCCTTGTCTAGAATTGCGTATGAAAGCCCCGTTCCGTACGGCAGCCACGCTGTAGCCCCGCCGTTTTTGTTCTTCAGTCGTTCGTAGCACTCGACCATACGGTCGGGCTGGTACGCGGTTTCGCACTCTTCCCAAGTGAGCTTCACGCCGTTGATACCCCCATCTCGTTCGTTGAGCAGTGTCATGTAGTCCATGTACGCGACCATAGGTGGTGTACCGAATCCGGCCATCGCTCCGGTACGGTAGACGGTGACAGGCATAAACTGCCCCACCGCCTGCGCAGATGCGGTTGATGCTGCGGCGAGCGCTAATGCTGCCAAAAGAGTGTGGCGTACGCGTGTCTTCAAAGTGGCCATGACGGAAATCTCCATGTGGTTGGGTGAGGAAAGGGGTATCAATAGGGAAAGGGCCAGATCCGCATTTTTTCGCGCAGATTCAGACCGATACGTGCAAGCCCATGCGGCTCAAAAATCAGAATACCTAGCATCGCCCCGCCGTAGATCAGCAGCTGGATGTGGCTCACAAGGTCTGCTTGAAAAGCGCGCCCGATCGTTGCAAAGGTGGCGCTAAGAAAGATCGGCAAGAACACGATGAATGCGGCGCCCAGGAAAGGGCCCAGGATGGTGCCAAGTCCGCCAATGATCACCATGAAAAGGACCTGGAATGAACGGTTCAGGTCGAACGCTTGGGTCTCCACGGTACCAATGTAGAAGAAGACCCAGAGCGCACCGGCGAGGCCGCAGAAGAACGAGCTCACCGCAAAGGCGCTCAACTTGGCGCGCATCGGACTTACCCCGATACTTTCAGCGGCGATGTCCATATCGCGGATGGCCATCCACGACCTACCTGTTGCCGAACGAGCAAGGTTCTTCGCGGCAATGGCAGCGATAAGGGTAATCACATACAGCAGCAGAAATCTGGACTGCGGGGTCACGAAGTCGTACCCGAACATGTGCAGTTGCGGAGCACTGATCACGCCTGTACTGCTGTTGCCCGAGAACCAGTTCACGCGCTGGAAAAGCCACTCCACAAAGAACTGCAGAGCAAGAGTTGCAACCGCGAGATAGAAGCCTTTGATGCGCAGTGAAGGCACTCCGAACACGATCCCTGCAACGGCTGCGATGCCTCCGGCAAGCACAAAGCACACGAGTTGATTGAGCTCAGGCAGACGCGTGCAGAGGTTGTACGCCGCGAATGCCCCAATCGCCATGAACCCGCCCGTGCCCAGGGAAAGCTGTCCTGCGTAACCAACCAAAATGTTCAGCCCCAGGGCAGCGACTGAAAACACCATGAATGGAATAAGGATCGACACGATCCAGTATTCGGAAAGGGCAAAAGGCAGCAATGCACCGGCCGCCGCGAGTGCGATCACCGCCCAGCGATCTTGCTCGACGCGGAAGATGGCGTGATCGGCCCGATAGGAGCTGATGACACGTCCTGAGTCGCGGTAGTACATCGTCTAAACCCTCTCAATGATTTTTTCGCCAAGTAGTCCCTGCGGTCGAAAGACCAGGAACACCAGGGCAAGTGCGTAGGCGAACCAGTTCTCCAGCGCCCCCCCCACATAAGGGCCGAGGTAGACCTCAGCCAACTTCTCGCCGGCCCCGACGATCAGCCCGCCAAGCACCGCTCCCGGTATCGACGTAAATCCGCCCAGAATCAGGACGGGAAGCGCCTTGAGCGCCAGCACGGACAGTGCAGGTTGGACACCTAGCTTCGCTCCCCACACCAATCCGGCGAACAGTGCAACGATGCCGGCGACGGCCCAAACCACGATCCACATCTGCTTGAGGGAAATACCGATCGACAGAGCGGCTTGGTGGTCGTCGCCGACGGCTCTCAGCGCACGTCCGAGGTGACTTCGTCGGAAGAAGATTCCAAGCGCGGTGACGACGGCGAAGGCGATCCCGACGGCGACCATGTCGAGTTTGCGAATTAACATACCCCAGACCTCGACGGGTTCATCCGATACGCCGATATCCAGCATTGTCGGTCTCGATCCCCACAGCATCAAAGTGAATCCATCGAGGAGGAAAGTGAGCGCAATCGTCGCCATGAACAGAGTTATCTGCGGCTGGTTGACGAGCGGCCGCAGGACAAAGCGCTCTACGACGAACGCGAGCAAAATCATGATGGCCGTCGTGATCGCAAAAGAGGCGAGAAATCCAAAGTCGCCCGGAGATTTACTACCCAAAGCTGCAGCTACCCCCACAAACGTCTGGGCTGCGAAGAGAACCATCACGCCTTGCGCGAAGTTGAAGACGCCCGAAGCCTTGTATATCAAGACAAACCCCAAGGCGACCAATGCGTAGAGAGTTCCCGAGGTCAGCCCTGCCACGAGTACCTCGATGAAGAACAGGAGGTCCGTCATGCGTGCTCCTGCCCAAGATATGCGTCGATCACAGCCTGATTTCCTTTGACTTCGTCGGGGGTACCGTCAGCAATCTTTCGCCCGTATTCAAGAACCACAACTCGGTCGCTGATATCCATTACGACGCTCATGTCGTGTTCGATGAGCACGATCGTGGTCCCCAGTTCCCTATTCACGTCGAGAATGAAGCGACACATGTCCTGTTTCTCTTCAAGGTTCATGCCCGCCATGGGTTCATCGAGGAGCAAAATGCGCGGCTCGAGGGCCAGCGCTCGTCCGAGCTCGACGCGCTTCTGCAAACCGTAGGGCAGGCGACCGACTGGAACGCGTCGAATGTGTTCAATCTCGAGAAAGTCGATGATCTCCTCGACCTTCTCGCGATGCTGCAGCTCTTCGCGCACCGCGCGCCCCCAGAAGAGGGCATGTTCAAAAATTCCTGTTCGCGTCTTGATCAACCTGCCGCTCATGATGTTGTCAAGCGTGCTCATACCCTTGAACAGGGCGATATTCTGAAAAGTTCTTGCGATCCCGGCGCGGGCAGCATCGACCGGTCGCATGCTTTTGCGTTGTTCGCCGAACACGAAAATGGCACCCTGCGTGGGCTTGTAAAACCCATTCAGAATGTTGAGCGCCGAACTCTTCCCCGCACCGTTGGGGCCGATAAGCGCCCGGATTTCACGGTCTCGGACGTCAAAGGAAACGCCGTTCAATGCCTGCACCCCGCCAAACTTCAACGAGACGTTCTCCAGTGCAAGCAGCACTTGGGCGTCCTCGGATCGCCTTGACGTATTCATAACGCGACCTGGGTGAGCTGCGTCGGTACATCATCGATGCGGACCACTGCCTTGATCGATAGCGTCCTGCCGTCTTCCAGAGTCGCAACGATATCGACAGCGGCCTCCGAGACATCGCTGTACAACGCGTCGATAAGGGGTGCGTAGCGGTCCGCGATCACCCGCCGCCTGAGTTTTCCCGTTCGAGTCAGTTCGCCATCGTCCGCATCGAGCTCCTTGTTCAAAATGAGGAATTTGTGGATTTGGGATGCTGCTAGGGATGGTTCATCGGCCAGTTGCCGGTTGACTCGTGAGACGGCGTCGCGCACCAGTTCGTACACTTGTGGCAGCGCCGCCAGTTGTGCATAGCTGGTGTAGGCAATCCCGTTGCGCTCTGCCCAATTGCCGACGGAATCCAGTTCTATATTGATGAACGCAACGACGCCGTCTCGTCCTGCCCCGAATGCAACAGCCTCTTTGATGTGTGGCGAGAATTTCAAGCGGTTCTCGATGTACTTGGGCGCGAAGATCTCTCCTGAAGCGAGGCGACCGACGTCTTTGGCACGGTCTATGATCTTGATGTGGCCATCATTCGTGAAAAGGCCCGCGTCGCCGGAATGCACCCACCCGTCCAGCGTTTTGACCTTTTGGGTCTCTTCATCCGATGCGTAATAGCCACTGAAGACACCGGGGCTGCGGTATAGCAGTTCCCCGCTTTCGTCAATTTTTACTTCGACAAGTGGCGCCGGCGGACCCACCGTATCGGAGCGGACATCGCCATTACGATGAACGCAGACATAGACGCTCGACTCGGTCTGGCCATATACCTGCTTGAGGTTGACGCCCAGCGATCGATAGAAGTCGAAGATTTCAGGGCCAAGCGCTTCACCTGCGGTGTACGCCACTTTCAGGCGTCGTAGACCCAAGGAATTCTTTAGGGGCGAATAAAGCAGCAAGCCGCCCAGCGCGTACCCAAATCGCGCGAAGGCTGGAACCCGCTTGCCGTCCAATACGTCCCGACCATACATCCTGGCAAGCTTCATGAAGAAGTCAAAAAAACGATGCTTCAAGCCCGCGCTGCTTTGCATGCGGATGTGAATATCGGTGAGGATGGATTCGAAGATTCTGGGTGGTGCGAAGAGGTAGGTGGGTCCGGCTTCTCGCAGATCTGCCATTACAGTGTCTTGACTCTCGGGGAAGCACACCGTGAAGCCAACCACGCTCGCTTGAACGTGCGAATAGAAATGGTCTCCCACCCAAGCCATCGGCAGGTAGGCGAGCATCGTGTCCTGCGTCGTGAGTCCTTCGAGCTGCGCCGTCGCGCTTGCGATGCTGAGCATGTTGGCGTGCGTGAGCACAACCCCCTTCGGCCTGCCAGTTGTCCCAGACGTGTAGCAGATGACGCATAGGTCCGCAGAGGTGCCACTCGCAATTAGATGTTCCGCTTGAGAAGTCAGGGCGGCAACGTTGTCGCGGCGTGTGCCCGTCAGCGATGCAAAGCTCACGATGCCTCCGCTGACATCGTCCCTTAAGCCCTTGGATTCGATGTAAACGATGCAGCGCAAGGCGGGCAAGCGGCTGCGCAGCGACAGCAACTTATCGACTTGCTCCTGGTCCTCGGCAAACACGACTTCTATGTCCGCCTCCAAGAGCGGGGGCAGGAGCTCATCGGAAGACGCGTCGTTGTAAAGCGGTACCGGGACTGCACGGATGAACTGCGTAGCGTGCACTGCCATGTACAGCTCGGGGCGATTCCTGCCAATCACGCCGACTCGCGCACCTGGCTGTATGTCAAGCGCCAATAGTCCTCTCGCAACTGCAAGAGTCGTTTCCCTGACCTGGGCCCACGTGTAGGTTCTCCAGATGCCAAACCTTTTCTCCCGCATGCACACGCCGTCCGGCCGCATGCGGGCATGGCGCATTACGTGCTGCGGAACTGTCATCGCGTCGTTATTCGCGGTGATATGTGGAGAGGGCATGAAGGCGTGTCTCGTAAGTAGATTTTCTAGGTTGTTTGCACATAACCTGTGTTATGTTGGTATTTGATCTGGTTGGCGGTCAATCGTCACTAGGGGTAAACCCATGCGACCCACCGTCCAGCACTCCTTCGCGGTGGAGGCACTCGGCGGTGCGGTAGCCGAAGCGTTTGCACCCAAGCCCAAGGTGACCACCAAGGCTGCGGCCAAGGCCTAGCCAGAGTCCTAGTCCACAATTCCCCATGCGCGCAAAGCACCACGTCTACGTTGTCGAGTTGTCCAAGGACGTTTTGTATGAAGTCAAGTTCATCAAGTCCAACCCGGGCTATGTGACGGGCAAGCCCTGTGTGTATGTGGGAATGACCGGGCTGGACCCGGACCTGCGCTTTGACAGCCACAAGGCGGGCATCCGGGCCAACAAGTACGTCACCCGCTATGGCCTGCGTTTGATGACCGAGCTGTTTGAGCACCTCAACCCCATGCCCTATGGTGACGCGCAGTACATGGAGGTGGACTTGGGCATCCGCCTTCGGGTGCAGGGCTATGGGGTCTGGCAGGCCTGACGCCGCCAATTGCACCGTAATCGCGTTTTAACTCACGCTAAATCGAGGCATAACCGGCGTAAAAGTGGGGTATTGTGCCTAATTTATAGGCAGTTTTGCAGACCTTGGCCAGACGGATGACAGGCATAGCGCGGATACTGAATCGTGATTTTTTTGGGTGTTTCTGTCGTCGGCACAAGAAGTGCAGACCCTCAGCAACATTGGAGAAAAATGTCCAAATACTGGTTCCCCAAAATGTTTAATAATCAGGCAATGAACGCCTCGCTAGCAAAGCAACTCCCAAGCATTGCCGCTTTATGCCAGCGCTATGGCGTTGCACATCTGGAGTTGTTCGGATCGGCGACCTCTGCCGAGTTCAATCCTGAGTCGAGTGACTTTGATTTTCTGGTGGAGCTCGATAAGAGCAGTCCAGGATCGCCCGCCCGACGCTGGATTGAACTGGCGGAGGCGCTGGAGAAATTGTTGGGGCGACACGTTGATCTGGTGAACCCGCATTACATCCGCAACCCTTATTTCGCACAGGCTGTAAACGCTAGCCGCACCGTCGTCTATGACCGACAAGTCACCCAAGCTGCTAGTTGATGCCTTAGGTGCCATTGGGTCTGCGAAGGATTTCGTAGATGGCTGCACATTTGCAGATTACGCCGAGGACAAGATCCGCAAAGCCACGAAGCGTGAAGCAGACATTTACTTCCAAAAAATCCAAGACTGACTGGGATAGGCTCGCAAGCACCGCAACTCCCGGCACCCCAACCGGCGAGCATCCGGAAGCCGATGTCAAACACATCGTTCGCGGCATTGTTCGGAAGGGATTGCAACCTGCACCTTCAAAATCACTCGTCTCGCTGCGCGTGGACCAGGATGTTCTTGAATGGTTTAAGTCGCAAGGCGTCGGCTACCAAACCAGAATCAATGCAGTACTTCGCGCATTTCGGGATGCGTCGGCCTAACCCCTCAACCGGAGCACCGGTGAGATGGTTTGACTTGCAGGCCCGCCGAGGGGAAAGGCTGATTTTCAGCAGATCAAACGGCGCGCGCCCACCCAGGCCAGGACACTTGTCCCAGGGGAATCGTTAAAAATACGATGAAGTTAGACAGCCCAGGCCAAGACGGGGGCGTTTTTGGCCGATCCCGCTGCAGCCGCCCTGCATGTGTGAAGTGGGCCTCCGCCAGTGATCACAAGGGCGTGGCGGGTGGGTCGAGTCGGGCGATCAGTTCAACGAAGAACGTCATCATTTCAGGGTCCTGATGCTCGGGGCCCGCTAGCATGAGTTGGACAACCTGGCGGTAGCATTGGGCAGCCTCACGGCTGAGACCACGCGCTTCGTAGACCATGCCCAGCCGATGATGGCCATCATGAACCTGGGGCCAGCGAACAAGAAGTTCGCGCGCGGCGGCTTCGGCCTCATCCAGTCGCCCGTCTTCGATCAAGTCGACGACGGCGTTGGACTCCTGGTACTGCAGATCTGATTCCTCGAACGCCTCCATCGCTTCTTGCATTTGCGAAGCGCTGTACCACTTACGGTACTGGGCGTTTTCCACGCGGTACATTGCGGTTTGAGCCTCAAGCTTGGCGCGCTGGGTCGCCAGGGCAAGTTGTTCTGCAGCCTGATCCTTTGCCATACAGCAATGCTTGTATTTTTTGCCGCTGCTGCATGGGCAAGATTCGTTGCGTCCGGTCTTTGACATGGTGCGCGACTATAGCAACAAGGCAGCCACAACCCGCGCATTGGGGCAGGGGGTCTGCTGTACGACATTTGTATATCACTGAGTAAATTTACTCAGTAGTTTACAAGTCACCCGGACTGTCTGCAACCGCCGATCCTTTGTAGCGGATGCGGTTTCCTCCCGATCTGGGGGCAAGGCTTGCGCCGGGTGGGGCGTCTGCTTCAAGCGGTTTCTCGCGGTTCGCGGCCCCTTGTGGCTGTGCGCCGATATCCGGTGTCTGGGCCCCGGCGCCCACGGTGTCCCAGACCGCCCGATTGGCGCCATGGTTCGGGCTGACCTTGCCGGCCTGCACGGCTGCGTTGTAGTTCTCGCTGAGCTTGGCGGCGTCCTCGGAGATCTGCTTGCGGCCCTGGTCGATGAAGCCGGATGCGGCCTTTTGTCTGTGCTCGATCGGGCCGGACAGGTCGTTCGTGACGGGTCTGGCGGGCTGCTGGCGACCCCGGATCTGCGCATCGTTGTGTCTGGCTTGTTGGGCCAATTCGTTGCTGTCGCTGCTGCTGCTGTTGCCGTGGCGGTCGTCCAGGGCGCGCTCTGGGGAGGACCCGTCGAGCTTGTCGGCCAGAGTTGGGGTCGGGCCGAGTGGGCTGTCGGCGGGGACATGGCCGGTGGGGGTGCTGCCGCCGCGGGCATAGGCGTAGGCGATCTCGGTGACGGCGCGCTCAAGCTTGAGCGGATCTTCTTCGTGCAGCAGTCCGCGTTCGGACAGTCTGCGGGCCGCGTAGTTGGTGAAGTCGGTCTGGGTGCCGCTGCCCCATTCGCGCATGAACTGTGCGCTGCGGGCCAGCTCCCTCGATCGACCGAAGGCGCTGTCGCTGGAGGACTGGCGTTCGCTGGCCTCGCGGGACGAGGCCTCAAAGCTTTCGGTCGAGGCCGAGCGGGTGTTGCGAGCCCATTGGTAGGCCTGCGACGAGCGGAACTCCTTGAGCAGCGTGCTGGCATCGGCGACCTGGGTGCTTTCGCTGGCCTTTCGTGCGAAATCGTGGGCGCTTTGCAGTCGCTGCTGATCGATGGCATGGCCTTCTTTTCGGGCGATGGCGCCGATCTCGGTCAGCGGAATATTGGCGCCTACAGAGACCGAACTGGCGATGGTCCTGCCCACGCTCGAATCGTCGCTCAGCCCGAGTCGGCGGTTGACGTCCCTGGCCAGCGAAGTCACGGTCTGGAGTTGGCTCGAAGTCGAGCCCCCTTCAGAGGTAGTGCTGGCCCCGCTGCGCTGGCGGGATTGTTCGAAGCCGTCCTGGATGCCCAGCGCATGACTGAGCGCGGTGGCCTGGCTGTGCTGCATGGCTTCGCGCTGCGTGGTGGCGAACGATTCGGCCTCGCGGGCGCTGTGTCCCATGGCGCTGGCCTGGCGCTCGGTGACGGTGAAGGTGCTGGCCAGCCGGCTCAGGCTGGCCTGATAGCGGAACACACCGGCATCCTGTCCGCTGCCCTGGAGGGTGGTGCCGTGCGCGTCAGTGCTGCTCGACATGAAGGCCGAGGTGCGGGTGGGGGCCAGTTGCTGCTGGTCGAAGGAGACCGAATCCTGGCTGATCAGCCCTTTGCTGGCGCTGGCGGCTTCGCCGGCCGAGGCCGACTGGATGGGGCTGACCGCCGTCACGGCCTGGAAGGCGACTTCGCCCCCCTTGATGATGGCTGTGGCGATGATCGGAATCGACACCACCATATAGCCGGCGATCGCCTGGTCGGAGATGGCGCCCTGGTAGATGCTGGCCGCGGTGTCGAGCGCGAGTCCCTGCGCGCCTGAACCCATGCGTGCAGCCGCCGCCAGGTTTCTGGCGCTGGCCAGAGTGCCGACATAGTTCAGGATGGCATAGAGCGGTGGCCAGAGCTGGATCCAGACCAGGCTCATTGCGAAGCTCTTGATGGCCATGGCCAGCCCTCGACCTTGCGCGAGCAGGAACAGCAGGAACACGAAAGGAAACACCGCATAGATCACCGCTTCGATGACGTTGCGCACCATGGGCAGCGCCTGGGCGGCGATACGGCCCATGGTCAGGAAGGAGGCGTTGGTGGATGCGGTGGCGTTCGCGCGCGCCGTGGCCAGCATGGTCGCTGCGGGGTCGTTGAGCTTGAGTCCGGCCAGGCTGAAGCTGTCCTGCACCACGTTGATCATGATGTTCTGGCGCAGCAGGTCGGCTGCGCCCTGGGCGGCCGCAGCGATCCGGGTCTTGGCGTAGGCCTGCTCGATCTGGCTGTCGATCACGGCTGGCGCCAGCGCCGGGTCAAGGGAGGGGTTCAGCTCGAAGGCCAGCAGGGCGCGGGCACGGGCGAGTTCTGGCGGCAGGCGCTTGGCGAACTGGGTGTAAACGTTCGGGCAGGCATCGACCTGTACTGGCAGGCCCCAGGTCGAGAAGCGGGCCGGGTTGGTATGCGCCATCATGGACCAGATGTCGGTGCTCTGGGCAAAGGCAGCTGGGTCAAGGGTGCCGTCCTGCAGGTCGTAGACGGTGCAGTTGTAGATGTAGGCGATCAGGTCAGTACGCAGTTGCGGGTCGTCGATATGGGCGCCGCGCGAGGCCTGGATCAGCCGGTTGCCGAACATCACGCCGTTCTTCTGGTAGGTCAGCGCTGCGGGCAACTGTGCATTGGTGTCCGGGATCACCTGGAAAGCGTTCTCAAAAAACCGCGTCATGGTGTCGCCCACCTGGCTGGTGAAATGGCCGAAGAAGGCCACGCCGATGGGCACGTTGCCCACCGCCACTGGCGGCTGGCTGCCAAGCTTGTCGATGACCACCACTTCGACCTTGGGCACGAACATGATGTTGTAGACCAGCATGAATCCGATCAGCCAGCCCCAACCGGCAAAACGTCCGGGCGTGAAGAGTCCCGCGAAAGCGGCCACCAGCAAGCCGGTGACGGCTACCGTCTTGATCAGGCCCAGATAATCTGAGCCGCCCATGATGGCCGCGATGGCATTGAAGACGCCGGTCAGCGTGTCGACATTGCCATAGGCGTAGATCTCGAACATCGGGGGCCGGCGCTGAGTTCAGGACCCCCGCGGTCCGGCGCTGGCACTGAAATCGAGCATCGCCTTGACGGCCGGCGGCATGGCACTCCAGAGTTGACGCTCCAGCGCTTGCAGATCCTGCGTCATCGATGCGACCGATCGCACCTTGGCATAGGCGGTCTGCTTTTCTGCCAGCAGTTGCCGCTGCGCCTGCTGCGCGTTGGCCTTGATCGCGTCCAGATATTTCTGTTCGATCTCGGTGCGTCGCAGCGCCTGCGACAAGGCGCTCAAAGCCTGGCTGAGCGAGCGGCTAAGGAAGGTCTCGGCATAGTCGAGCGCGATCACGTCTTTGTAGGTCTGAATCAGCGTCTCGGCAGTCCCGGAACCCGGCACGGCGTTGGCCACCGCCAGCATCTTGTACACCGGCTCACTGGTGTTGTTGATGAAGCCGATGTCGTCGCCGGACTGGGGGCTGCGGTTGACGATGTTGTCGGACATGCGGCGCAGCCGCTCGCTGACCAATTGCGTGAAGGGTTTGACCGATACCGTCGTGCGCGTTGGGTTCAGGCATTGGGCAGGCTCGTCGCAGACATAGACGTCGACATCAACGTGACCGGGTGCGGCCGAATCGGCGCGGCCGAGGAGCAGATCGCGCAGGCCGGTCAGGGTGGGCTCCAGATAGCGCGGACTGGCGCCACTGCCATCGTCGGCCGGCGGCGTGAGGATGACGCTGCCGGTCATGCTCATGATCAGTTCGCGCTCCTGCTGGCTGATATTGCCGCCCACCTGGTTCAAGGCGAGCCAGGTGACGTTGCCCTTGACGAAGGTGACGTTGCGCAGGTTCGGGTCGGTGGAGTTGGCCGCCGTCTTGACCACCGAGGGTGCGTTTGTGGCGCAGTTCAGGCGCGCCTCGGCACGGTCGGCCACGCTGCCCAAGTACTGAGAAATGTTGGCGCAGCCGCTCTGCACGGAGCTGTCGTAGCCGCCGACCACGCCGTTGACCAGCGCCTGCGCGGCCTCGCAGGAGTTGATGTTCATCGCGTTGATCTTGTTCATCTGGTCCTGCAGTTCGGTCAGCAGCTTGTCGATGTCGGGCGAGATCGATTGCAGGGCCAGCTTGAACGCATAGCCGACCGCGTTGGCCCCGATGTTTTGCAGCAAGGCGATGAACTGCTGCTTGTTGATGAAGGAGAACGCACCGCCGTAGATGTCGATGCCGCCGCACCCGGCGCGCAGGCTGGGCAACTGCGCGTTGACCAACGGGTAATTGCGGCCCGGGGCCCGCATCATCAGGCTGCCACCGGTGTACAGATTCATCGCCTGGCCCCGGAAAGCGCCCGGGCTCGTGACGTTGCCGATGGCGCCGAGATCGTTGAACATCGACTGCATTTGGGCATTGAGATCGGCCGGCAGGGCGGCTGCCGGTGCGAGCAGCAGCGCCAGGGACAGAGCGGTGGCGGTGAGGCGCCTGCTGGGGGTGCTGGAATGGGCCGTGGTCATTGGATGCCTCCTGGATGGTTCGCGCCTGCGTCGCCTGCCAGGGCAGCGATTCGCTCGAGCAGATCGGACATCGACATCAGGCCGAAGCCGACCGGACGGATTTCGCGCCTTGCCGGGGCCGTGAGGTAGAGCGCCGGCACTGCGCTGGGCTTGAGGCGCGCGGCCAGGCCGTTGTCGGGGCGGGCGTCGGGGAAGTCGGGCAAGGTGGCGCCGTCCAGGCTGATGGCCAGCACCGTCATGCCCAAGTCCTGCTCGAAGCGCTTGAGAATCGGTGCGAATCGGTGGCAAAACGGACAGTCGCTGCGGAACACAAAAATCAGTCCGTGGGTGGCTGCCAGGCTGCGCACGGTCTGTGCGTCGCGGTCGCGCTGCTGATCGTCGAAGACGTTGATCGCCATCGCGTTGGTCGGTCGGCCGTTGAGCCCGTAGTCGAGGTCGGGTGCGCGCCATACCAGGCGCTGCCAGCGCTCGGCAAACAGTTGCGACTTGTCCATCACCATGCGCTGGTAGCGCATATAGGCCATCAGGTTGTCGTCGCTCGGGTTCATCACCGCCACGCGCTTGAGGTCTTCCAGGCCTTGCTGCAGCGCTTGGAAATCGCTCAGCGGCTTCTTGCGCGGGTTCTCTGTCGGTGGGGGGGTGGCAGGCGCGGGGTCGCGGTACCAGAACCAGCCTTCCCGGTGCTGTAGCCAGTAGGGTGGGGCCGCGGCCAAGGCGGGTACGGCCGTCGGGATCTGTGCGTCCCCCAGCGACTGGGCCGCGCAGCCGACCCCAAACAGCAGCGTCAAGCAGATGGCCAGGATCAACGGCCGGGCGATGGTCATGGTCTATCGCTCCTGAGCCAGACTGCCGTCACTGCAGAAATTCAACTGGTAGACCAGGGCCTGGTCCTGGCGGCGGCCGTTGATCCGCACCGCACGCTGATGCGTGCTGACTTCCAAGCGGACGCAGTCGGCTCGGCTCAGGCGGCTCAGGCGGCGCACGTCGATCTCGATTGGGCTTGTCGCGTCGAACGTGCGCACGACATAGGCCGCGCCGGCACCGACGAGGAGCCCCTGGGCCTGGCCCTGCTCGACGGCCTGCATCAGCAGCGGCTTGATCTCGGTGACCACGACGCGGTCCGCTGTACCTGCCCCTGCGGCTTGTGCTGCGACGCAGGTCAGCGCTGCGGCGATGCCATGGAGCGCTCTTGTCAAACCGGGTCCGGGACGGTGTGTCATGGGTGACTCAGTGCGGGAAGTAGCTGTTGACGCGCTGCCGGGCCTGCTGCTGCAAGGCTGTGACATCGGGCAGCTTGGGTGCGATCTCGGCGTAGAACTCGCTCAGGTCCATGCGCGAGAAGTCCAACGACTGCAGCTCGGCGATACTCAAGCCGCTGCAGTCCGGCGTCCTGGCGCCGCCCCATGGCCGGCCGAGCTGGGTGCGTCCTTGTTCATTGAGGAGGCGGCCGAGCCGGGAGTTGAAACAGCAGTAGGTCTGCGTGGTCTCGACGCAACTGCCGATGATGGGGATCTTCACCGAGCAGTAGCTGCCCGCGCTGTGGCACAGGCGCTGATCGTTTTTCATGGCCAGGACTTGTTCGGCCTGATCGCAAGACAGCAGTCCCGAGAGCTGGATGGCCAGCATGGCCAGGGTCCAGGGGCCCGGAACCATCGAGGTGATGAAGCTGCCCACCGACAGGTCGCCCCCGATCAGGCCGGCCAAGGCCGAGGAGCCGCCGCCGGCGCTGAACAGGGATTCGAAGCCCTGGATCACGACATCGGGGGCATCCGAAGCGAACAGCGCGTCGTAGGTGTAGCTCGATCCCGCCGCGCCGAGGAGTTGCCCCCCGGCGCCCGCGATCAGGTTCATCCCGGAAAACAGCGATCCGCCGGTCCCGCCACCTTTGCAGCAGTTGAGCAGGCCGAAGAGCTTCTTGCGACAGCGGTTGTCGTAGCCCTTGAAGACCGCCAGCGTATCCATGTCAAGGTATTGACCGGCCTGGCGCTGCACTTCCAGTCCGGTGACGGCGCGGGCGAAGTCGACATCGGGCGTGTGGCGGGTGTCAAAGCAATGCCCGTCAGCGCAGAATTGCTGGCCTGCGCAACTCGTCACGCTGGAGCTGGTGCCCGCGGCGATACGGCATTGCCACTGCTGCTCATAGACCATGCAGGCGCCCGCAGCGCTGCTTTCCACACAGCTCGAGCCGACTTGGCTGCAGCCCTGATCGCGCAGCGGCTGGCAGTCGTCGGTCAAGGTTGGCGACAGGCAGCTGTACTGGGTGCGGGTTTGCCAGCAGTCCCGGTAGACCGGATGGCCACCAATGTCATGGGTAGACGGTCCATCGATACAGGTGTCGGACCGCTTGACGCAGTCAGCGGCTTGCGACAACGACAAGCCGGCACACAGGGCGGCCGCCGCAAGCCCCGGTAGCCAGCGCCGGCCCCCGCAGTGTCTGCTGCTGGTGGCGTTCAACGCGTACGGGCTTCGAGCGCTGCGCATTGATCGTCCCAGGTATCGGTGAAGCTCAGTGTGGTCGGCATGGCAAAGCGGCTCAGGCCGTAGTAGCTCGTGCCCTGACAGGGGTTGGCAAACCAGGCGCCGATGTCGCAGTTGGCGCCGTCACAGGACTGGCTGAAGAAGGTTTGGTAGCACAAGGAGTCATCGATCTGCGAAGGCCCGGGAGTCTGGGGAATCTGCGTGTTCAGCACGCCGGGGACTTGCTGCGAGCCCAGATCCATGTAGACCCGCCCGCTGACCTTGTCCAGGGTGAAGACATGCATCAGGTAACTGTCGGTGCCGCAGCTGAAATCAAACGCCAGGGAGTCTGTGCAGTCCGGGCAGGGGTCGGCGGTGACGCGGGTCAGGAACTGTCCGTCCGAGCAGCCCGGCGTCTGCAGCGGCGAGACGATCAGCCGCTTGACGCAGCTGAGCGAATCCGTCTGGCGGTACTGGTGGCACAGCTTGCTCTCAAAGCGGTCCGGCGTGGTGCTGGTCAGCACTGTGCAGTCGCTGTAACTGCCGGCGATATTGCCGGCAATGCGCTGCGAATCGCCGGTGATGGCTTTCGCGTTGGTCAGCAGCGGGTCGGTCGGCGCGATGCTAAAGCTCGGCCGGCGCATCGGATTGGTCTGGGAAAAGTTGACCGCGTTGCAGGCCTGCGCGGCATAGCCCGGACTGGTGCCCAGGCCCGGGCCTGCGCAGGCGTTGGCCGCCGCTGCGGCGGCCCCCGCGATGCCGGTGCCAACGAAATAGGCTGTTTGCGGCGGGTTGTTGTTGTAGCCCGGCACGCTGGCTTGCGCGGTATTGCTGTCCAAACGGGCCCTTGCGGCAGCGTTGCCGCTGCTGCCCAGCGCTGCGCCCTGCCGGAATGCTTCCGAGGATGACTGGGCCCGCAGCGTCGGGATCAGCACGACGGTCAGCACGACGGCGGCGATGCGCCAATTCATGAGTTGTGCAGTCTTTCAAGCAGGGCGCTGGCGGGGATGGCCGCCCCTGGTGCGCGCCGCAGCAGGGTCTCGAGCGCATAGTCGAGGCTGACGTCGCCCGCGACCGACAGGTAAGAGCTCGGCGGCGTCAGGGCGTTGCAGCCGCCGCTGCACTGGGTCTGGCCCGCGCTTGGCGCCAGCGCAGCCCCCGGTGCCGCCGCCTCGGCCAGCGTGAGCACGAAGGTTGGCGCGGCGGTGACATGGAAGCGGCTGAACGCTTCCGGGTCAATGACCCAGGCCACCGTGCGGGTCTCGATCAGCGCGCTCACTGCGGCCAGCGTCTGGCGCATTGATTGCGCCTTGAGTCCGCGCAGCACCAGGGTGGCGCCCGAGCGGGCGGCTTGGTCGACCAAGCGCTGCAAGCTGCCGCGCGGCATGTCCAGGGTGATGAAGATGCGCAGCGCGCTGCCCGCGTTCGCGGCCGCATTGTTCAACGCTGCACCTTGGCGGGCCAGTGCCGCGATGTCGACGCTGCCCGGCGCCGCAGGGGCGGCCTGAATGCGGGGGATCTGGGCCCCAGGCTCGGCGGCCAGGCGCTCGAGGCTTGGAAACGGCCGGGCCTTGAGGGCGCGCGCCATGTCGTCCGGGCTTGGCCAGCGCTCCGGTGATGGTGCTGGGGGCGCAGCGGACGCCGCGGACAGAGGCTGTGCAAGCACGAGGCAAGGGGCGAGAAGGGCGGCGGCGAGCCAGCGCCGCAGGTCAGTAGGCACCGGCACAGCAGTTCCTTTTGCGAAAGATCTGATACGAAAAGTCTTCGCCTTTGATCGGAAAGGCCTTGCCCGCTCCCCAGGTCAAGGTGGTGCGGCCGTAGGGCTGGCAGCATTGCCCGTTTTCCTGGGCCGTGGCCGCCACCGGGTAAACCATCTGCAGCTTGTAATGGGTCTTGTCCATGACCGGCAGCGGGTAATAGCCGCAAAGGCCGGCGCTGCCGGCGCCGTCGAAGGTTGCCAGTTGCCGATGCATCTTTGCAGTCATGCGCTCGGCCAGCAGCACCGACGCCTGCACGTCACCGACATGGGCGCTGACATGGCCGGTCATTGGATAGAGGGAGCCCTGGCAACCGGCGCACCAGAAGAGGCTGGCCAGTGGCATGCCCGCGCTGGCGGCCACGCAGTCAGCCGCGCAGGCGGCCTTGGCGACCGGGTTGGCGAACAGCACCGCCTCGGGGTTCAGGATCGCGGCCAGCTCATCGTCGGCCCACAGCGGGTCGATTTCGGTCAGGTAGGCCAGATCGAGCGAGCCTTTTTCCAGGCAGGGGAAGTCGAGCAGCACTTCCATCCAGCTCAGGATCGGGTTGGCGTACCAGTGCACCTGATAGAAGCTGTTGCGGGTCTGGCTGTCGTGACCTGCCTGCGCTCCACGCGGCACCTCGAGGCCGGGGTCCAGCGTCAGACCGCCCAGACCGACCATGCAAAAGGGTGTGCGCGTGACGTCGACCAGACGCACCGGCTCCCAGAAGCCGATCGCCACGCCGATGCGGGGAGGGTTGCTGCAATAGCAGACCGGCGACGCTGGGTTGCCGATGTCGGGTTGTCCGTTCTGGAGCAGGGCGGCCGAGCCCAGCGTGAGCGGAAACATGCAACTCCAGCAGATGTCGGTGACCGGGTTCATGAACTTGCCGTGGCAGGATCCGTCGGCCGCTGCGGGCGCGCACAGGCTGGCCAGAGTCACACCGGTGGCGATGAGCCGGCCCCAGCGGCGTGCCAGTGCGGAGCTAAAGAAGTTCATCAATGTGCAGTCGGTTGCCGCTTTGCGTGACGAGTGCGGGCACATGGCGGATCCCCAGGCGTCGGGTGAGCTGGCCCTCCTGGTCGTAGAACACGGCCTGCTTGAGTTGTTTCATCAGATCCAGATAGGAGCCGCCGGTCAGGATCAGTTTCAACGGACGCTGGTTGAGCAGTTGCCGGGCATGGTCGACTTGCGCGGCATCACGGGCATCAATGAACAGCAGTGGACGCGACAGCGACACGATGTCGAGCGGATTGATGCGCTGGCCGGGCGCCACGATCACCCGGCCTTGGTCATCGGTGATCGGAAGACTCACCTCGATACTCGGGTCGTACTCGAAGCTGCGTGCCCGGGTGGTCCGGGTGATGCCGGGCACCGGGGTCGGTTGCTGGACTTCGAGTTGGATGCGGGCCTGGCTTTGGCGCTGCAGGCTCGCCAACCCACCACTGGCTTGTAGTTCGCGCAGCCTGGCCTGGATCACCTCGATCAGGCTGGGTTCGCTGATGGCGTACAACGGTCCGATGACGCCGAGGTCGGCGGCTTGAGCCGGGCTCAGTGCGCTCAGCGCCATCAGCGCCCTGATCGCCCATACTGCCCATACTGCGCATAGCGCTCGCAGTGCCGGCATCGCCCGCCTCAGGCTCATCGGCTCAGAACAGCACATGGGCGCGTCCGATGATCTGGGATTGCGACACCCAACCCGTGAGGCGGTAGCGTGAATCCAGGCTGTCCGGGTGTGGGGCTCGCAGGTAATAGCGATCTGGCGGCAGCAGGCCGGTGGGCCCGGCTTCAAGCGGGATGCCTTGGCGGCTGAAGGGCTTGGCGATGCCCATCGAGCGGCCGTTGACAAAGAACTCGGCGTCGATCCGGCTGACGGTGTCACCCGGCACGCCGGCGATCTGCTTGACGAAGGTGACGCCGGCCGGGTAGGGGCCGCCACCGGGCCAGTCAAACGCCGCGAAGTCGCCGCGACCAGGTTGCTCGCCCCGATGGATCAAAAACAGGTGCGCGGGCAGGCTGTCGGTGACATTCAGACCGAGCCTGAAGTTCGCATCGAACCAGCGCAGGGCCAGCGCTGCGAGCAAGTAGACGATGCCCCAGCGTTTGAGGTGGCGCAGAATCCTGTGGCGCAGGGGCGCGTGCTCAAAGCGGGTAAACAACATCGGGGCGGACCAGCCTGCATGGCGCTTGATCATGGTCGAAGCCCCAGACGCTGGCGCAGTTGGGGTGTCAGATCGGGCAGCTGCGCGCTGCTGCCGAGCATCGCGCCGCGTGTCAGCACCAGGCAGCCGCATTCTTCAGGGAGTGTGTCGATCATCCGGCTGAGCACCCCCCCGAAAGCCGCTGCGCGCTGGATGGCCGCGGCGCGTTCGAGGTCGCTGCTGTCGCGCCTGACCAGCGCTGCAGCCACCTGGCTTTCTTCAAGCCGGTAGAGCTCGGCGATGTCCAGTGTCGCGAACCTGGCCGGGCGCGGCCACCAGGCCCAGACGCCGCCGATCATCAGCAGACTGAGCAAGGCGTTGAGGCCGATCAGCCGCGCCGCATCGCGCCGGGTCATGCGAGTCCCCGGTCGCGCAGAACGGCGTCGATCGCCTGCGCCACGCTCATGCCGGTGGCTCGCCAGGCGTTGATGGCGCTGAAGTCCTCGGCGCGACTGCTGAAGAGCAGCAGGCTGCAGGGGTCGACGATCAGGCGCCCGATGCCGTTGCCGGCGGGCGAATGAATGAAGACCTCGGAGAAGGCGCCATGCTCGGTGCGCAGCGACTGCAGCAGGCGCTTCATCGCGTCATCCATGGTGAGTTGGCCGAGTTTGTCCATCATCTCAATGGACTCGGGTTTCTGGCGCAGCAGAAACATCCAGTCGGAATTGTCGAGTGCCGCCTTGGCCGCCGGATTGCGGTAGTAGTCGTCCACGCCTTGAGTGGCCGACATGAAAGCGCCCTTGTACTTGCGGGCACGGCGGTAGCCCGCTTCGATGAATTCGGCCGTGGCGCCACCCGACAGCAGGTCCCAGGCCTCGTCGATGATGACGATCTTCTTGCGGTCGCGCGAGAAGTACATCTCGCGGGTGATGCGATACATCACGATCAGCAGCACCACCGTTTGCAGGTCCTTCTTGGCCTTGAGCTCTTCGAGCTCGAGCACGATGAAGTCACTGCTGAAGTCGATGCTGGCGTGCGAATCGAAGTACTTGCCGTAGGTGCCGTCGCGCGTGTACGGGTGCAGCATCGCGGCCAGGTCCTTGAGGCGCCGGTCGCCTTGGGCAGCCGTGTTGTCGCCGACCTCGTCAAGCGCGCCGGTCGCCAGCAGATCGTGAATGTCGGTGATGGTCATCTCGCGGCCTCTGGCTTTCCAGACCTTCTTGATCGCCGCACCCAGCGTTGAGTATTGAAATCCTTCCAGTGCTTCGCGCGGCGAGACCATCTGTGCGAGCAGGGGCTGTAGCAACTCCATGTCCTCGTCGATGTCGTCGACGAAGGTGAAGGGGTTCAGCGATAGACCGGCGTTTTCTGTGAACTCGATGAAGCTGCCGCCGAAGTTGCGACAGGCTTTTTCGTAGGAGCGCCCGACGTCGATGATCCAGACGCGCGCGCCGGTGCCCAGGTACGAGACGGCGATCTCGTTGAGCAGCAGCGACTTGCCCGAACCCGACGTTCCGGCGATCGCGACGTTGTAATTGCCGGCCGGGTTGTCATAGACATCAAGCTGCATCAGCTGGCCGCGGCGCCCTCCCAGGAGCAGCACCGGCGTGCCGGTGCCTTGCCACTCGGCAACCAGCGGCGCCAGATGCACTGCATTGGCCGAGGTCTTGGTGCTGCAGCGCTTCATGCGAGTCAGGTCCGCATGAAAGGGCGTCGACAGCGTCATGGGCAGCGCGCCGATCAGGCCCTGGCTCATCATCATCGTGTCGCGCGAGAGCTCGAAGCCGCGCGCACGGAAGATCGAGCGTGCGGCCTGTTCGGCGCGCGCCATCTCGCGCGGCGGCGCGAACAAGACCAACTGGTGATGCAGGTCGACGAGTTGCTGTCCATCGTCCATGGCTTTGAGCACGATGTCCCAATCGGCCTTGCGTTCTTGCATGTCCGGCAGGAAACGTGCCATATAGCTGCTGGCGTTGGTGGTGGCTCGCGCCGACTTCAGGTAGGCCCAGTTGCGCGTGGCTTCGGCATCGAGCACATGGACGCCCAGCGTGAGCATGAAAGGGCAGGAATATTGCAGCGTGGCCTGGTAGAGGTCGCCGATCAGGCTGCCCATGCTCCAGAGCGCAAAGCGGGGCGGAAACGAGCGCACCGACAGCAGCCGCAGCTCACTGGGCTCGCCCTGCGCGGGGTTGTCCAGTCCGATGCAGGTCTGCTGGATCGTCAAGCGCGTCGAGCGGTCAATCACTTGATGGCGCAGTTCCCGGCCCGGGTCATAGCTCAGGGGCAGGCCGTCGCCGGACTGCCGGTGCGGATCGAGCAGGGCTGACACCCAGTTGATCAACTCGGCGGCGGTCCACAAGCGCGAGGGAAATCCTGCCGCGTGCAGCGTGGCACGGTGCCCGTCGCGCAGCAGAGTCAGCTCGTCGATGCGGTTGAGGTCGTCCGGGTTACCTGGCAGGCTCACGCTGATGATCAGCCGGAAATTGCGCAGCAGATAGCTCTGGTTGGGCAACAGGGAAGTTCGTGCGCCCGCCAGGTAATGACCGACCCGGCGCCGCGCCATGGTGCGGTGGAGGTTGGCGTGCCGGCCCGGTCGGCCCAGGCCGTCGAACTCGGGCCGGATCTGGTCAGGCAGTCTCAGGTCGGCGTAGCCGCCGAGCGTGCTCCGGATGTCCGGGCTAGCGAGCAGATGGAACTGGATGCCGGTACCTGCGGGTGACGCTGCGTAGAGCGCCGTGAGCACCCTGGCCATGTCCTCGTCGGCGCCGGACTGCGGGCGTAGTTCCAGGCAAAACCCCAGCGCATCCCGGTTGATGAAAATCTGCCTCTCCTCCAGATAGGCCAGGTAGGGCAACCATTGAGAAAACCGGGCGCTGTCGTTGGGTGCCGGCATCCGCTCGGCGCTCGACGGCAGCACAGGCCCGGCCCCGAAGTTCGAAAGCGCCGATTCAAGGTCATTGATCAGTTGTCGCAGCATGCTCAGGACTCGGTGGGAGCAAGTTCAGTGGCCGGTCTGGCCTCGGGGGCCGGCGCGGCGAAAGGTGCGTTCAGTGGCAGCGATGGCGTCACGAATGACGACGCCGACGGCTGCACGGAGGGTTGCACCAAGGGCGGCGTGGCAAAGTCCCGCGGGGCACGCGGCGCCGGGCGAACCCGGTCAATCAGCCAATGCCCGGTGTCGACCACGACATGGACAAAAGACGCCTCGTGCAGGTCGCCGTCCGCGTCTTCCCAAGGCGCGATCCACAAGCGCAGGACGCGCGCAGATGAACGCAGCGGCGCGGCAATGGACGCGCTGGCGCGGGCTGTCCTGAGACCGCTTGCTGCAGCGACAGTTTGTCCGGTCAGGGCCGGGTCTGTCTTGCGCGTCGGCGCGTCCGGCAGACCTTGCGGGGGCAGGCTTGCCGCGGCAAGGCTGGCGGCAAGAAATGAATCCGCATTGGCATAGACGCCCGAGACGGAGCTGCACTGCGCGCCGATGGGCGCTTTGCAGGCATAGCCATCCGGGCTGCCAAGGCCGGACAGCGACGAGGCGCAGCCGCCCAGGACGAGCAGGGTCGTGAAAGTCAGGCTTGGCGGGATCGACCGAGCCGTCTGTTTCATCGCGCAGTGCCCTCGGCGCTGACCGGCGCAGGGGCGGCCGACCGTGCCAGCCAGGCCTCGACTTGCTCTTTGCTTGCCGCGCCCGGCAGCATCCTGCCGTCTGCAGCAATCAGCGTGGGTGTGCCGTTGATGCCCAGTCGCTCACCCAGCGCCACGTTGCGATCCACCGGATGCGGGCAAGCCGCCGGTGTGACTTCTTCGCCGCGCCACATCAAGGCATGCCAGGCAGCGCTGGGGTTCTTGGCGCACCACAGCGAGACCGCCTTGGCATGGGCTTGCGGGTGCAAGGACACCAGCGGCATCAAGAAGGTGTAGAGCGTCACGTCGCTCAATTCCCTGAGGTCCGCTTCGAGCTTGCGGCAATAAGGGCAGTCCGGGTCGCTGAAAATCGCCAGCACCCGGCCCCCCGTGCCGCGCACCTCCTTGATCGCATCGGCCAGGGGCAGAGCGTCGAAGTCGATGCGTGCAAGTCCATCCTTGCGTTCGGCGCTGAGGTCGCGCTGAGACTTCATGTCGTACAGGTGACCGAACAGGAAGTACTGGCCGCTCGGGTCCACATAGGCCAGATTGGCACCCATCACCACTTCGAAGACCCCGGGCCAGGCGGTCGTGTTGATGGCCCCGAAATGGGTGGACGGGTATTGCGTGCTCAGGCGCTGTCCGATCGCCCGGGTGGCGGCTTGCTGGTCGGTATCGGTCGTCGTCGCCGCGGCGCAGGGCAGCGCTGCGGCCAACCATGCCGCCAGAGCGGCTGCCACGATGGGAGCGTGCCGGGCGCTGTGCTCGGCCCGCAGGCGGGGTTTATTCATCGTCATCTTCGGATCTCCTCAAGGGGTTGGCGCGTGCTGCGAGTTGTGGGTAGGTCTGCGGGTCCGACGCGGCCGCGTCCAGCGATCCCTGCAAGGCGATGCCCTGAGTGAGCACCACATCGACGCTGCGCCCAGCGTCGATCTCGATCACTGGGAAGACTTTTTCTGCCAGGGTGATGTAGTACTGGGCCAGGCGGTCGAGGGCCTTGCCCACACCGTTGCCCAGCCCCGCTTGGAGTTGTTTGCCGGGCTCCACGGTGCTGGTGCTGCCCAGGGGCGAGATCGACGTCATGGTCGAGCTCTGCGTGAAGGCCTGGCCGATGCCGCTCGCCACACCGGCCAGCAAGGCGTTGGCGAGGATCTGCCCCTGCTTGGAGACCAGTCGGCCGCGCATGCCCGCCTTGCCGTCCTCTCCTGCCACATAGCCCTTGATCGGTACATCAATGGCCATGCCGTTGCGCGTGACGCAGGACAGCGACTCGGTACGGATATAGGCCCGCTCGGAGCTGACGTCGCCGTAACCCGCGCCGACGACGAAGCATTCCTTGACATTGGCACGAAACTGATTGGGCAACACCGAGTTGTCCATCAGTCGCAGCAGCACCGGTTGCGGGTTGTGCTGGGCCTGCCCGCCTGTGGGTGCATCAAGGCCGCCGAGCAGCAGCGCCCGGGTGAAGGCGCCGCTGGGGAGGTAGCGGCGGGTGTCCCGCGGCAGGCCGGTCTTGGCTGCCATTTCGGCATTTGTTTTGCCGGTTGCACTCGGCAGCGGATCGGCCAGCGTGATGCTGACGATGCCCGCAGGCGCGCCCGGCATCGGCCCGTTCGGTGCCGGCATAAAGTTCGGGTTCGGGTTCGGGTTCGGGTTAAGGGGTCGGTTGGCCTGGGGCAACGGTGGCCAGAGCATCCGCTGCGGTGCGCCGTTGGGCGCACCGTCGGGCGCATCGGGCCCAAAACTCGGCCGCTGGGCTGGTGCCGCGATCGGTGGTGGCGGCAGAGCGGTCAGGCCGTTGGCTTCGAGCTTGTGCAGTCGCTCAAGCATCTCGCGGCTCTGGCCTTGCATCTCCTTATCGCGCTGCGCGAGGTCGCGTGACGCGATCTCGATGGCGTGAAGCTGGGCATCGGCCTGTCCGCGCCAGGCGTCGCGCGGGTCGACCTGGGCGCCGGGGGAAATGATGTTGGTCGACTTCGGTTTGGCCGGGGCGGCGTCACCCGGCCGGGTGCCCGTGAGCGACACCGAGATCACCGTGCCGGCGACGATCAATGCGCCGACCCCTGCCAGCAGCAGGTACTGGCGGTGCTTGACGGTCAGGGGATTTCGGGCCGGCTCACTCATCGCGCTTGCGCTCCCGGATCACGAAGAGCCGTGTGGCTTCACCCGGGTGCAGGACTTGCCGCTCCAGGCTGATGGCCATCACGCCTGGCTTGAACAGTTCGGCCTCGGCCAGCTCCACCGGACTGTCCAGGGTATTGCTCAACTGGTAGGTTTCGCCCACCACGCCGCGGCCCAGCAGCATGCGCTGCAGCGTCAGGCGACTACCCGGCCAGAGGACAACATCAAGCGCGCTCTCGCGGACTTCCATGTCCTCGGGCAGGGCGTCGCTGGCCAGCGCGAGCAGCAAGTTCTTGATGCTGCGGACATGCCGGCCGCTGGCTTGGTTGCCTGCGGGTGCGGCGCTGCGCGTGCGCGGCTCGCGGACCACGATCGAGTCGCTCGGCGTGTCGACCGGTTGCAGCAGCAGCGCCACGGTGGCGCCCTCCGAGCTGATGAACAGGTTGATCGGCTTGCTGCTTTGCGGATCGACGGGTCGCACAAAGATTTGCCCCTTCTCGTCGTCCTTTTCCAGCAAGAACTCGCCCGCGTTGCCGGTGACCTTGCGCACACGACCCTGCTCGAAGGCGATACGGGTGAGTTCCCTGGCTGAGATCTTGCCGAGCGCGGTCTGCCCGTCCTGCGCGTCGATGACCTGCAGCGCGTGAGCGGGATCAGCGAGCAGCAGCGGCAGCAGGATGAGGCTGGATTTCCAGGGGATCATTGGGGTTGGTCTCGCGAAATGCTTTGAGAAAGACACGGCCGCCGACATACTGCAACTCGATGACGTAGGCCTTCGAGACTTCCGAGACGCGGCGGTCGCTGACGAATGTGGTGAGTTGCCCGCGCACGCCCACGCGCTGGGTTGCCTCGTCGACCACCAGGTCGCGGGCGCTGAAAACTGTCGAGGCGCCGTCGCGCTTGAGTCCCTCAGCGCTGGCGGCCATGGCCGCGCGCAATTCGCCCAAGGACGCGGGCGCGGCGTATTGCATCAGGAGGCCGGCCTGATAGTCGACATTGAGCGGCGTGACGTCGAGCGTGAGTTGCAGCAGAAAATAGGCCATCTGCTGCAGGTACTCGGAGCTGACCCGCTCGGACTCGACCCAGAAGGTCTTGTGGATCGATGGAGGCACCAGAACGATGCGCTCGCGACCAGACAGATGCAGGGTCAGGACCGCCAGCACGAGGTTGACGAGCAGCGAGCCGCTCAGCAGCAGCGCCAGAAAGATCGTGGCTCGCCTGGCCCCTGCAATATCGGCGCGCAGCCAGGCCAGCTTCATCCTTGCAACTCCCGCTGACAGGAGGGCGGTGTACGGCTGAGCCCGGACACCTGTGCCGGCAGGTGCCAGTACAGCAGATGCAGGGCGAAGGCAGGATGCTCGCCGGACTTGGCTTTGCCAAAACTCCAGGCCAGCAACAGGCCGACGGCACAACCGCTGAACAAGTAGCCCGCCACCATCCCGGCCAATACCGCCCCCATGAAAATCAGGGCGACATCGATCTCCCACCAAAACATGCGGGGCGCATCGTTCAAGCGGCGCGCAATGTCGAGCGAGGCATCAATCATGGCCGGGTCCCGCTCAGATCGTCGCCGTCATGATCGAGTCGATGATGGTCGGCACGTAGACCATGAAGAGCGCGAACACGACGCCGGCCAGGGCAGGCACCGGCGAGGACCTCGCCACGCCGATGCCTGCGCCGAGGATGAATGCGGCCACGGCGATCGCCTTGCCCAGATAACCGGTTGCCCAGTTCAGCAACGTCGTGTACATGGTCTGGAACTCGGCCCCGGTGGTGCCGGCGAAGGCCGAAGTGGCGCCCAGCGCCAAGAAGAGGGCCACCGGGGCGAGAACGGCCAGGGTGGCAATGCGGCGAGAAGGGTTCATGGGAAGATCCTTTGAGAGGGTTGCAGCGGTTGGGGGTGGATGCGGGCCTGCGCAGCCGCTACTGCGCGCTCGCCGAGAGCAGCGACCCAGATCGGGATCCCGATCCCGTCCAGGAAGCCACATTCATCGCTGACAACTCGCGCCAGACGCGCAAGGCGTAGGCCCGGCGCAGCGCGGGTGTTTGGGCGTTGTAAGCGCCGACGGCGTCCCAGGTGTAGCCCAGGCGCTGGACCTTGCCGGCCAGGATCCAGGCACCGACGTGGATGCTGGTGCAGGGATCGAACAAGTCGCGCTCGGAGATGCCCTGGGCGGCCAAGGTTGGCAGCCAGTCCGAGTTGATTTGCATCAGGCCGATGTCGCGCGACCCATTGCGGTTGCGGCCGATGGCTTGCGGATCAAGTCCTGATTCGATGCGTGCGATGGCGTAAAGCAAGGCCGTGTTCAGGCCGTAACGCACGCCTGCTTGTTCCCAGCAGGCGTGCGCAGGCATCACCGCGATCAGGCTGATGGCCAGGATCCACCGCATGCGGGGGCACATCGACTGGGGCAACGCATTCTCCTTAACGACTGGTCCATGGGTATGCCGCGTTCAAAGCAGCTCGAAGCCATCGTAGACAGGCAAGGCAGCACATGCATGGCAAATCGGGGCCCGGCAGAAGTCCTGATTGCGCCCGGTAAACCGGGTCCGGCAGGACGCCCTCAGGCCGGCTTCAGGGTGCGGCTGGGGCAGGCCGTGGCGCTGAAACCTCGCGCAGCACCGGTGTCAAGACCGAATCAGTGCTTTTTTGAGGCCTTGGACGCGGCGGAACTTGTCCGCCAGCACGAAATACTGATCGGATGGACGACACCAAATGGCAACCCGAGCCTGTTCTGGACGCACAAGCGCTGATCGACAGGACCGGCCTGGGCAATGCGCTGCTGGTGTTGCGAATCAAGCTGGCTTTCCCGGCCGAAGTGTTCGCGCTCGCGGTGCGCCCGCTGATCGACGGCTGGGCCGAATTCGTGCAGTTGCTGCCTGTGACGGGGTCACCGGTGTTTGACCACCCCGGCGGGCAGCTGCAGCGGGCTGTGACTGCGGCGCTGCGCGCACTGGACCGCCGGCGCACCCAGATCTTGCCCCGCGGTGCGGCGCCCGAGGTCATCGGCGCCCAGGCCCATCGCTGGACCTACGCGGTGTTCGTCGCGGCCCTGCTGCGTGATGCAGCTTGCGTGCTCGACGGCTTGTGGGTGTGGCTGCCCGGTGGCGCCGACTCGCCGCGACTGTGGGACCCGGCTCGGGGATCGATGCGGTCCTGCGGTGCGCTGACTTACCTGTGCGCGGCCTTGCCGCCGGGGCAGACTGCGGCTCGCATCGACCCGGCGCTGGGCGAGCAGTTGTTCCACCAACTGGTTCCGCCGGCGGTCCAGCACTGGCTTGCAGAGGATGTGGCGCTGAGGACCGAGTTGAGCGCTTGCCTGGTTCATCGTCCTGGTGATTTTTTGGGCGATCTTTCCGGCGATTGTTCGGGAGCATGCAGCGATCAGGGCGGGATCATCAAGCAGTTGCTGGCCCTCGATGCGCCGGCGCCCCGGCCGCCCGTCGCGCCGGCGCCAGGCCCTGGTCATGACCTTGACCCTGTCGCTCCCCGCCCAGCCATGACCGGCCCTGTCACGAATGGCGCCACCCTTGACGCAGTCGTCGAGGTCGTCCCGGCAGTGGCTGAGGTCCCTGATCGCTCTGTCGTGCAAGCGCCGCTTGTGCTGGCCGGTCCGGCCTGTGCCTCGTCAGCGCTTGCACGGCAGTTCATGGCGTGGCTGGATCAAGGATTGCGCGGCGGGGGTCTTGCCGTCAACAGTCCACAGGCTTTTGTGCACCGCGTGGCTGCGGGCTTGCTCCTCGTGGCGCCGCAGATTTTCCGGGAGTTCGCGCGGCAAGAAGGTCTGGGTAAAGGGCCGGTTGCCGATGTCGTCAGGCGCGTGCAGCGCGAGGTGTTGCGGCAGCGCTGGCATCAGTTGGCCGTCCAGGGCGGCAACATCCTGTGCTTTGAGCAAAGGCGACGCGACGGCAGCATTGCCCTGATCAAGGGCGTCTTAATTCGCCTACCGCAGCAGCACCTCGGCGTGCTGCCGGCCATTGACCCTACGCTGCTGCGGAGTGATCCGGCGCCCGGTCCGGTGCCTTGATGGCCTATCCTCTGGAATCCATGCTGCGACCCGCTCATGAGTTGCTTGGGGCGGGTGTCTCGGCGTTGGGGGCTGCTCTTGTGTATGGGATGCCGGGGGTGTTCCTGCTGCAGCCTCCTTGGCATGGGCTGCTTGTTCTGTCCTTGCTTGTGCATGCCGCATGGCGCGGCGCGGGCGGCGCGCGCACGCTGCGTTACCGGGCCCGTCTGAAACGCCTGCACCGTTACGAGTTGAGCGCGGGCGAGATCCCTTGGTCGAGCGAGCGGCTGTTCCTGGGGCGAGGTTTTCAGTGGGATCAGCGCCACACGCAGCGCCTGGCCGAGGCCAGGCTTCCTGAGCATCAGCATTTGTTGCAACCGGGTCCGCTCGGTGGTGTGTGGGCGCGATTGCGTGCGCAGGAAGCCGCACCCCTCCACCTGGGGGGTGATCCGGCGATCCACGGCGTCGAGCCCAACGAGACCGAGGTCTGGATGGACATAGCCGAGCGGGTCGGTCACACCCTGGTGCTGGGCACGACGCGGGTGGGCAAGACCCGCCTGGCGGAGTTGCTGATCACCCAGGATATCCGGCGCGGCGAGGTGGTGATTGTCTTCGACCCGAAGGGCGACATCGGCCTGCTGTGTCGCATCTACGCTGAGGCCCAGCGGGCAGGGCGCGCGGGGGAGTTCTTCATGTTTCACCTCGGGCATCCCGAGATTTCGGCACGCTACAACCCGGTGGGAAATTTTTCTCGCATCACCGAGGTGGCCACGAGGATCGCCGGGCAGTTGCCATCCGAAGGGCAGTCTGCTGCCTTCAAGGAGTTTGTCTGGCGCTTCGTCAATGTGATGTCGCGGGCGCTGGTGGCCCTGGGGCGCAAGCCGGACTATCAGGAGATCAATCGCTATGCGTCCGACATCGAGCCGCTATTGATCGACTACTTTGAGCAATGGCTTGACCGCGAGCCGGCCGCCGCGGGTTGGCGCGAGTCCTTGCAGTCCATGGCGATTGACAAGAAGAGCCTGGACAAGGGCCTGCAGTCTCGCGGCGTGCGTGCGGTCAGCTTGGTCGAGTATGCAAGGCGCTGCAAGCTCTACGATCCGATCGCGCACGCGCTGGCCTCGACCCTGAACTACGAGAAAAGTCATTTCGACAAGCTGGTGGCCTCGCTGCTGCCCTTGCTGGAAAAGCTCACCAGCGGCAAGACTGCGGCGCTGCTGTCGCCAGCGCTGGACGATTGCAGCGACTGGCGACCGGTCTTTGATTGGAACTCGGTGATCAATATGGGCGGCATCGTCTACGTCGGGCTCGATGCGCTGTCGGACTATGAGGTTGCCGGAGCCGTCGGCAATTCGATGTTCGCCGATCTCACCAGCGTTGCCGGCAGTCTCTACAAGTTCGGCCCCGGGCGCGGTCTACCCATTGAGATTCCCGAAAAACGCATCGCGATCCATGCCGACGAATTCAACGAGTTGATCGGCGACGAGTTCGTTCCGCTGCTCAACAAGGCCGGCGGTGCCGGGTTCCAGGTGACGGCCTACACGCAGACCTGGTCGGACGTTGAAGCCCGCATCGGCTCGCCAGCCAAGGCCGGTCAGGTCGCCGGCAACTTCAACACGCTGATCATGCTGCGCGTGAAGGAGGTGGCCACGGCCGAGTTGCTGACTGACCAGTTGCCTGATGTCCAGGTGCTCTCGACGATCGCGTCCTCATCGGTTTCCGATACCAGCGATCCCGGCGAATTCACCGATTTCGCCAGCCGCAACGAGGACCGGATCGCGGCCGGGACCGTGCGCATCCTGGAGCCCGCAGATCTGGTCCAATTGCCCAAGGGCCAGGCCTTTGCATTGATCGAGGGCGGGCGTTTGTACAAAGTTCGCATGCCCCTGACTGGTGCGGCACTCGACCCCTTGATGCCCGTGGGGATGAGCGCGATCGGGCAAGCGCTGCGCAGTCGACTTGACGGGCCCTGGAACCTGCCAGACCTGCAAGCCCAAGCCGAGTGGGCCTCTTGATTCACGGGCAGACGGCCTTCCACGAGGGTGTGCTGGGCGGTATTGTGCTGGGGCCTTTCAAGCTGGTGTTCGCTGTGGGGCTGGCCCTGATGCTGTTGCTGTGCGTCGCCTTGAGCATCGACTGGTTTTTTGTGGCGCGGATCTGGCCCGACGGCGTGGTCCATTTGCGCCATCTGCTGGCCGAAGAGCTCGGGCAGGGCATTGCGCTGGCAGCAAAACAAGGCGGCACGGCTGGGCAGATCAGCGGACCGGCCAACGGCCTGTACGGCGTGCTGTTCGAAGCCACCGGCATTCATGAGATGGGCATGCGCTTCGCCAATCCATGGGCTTTGTCAATTCCGGATACGCTGGTCCGGCGCGCTTACCTGGCCCATCGCGAGGCGGTCGAGACGGCGATGCTGGGCACCCAATTGTTGGGCGTGCGTTTGGCCATCCTCGCGCGATTTTTGCCGCCGCTGCTGCTCGCGGTCGCGGTGGGTGCGCTGGACGGACTGACCCAGCGAGCGATTCGGAGGTCTTGCGGCGGGAGGGAATCAGCCAGCCTCTATCACCGAGCGAAGTACTTGCAGATGGTGCTGCTGGGCTTGGGTGGGGCGGGGCTGTTGATCTGGCCCGCACCGGTGGCTTGGGCATGGTGCGCAGGGCTGATCGCCGTCATGACCGGTGGCCTGGCGCGGCTGCAGTGGACTTATTACAAGAAGCACTTGTAGTGCTGCTGCGAGTTACCGCTTCACGCCCGGTCGGGTCGACGTGGATGCGGCGCTCGTCACTCCTGGCGACTCAAAACGCAGGCCTTGAATAAAACGGACAAGGCCTCAGCAGGGATGGACCTGGCCAGAGCCGCCGTGGCCTGGCCTCGTCCCGACAAGAGCAATGGCTTTGCGACCGTCGACGACGAGGCCCGCTTGGCGCATCTGCTTGACAGCAAGCGAAAGTTGTATTCCTTCAGCCCCGGTGGCGCATGTCATGCTTCCTTCATTCATGCCTGCGCCATCGACCTGCCAGGAGGAACGGGTACAAGTCCCTCTCGGCAAGAGCGCAGAGCGAGCCCGGTCTGTCCCGGGTCATGCGCTGGGCACTGCGCGGCGCGCCGCGAAGCATTGACAGGGCCCGGTGCAGGCCAGCCCTTGAGTCGCGCAGGAATTTGGATCCGTGTGCCGACCGCTTTCGACGCGCAAGCGCCCATGAGATCTTGGTCCAGAGGGCCGCAGGCGCCACGTTGATGCCGATTGACCTATTTTTAAAGGCCGCTTTCTGTACTGGACAGTGCCCAGTTCTCCGGTAGCGTTCATGCTGCCATGCGCTCGGTATCAGGTGGCGGGTCATGGCGGCGGTATTTGCGCATGATTTTCGCGAGGTCAGGTGCAAAAGCGGGAACCGAGAAAAATACCGTGAGGGTGGAGCGCAGTGCGTTGGCCACGATCAACTCGGAGGGCGGCATGGCCGGATTCATGGTGCGCAGCCAACTGCGAAAGCAGCGTCAAACCTCAGCAGTGTGATTGATGGACAGGTGCTGCAATAGCCCTTGAGCGATGCAGCCGAGCTGGACGTGAACGTGGTAGGCGCGCAGCTTGCGGCGGATGGCTTGACGGTAGGTGTCTGAGGTCATGTGAAGATATTGATCCCCACTGCCGCGTCGCACCGGCTTCATGTCAGCCATCCAGAAGTGATATGCGTACGCGCCGATGACGTGAACGGCTTGGCGAAATCCAAGTTCGATCTTGAACCGGTAGCCGTAGAGCTCAAGCATCTCCAGTGGTTCGAGGGTTGTATCTGTGGATAGCAGGAAGATGGTTCCGCGC
>CAIJIT010000168.1 GCA_903820745.1 uncultured Burkholderiales bacterium
CGGTGCGCCACGGGAAACCATCAAGGCTTACGTCGAGGCGCAGCGCGCCTCCTCTGCACCGTCAGCAGCCCTCACGGGCTGCCCCTCTACCTCCCCGCCATGAAGGGCGGGGTTTCTCGGGAATTCCGATGACGAAATGGTCTGATTGCGGGTGCGCAACGAAGGCCCTGGCTGAAACCTTATCTTGAGTCTGACCGACAAATGGACCGGTCGCGAGCACAAGGGGAATCATCATGAAAACAGATGCGGAACTGAAAATGGATGTCGAGGCGGAACTGGCCTGGGATCCGAAGGTGTCCGACACAAGGATAGGCGTTGCAGTCAATGACAATGTGGTGACTTTGACCGGACACCTCGATAGCTACGCCGAGAAAGTGGCTGCAGAACGCGCGGCGCGGCGAGTGTCCGGTTTGCGCGCGCTCGCAGTTGAAATCGAGGTCACTCCGATGGGTCGCCATACGCGCAGTGATACGGAAATCGCTGCAGCCGCGAGGCACGCATTGAGTTGGAGTTCGCAAGTGCCGGACGAATGCGTCAAGGTCACCGTCGAGTCCGGCCGGGTGAAGCTTGAAGGTGAACTGGATTGGGAATACCAGCGCCGCAGTGCCGAACAAGCGATCCGGCCATTGCTCGGCGTCAAAGGAGTCACCAACAACATCCATATCAAGCCGCGGTCAGTCCCCGCTGATCTGACACTCAGAATCCAGGGTGCTTTGACCCGGCAGGCCTTGCGCGAGGCGAACCGCGTGCGCCTGAATATTGATGCCGGCAAAGTCACGCTCGAAGGGCCTGTGCATTCATGGGCAGAGCGCAGCGCGATCGAAGGCGCGGTCTGGTCTGCCCCTGGCGTGGTCAGTGTCTTGAACCGCATCAGCATTGAGCCGTGAAGGTCTGGCTGGAAGGTCAGGGTATAGGCAGGTCAGTACCAGCCGGGTTGATCGACCCCAATCTACTTGATCGTTTGCCATGCAAGCTGGCGCTTGAATGGCCGGGTGGAAGCATCGGTGCTGCGGTAGCCGATGTGCGCCTGAAGCTGCATGATCTGCCTTTGCTGCTCGGCGTGGCGCGTGGCCAGATCGGTCAGTTGGCAGACGCCTATGTCCGCGGGCGTGTCGACATTGAAGGCAGCTTGACAGACCTGATGAACGTGGCCGCGCACCTGGTCGGGGATCCGGTTAAACAGGGTGAACGCAAGGCTTTCATGTCTTGGGCAAACCAGTGGCGATCAAGAAAACGTCACCACCCACGGCGCGATGCAAAATCAGTGCAGGCTCATTACGACTTGTCTGACGAGTTCTTTGCCCTCTGGCTCGATCCTCGACGGGTCTATTCCTGTGCCTATTTCAGCGACCCGAGCATGAATCTGGCCCAGGCTCAGCAGGCCAAACTGGATCATGTCTGCCGCAAGTTGCAGTTGTTGCCTGGGCAAAGCTTTCTCGATGTCGGGGCAGGTTGGGGTGGCTTGCTGCTCTGGGCGGCTGAGCATTACGGGGTGCAGGCGACCGGCATCACGCTGTCGCTGAACCAATGCCGCTATGTGAATCGTTTGATCGAGGAGCGAGGATTGAAGGGTCAGGTTGAAATGCGACTGCTCGATTACCGGGAACTTCCCGAGTCAGCAGCCTTTGACCGCATCGCTTCGATCGGCATGTTTGAACATGTCGGCAATGGTCACTTGACCAGCTATTTTTCAAGATTGACACGCTTGTTGCGTCCAGGTGGACTGGTTCTCAACCACGGCATCACAGCCAGCGGCTTACGCAATGGGCAACTTGGCGCCGGCATTGGTGATTACATCGAAAAACATATTTTTCCGGGTGGTGAACTGGTACATGTATCGCGGGTCAGCGAGGCACTTGCGGCGAGCGGACTCGAATTGCTTGATGTGGAAAATTTACGTCCTCATTACGCGAGAACCTTATGGGCCTGGTCAGACGCGTTGGAGAGCAGGTTGGGCCAAGCTCGTGCCTTGCTTGAAGAAAGCCAGGTGCGCGCCTACCGGATGTATTTGGCCGGGTCGGCGATGGGCTTTGAGCGCGGGTGGCTTTCTTTGTACCAGATCCTGGCCACGCGTCCGGACGGCGATGTCAATAGCGGCACTATGCGCGGTGCGCAGAGCGACTATCCCTTCAGTCGTACACATATGTATTGATGCAGCTCTGCGGAAGAGCGAGAGGATCGGCATCGATCAGCAAAACATGTTGAAGGCTGGGAATCTTTAGCCTTACGGCTTCAACCTTGCGTCGATAGAGCGTCTGGGTCGTCAACAGCGCGGTGCCAGCGCCGAGATTCATCCGGGTTGCAATCGACTCCGGGTCAAAGGCAGAAAACATCGGCGCGACGATGATGCCGGCCCGGAGTGCGCCCAACACGCCCACGTACAGATCAGGTGCCCGCGGCGCCAACAAGAAGAGCCGATCACCTCGCTTCAGTCCGAGACTCTGCAGGACATTGGTGAAGCAATTGGCGCGTCGAGCCAATAAACTGAAACTGATCTCCTCCATGGCACCATGTGCCGCTAGCCAGCGTATGGCAACATGCTCGGCGCGGGAACTGCCCAGATGGCGATCGAGCGCCTCGACGCAGATGTTCAGACCGCCGCCAGGCATCCCGACCATCGATTTTTTGGCCAGTTCCCACGAAAATGGCGTGGGCTCCCCATCGCCCCAGTTTGCTTCCGGACGCAATCTTTTATCCGGCCCTGGCCTGTACTTGCGTTTGACATCCGCCCCGCCCTAAAGGACGGGGATTCCTAAGAAATTCTTGACGACCTGCGCCCGATGTTCGCCAGCGTCTGCACGGACTTTGAAGCGGAACTGGTGGCGTTCGACGGCGAGGATGATCCTGTACGCTTGCTGGTGAACTACCCGCCCAAGGTTTGCGTTTCCAATCGGGTCAACAGCCTGAAGGGCGTTTACAGCCGCATGATTCGGAAGAAGAACTACCCGAGCATCCGCGAAGCTATGGGGCGGCGCGCTATGGTCGCCTTCCTACTTTGCCCGTAGCTGCGGTGGCGCACCCATTGCCGTTATCCGGCAGTACATCGAACGCCAG
>CAIJIT010000169.1 GCA_903820745.1 uncultured Burkholderiales bacterium
CTTTGCCCGCGAAGAGCTTCAGCAGCCCTGGGTCTGACCAGCACCAGGGCTGCATTGCCAATTTACTTTGCCGTGGCCTTCGCAGCACCGGCGAAGTCACCGGCGGCAATCACCGACAGGCTTTCGATCTTGAAGACCTGTTTGACCGCCTGATTGACCTGCTCCAGTGTCAGTGCGTCGACCTTGGCTTCGATGTCCTTGTCAAACGCCATCGTGCGCTCATAGCTCAGGTATTCCGCCAGGCGGCGCGACAGCATCGAGTCTTCGGTGCGGTTGACTTCTTCACCCTGGCGCCAGGCCTTCTTGGCCTCGGCCAGTTCGGTCGCGGTAAAGCCTTCAGCCACAACCTTCTGCATTTCCTCCTTCAGAGCAACTGCGACTTTGGCGGTGTTTTGCGGTGCGCTGATCGTGAACGCCAGCCACAAGCCTGCAGGGTCCAACGCGGGTGCGCTGAACTGCGAACCTACGCCGTATGAGAGACCTTCTTTCTGACGGATGCGGTCGGCCAGACGGCTCTTCAAGGCGCCGCCACCAATCATGTGATTGGCCAACACAAGCGCCGGGTAGTTGGGCGCGCTGTCCTTGATGGGCACGGGCAGGATGGTCAACATCACGCTATTGGCCTTGTCAGGCGTCTCCAATGTCAACTTTTGGCCATCCACCGGCTTGATGCTGCGAACCACGCGCGCATACGGCTGTGTCGCTTTCCAGGAGCCAAACAAGCTGATCAACTGGGTCTTCAGCGTCGCCACGTCAAAGTCACCGACGGCGGAGAAAGTCGCGTTGCCCGCGCCGTAATAGGCCCGTTGGAACGCTCGCACATCTTCCACCTTGACGGCCTTGACGGCGGCCAATTGCTCTTCAAAGCTCAGCACATGCCGCACATGGCCTGCGGGTGTGGCGTCGGTCAGGCGGCGCGCTGCCAGCAAAGCCTGCGGTTGCGGCTCGGGAATGGCCTGCTCGATCAGGCCAATTGTTGCGAGTTGCTCTTCGGTGAACTCCTTGGACGGGTAAGCGGGCTTGGACACAAGCTGGGCCAGCAGTTCCAGCGCAGCGGGGAGGTTGCTGCGAACGGTGGTGATGGTGGCCGTTACGCCTTCGGCGCCACCTGCAACAGAAACCTGTGCCTTCAGTTTGTCAAAGCTGTCCTTGATGTCCTGACGGCTCAATTTCTCGGTGCCCATCAGCAACTGCTGAGCAGCCATCTCACCGACTTGCGCCTTGCCGCGCAGGGACTCTTCAGCACCCACACGCAATTGCAGCGCCACACTGACGGTCTCGCCCTTGGTCTTCTTGGGCAACAGTGCGATCTTCATGCCATTGGCCAGCGTGGAGCGTTGTGCGCGCTTCTCGATGTTGTCCGGGCTGGGGTCGAAAACTTCACCTTGCGCAACCACAGCGCGACCCTTGTAGTCCGTGACCAGCGCGGCGATGTTGGGAGTCGTGGGGATATTGGCGCGATCGACCACATCTGTCGGGACAAACCTGCCCAAGGTGCGGTTGGTCGTCTTGAAGTAGGCGTTGGCCGCAGCCTGCACGCTGGCCAGATCGAGTTTTTCAATCCGGTCGCGGTTGATGAAGAACAAGCGCCAGTCACCCGCGGCCAGCGCCTCGGTCAGGCCAATGGTCAGGTTGGCCGTGTTGTTCATCGTCAAGTCAATGTTCTTCAGCAATTGCTGTTTGGCGCGGTCCAGCTCGGCCTGGGTAATGGGCTGAGCAGCGAAACCTTCCATGACCTTCAGCAGCGCTTCCTGCGCCGCGTCCAGGTTGCCGTCTTTGGCCACGGCGGCGCCGTAGATGCGGTAGCTGGGCTCCAGGTTGCTGACCGACTCGACCTGCAACTTGTTGGCCAGCTTGGTCTCGATCAGGGCCTTGTGCAGGCGCCCGGCCGGTGCGTCGACCAGAATGCGGTCCAGCGCAGTCACTGCGACGGCATCGGCATGCGCGCCGGGAGCCACGTGGTAGCCAGCACCCACGAACTGAGTGCCGCCGGAGCGGCGCACCACCACGGAGCGCTCACCGTCCTGCACCGGCTCGGCGGTATAGGTGGGCTGGAGCACGCGACTCGGTTTGGGTATCTTGCCGAAATATTCCTGCACCTGCTTCAGCAACTTGGCCTCATCGAAGCGGCCGGCGACCATCAGGATCGCGTTGTCGGGTTGGTAGTAGTTTTTGTAAAAAGCACGCAGGCGCGGGATGTTGACCTGTTCAATATCGGAGCGCGCACCGATGGTGGACTTGCCATAGTTGTGCCAGTCAAAAGCAATCGCCTGCATGCGTTCGGTCGTCACGCCGATGGGGTCGCTTTCGCCCATTTCGAACTCGTTGCGCACCACGGACATTTCGCCCTTGTTGGTCTTGGGGTTCCACAGGTCGTTCTGGTCGATGGCGGCGTTGACCATGCGGTCGGCCTCCATGGCCAGCATCAGGCGCAGGTTTTCGTCATTGGCAGGGAACACCGAGAAATAGTTGGTGCGGTCGTACCAGGTCGTACCGTTGAATTCTCCGCCCACGGCATTGAGCACTTCAACCGGGGTCTTGGTGCCCTTCTTCACACCAAAATTGGCGCTGGGCTTGAACAGCAAGTGCTCCAGCAAGTGCGCCATGCCGGTCTCGCCGTAGTTCTCATGGCGCGAGCCGACCATGTAGACAATGTTGGTCGTGAGCGTCGGCTTGCTGGCGTCAGGGAACAGCAGCACACGCAAGCCATTGGCCAGGCGGTATTCGGTCAGACCTTCAACCGAAGTTACCTTGATAACTGAGGCGGTAGCTGAGGCTTTGGATGCGGCGGGCGCTGCAGACTGCGCCGCAGACACCAATGCAATGGACATCAACCCTGCAGACAGCAGGGCCCGCGAAATATTCTTCAGTTTCAAAATAGTAACTCCAAAGTGAAATGCCGAACCACTATGCCATAGCTTGTCCCCCCAAGAAACGAAGGGCCCGCTCACCGGGGCTGGAGCACAAGGCAGCCAAACTGACTTGGCGCCGCGCACGGGAGGCGCAGCGTCGCGCTGCCTGTGGGCGGCGCTGATTGCGCGGATCAACGAAGTTTTTTCGCTGCTGTGTTTTCAGTCCGCAGGCCAAATTACTCGGGTCGCATTGATCACCGATAGCTCTGAGGTCCGCAAAATAATGACACACCTTGTCGCCGCGCCTGAAGCTGCGCGCATCACACCGGCGCGTGGCCAGCCACTTTGGGGGAGGACAGTGATGAACGGCAATCAGCGGCGGCTGGTGGGCGAGAACCAGACTGGGATTTTGTGCCGCAACTCGCCCCTAATGACCCGTTTGATTAGCGCATTTCTTGGTAACTGTCGGCCGAGCCAGCTAGTCAGCCAGAGCGCTCGCTATGGGCGACACTTAGAATTGACGCGCTGTGAATGGCCTCCCACATCAAGAAGTGGTGCAAATGAGCCCTCACACGGGCCAGCCTCTCGCTCGAGGTCAGCTTTGTCGGTACCAGCACAGCCTCAAGGCGCGCAATAGCCTCGTTGTTCATGCTGCGCCTGTGCATCCAAGCAGCCGACTTCAAGCGCTCGTACAAGATGTCAGAAATTTTCCCCAAGGTCAAAGTAATGTACATAGCGTTTACACCGTAAGGCAACCAAAGTGGTCCACCGTTGCACATGCGATCGCCTGTTGCCAAGGGTACGCTTCAGGCTAACAAGTAAGGTTAGCTTGCTTTTGCCGCGGTCTGAACCTTTTGTTGGACGAGCCCCTTTTCTGTGCCTGTGATGGCAGATAAAACATCTTGTGGAAGCTTGGCGGATGGCGGTGCTGAAGGTACCAGGGGCCAGGCCCGGACGAACTTCAGACCGCCCTTGGCCCGAACACAAGAGCGATTGGCCCCTTGGCGGTGGCCGTGCGGAGCCATCGCCGATACCGTTGGGCGGTAGCAAAAATGGGGCTTTGGCTATGTTGCCCCCTCATGCCACCTGCCGATGTCCATTGCTTGTGGACAATTGTGCGACTCATTCCCATTCGTAACCAGGAATCTGCCATGCATCCCATCGCGTTTCGCCTCAGCGTCTTCTCTTCAGCCGTCTTGGCTCTGGTGGCGTCGGCCTCACAAGCCCAGACGCAAACCGGGACCAAGGCAGACCCCAAGGTCGTGCAGACGCTGGAAACCGTCGTCGTTACCGCCAGCGCAGACGCTTCGGCTGGCGGCCTGAAGCCGGCCTATGCCGGCGGCCAAGTGGCGCGGGGGGGACGAGTCGGCATCCTGGGCAGCCAAGACATTATGGATACCCCGTTCAGCACCACCAGTTACACGCAGAAGCTGATACAGGACCAACAGGCGCAGAGCATTGCCGACGTGCTGCAGAATGATCCAGCGATCCGCGTGGCCAGGGGCTTCGGTAACTATCAGCAGACCTACCTCGTGCGCGGCCTGCCGGTTTTCTCCGACGACATGTCTTACAACGGTCTCTACGGCCTGCTGCCGAGGCAATACCTGGCGGCCGAACTGGTAGAGCGCGTCGAAGTACTGCGCGGGGCCAGCGCCTTCCTGAATGGTGCGGCACCAGGTGGCAGTGGTCTGGGTGGCGCGATCAATGTTGCGCCCAAGCGCGCGCCGAACGCCGCCTTGAACGATGTCACTCTTGGTTACGAACAGGGCGGTTCTAGCTATGCGGCCGCCGACATCGCCCGCCGTTTCGGCCCAGACAAGAGTACCGGCTTGCGGCTGAACGCGGTGCGCCGCGATGGCGGCACGGCGGTAGACCGCGAGAAGCGCGAATTGAGCCTGGCATCACTCGGTTTCGACTTTCACACCGGCGGCCTGCGAATTTCGGCGGACTTGGGGTACCAGGACCATCGGCTCGAGAACACCCAGCCTAGCGTGACCTTCGGCTACGGCGTACCGGTGCTCGCTGCCCCTCGCGCCAGCCGCAGTCTGGCCCAGCCCTGGACGCATTCCACCGAACGCGACACATTCAGCACCCTACGCTCCGAATACGACATCGCCAGCAACGTGACCGCCTGGGCGGCCTATGGCACGCGCCGCGGCGACGAGAGCACGGACCTGGCGAATCCGACCGTCACCAACGTCGCCGGAGACATGACGTCCTACCGCTTCGTCGGCACTCGCGTCGACCGCATCTCCACCGGTGAGGTCGGCGTGCGCGCCAGCGTTGCCACCGGCGCCGTCAAGCACACGCTGGTCGCATCGGCGGCGACTTATCAC
>CAIJIT010000170.1 GCA_903820745.1 uncultured Burkholderiales bacterium
CCATTCATGCCCACGCACATCGAACAGCCGGGTTCGCGCCAGTCGAAGCCAGCATCGATGAAGATCCGGTCCAACCCTTCGGCTTCGGCCGCCAGTTTGACCAGCCCCGAGCCTGGCACGACCAGCGCCGGCACCAACGCCTGGCGGCCGCGCGCGATTGCCGCTGCGGCGCGCAAATCCTCAAGCCGGCTGTTGGTGCAGGAGCCGATGAAGACCCGGTCGATCGCCAGCCCTTCGATCCGCTGGCCGGGCTGCAGCGCCATATAGCGCATGGCCTTTTCCATACCGGCGCGGCGGACCGGATCTTGCTGTAAGGCTGGATCCGGTAAGGCGGCGCTGACGCTGATGCCATGCTCTGGGCTGGTGCCCCAGCTGACCATCGGCTCGATCGCCGCGGCATCGAGCTCAACTTCGGCGTCGAAGCAAGCATCAGCATCGGAGGGCAGCTTGCGCCAGGCTGCCAAGGCCAGTTCCCAGTCGGCGCCATGGGGCGCTTGCGGGCGGCCCTGCAGGTAATCGAAACAGCTATCGTCGGGCGCGATCAACCCAGCCCTGGCACCGGCCTCGATCGACATATTGCAGACCGTCATCCGCGCTTCCATCGACAGGGCACGGATCGCCGGGCCGGCATATTCGAGCGTGTAGCCGCTGCCGCCATAGGCGCCGATTTTGGCGATCAAGGCCAGGATCAGGTCCTTGGCAAAGACGCCGGGCTGCAGGACCCCGCTGACATTGACCCGCATCGTCCTGGTGCTGGCCTGCCAAAGCGTCTGCGTCGCCAGCACATGGGCCACTTCCGATGCGCCGATGCCGAAAGCCAGTGCCCCCATTGCGCCATGGGTCGAGGTGTGCGAGTCGCCACAGACCAGCGTGATGCCGGGCTGCGAGATGCCTTGTTCCGGCCCCACAAGATGCACGATGCCCTGCCTGTCGTCACCGACCGGGTAGATTCTGATGCCGGTCGCCGCTGCGTTGGCGCTTAGGGCGGCGATCTTCTCGCGCAGGTCAGCCTGTTCGATGTTGGCACGGTTGCGTGTCGGGACGTAATGGTCCGGCGTGGCAAAGGCCGCATCGGGGCGACGCGGTTTGCGCCCGCCGTTGCGCAAGGCTTCGAACCCATGGAAGCTGCCGTCGTGCAGCAAATGACGGTCGATATACAGCAGGGTGCGCCCGCCCGGGCCCTTGGCGACCTCATGGGCGTTCCAGATCTTCTGATACAGCGTCAAGCCCATGATGCAGGCGTCTTACTGCGGCAGGTGGCCGATCGAATCGGCGTACTTTTTCATCGCATCCTCGCCCAGATACTCGCGTTCCCAGGCCCGGATCTGGTCGAATCCGGCGAAGGTATGCAGGTCGCCCAGCGGATGCTGGCGGAAGCCTTCCATGAAACGGGTTTCGGCAACCGGGCCTTCGGCGAACATCTGAGCGGCCAGATCATGCATTGCCGCCAACGCCGAGCGCAGCATCGCATTCGGCGAGATGCAGACCGCGATGCCCAACTCCTGCATCTCGGCCATCGTCATCCGCGGTGAGACGCCGGTCATGTTGTAGAACACCGGGCCACGCACTTCCTGGCAGATCCGCTTGACCTCGTCGAGCGAGGTCGG
>CAIJIT010000171.1 GCA_903820745.1 uncultured Burkholderiales bacterium
CAGCCAGCGAGTCCTTGAAGCCGGGGGCCAGCCAGGCACCCAGCTTGGCGGTCACCCAAATGATCAGCGGCTGGGTGATCGCCAGCAAGCTCAGGAACATCAATAGTTCCAGCTTGGTATCGTCAGCGCTGGCACGCACCGTCTGCCGTTCACGACGGCTGACAAATTCCATCAGACCGAAACCAGCGATCACACACAGAACCAGTCCATTCTGTATTTGAGAAGCGTTCATTGGGCTGCCTCAAGTTGTTGCTGGCGCAATGTAACTGAAGAATGCCCATTGGCAAAACACAAAGTCATACCTTCGGTTTTTGCCTGAAAAATTCAGGCTTTCTGCTACGCTGGCATGGGTGTGGAATGAGCTGATTCGACATAAAACTACTGGAAACCAGATGAATAATTCAGTCCCAAAAAAAATGGCGAACTGCCGCTTGCGCATCCCGTCAGCAGCTCTGGCGCTGGCAGCATCGCTTGGCAGCCTGCCGCAAGGGGCCGATGCCGAAGTGCTGCGCTTCGAGGTGCTGCAAACCACGCCGGCATTTGAAGGTCGCAGTTTTGGCGCTGTCGGTCCCTATGTGAAGATCACCGCGCGGGCAACGATTTCAGTCGATCCCACCGATCCGCACAATGCAATGATTGCTGACATCCAGCTGGCTCCGCGCAATGCCGCCGGGCGGGTTGTAGCGGTTGCCGATGTCGTAGTGCTGCGCCCGGCCGAAGCGCTGCGCGGCAATGGCACGCTGCTGGTCGAGGTGCCCAACCGGGGCCGCAAACTGGCGCCGCAGCTGTTTGACGATTCGGTGCAACCGGGCGCGAACCGCGCCGACCTGGCCGCTGACGCAGGGATCGGATTTCTGCACCGCCAAGGTTTCAGCATGGCCTGGATCGGCTGGCAGGCCGACATTCCTTCACAGCCAGATCAACTGGCGATGAGCGCGCCGATGCTGAGCGGCGTGACCGGCCAGGCCAGGGACGAATTCCAGCTCGACCATCTGCGCAACCCGGTCAAGCTGACGCTGTCCTCGGCGGTCAATGATCCAGCCAGCTTGGCGGTCACTGTGCGCGCGCAATGGAGCGAGCCACGCCAGACGCCGGCGGGCCTGAGCGTGCGCGCCACCGGCGCGCAGAGCATAGAAATCACGCGCCCGGCCGGCTTCGATGCCGGGGCGCTGTACGAAGTGACCTACAACGCCCGCGACCCGGTCCTGCTCGGCCTGAGCTTTGCCGCCACGCGCGACATCGCAGCCTTCTTGCGTCGCGATGGCAGCCCAGCCAATCCGCTGGCGGTCAACGGGCAGAGTTCGGCGCAACGCGCAATCGGCTTCGGCATCTCGCAGTCCGGGCGCTTCCTGCGTGACTTTGTCTGGCTCGGATTCAACCAAGACCTGACCGGAAGGCCGGTCTTCGACGGACTGATGCCGCATGTGGCCGGTGCGCGCAGGATGGCGACCAACTTCCGCTTTGGTCAGCCGGGTCGCAATTCGCGCCACCCGCAGGATCCCGCCTGGCAAGCCGACCAGTTCCCGTTCACCTATGCAACGCTCGACGATCCGTTGTCGGGCCGCCGCGACGGCTTGCTGCTGCGCTGCCGTTTGAGCAAGACCTGCCCCTTGGTGATGCAATCCGACAGCGAACATGAATGGTGGGCGTCGCGCGCCTCGCTGCTGGTGACTGATCTGGCCGGCAACCATCTGGACCTGCCCGCCGATGTCCGCGCCTACATGATCGCCGGATCGCCGCACAACGCCAACCCGGGCGAGGCCATGCGCCGCGACCCCATGATGACCCTGGCCGTCAACCCGATGCATGCCGGCCCGCCGATGCGAGCGCTGCTGATGGCAATGCAGGCCTGGATTACCGAAGGCGTCGCGCCGCCTGCCAGCCGCGTCCCGATGCGGGCCCATGGCACCCTGGTCGATGCGGCAATTGCGGTGCGACAGGACATCCCCGGCCTGCCCTACACCGGCATCCACACCGGCGCGAGCTATGCCGATCAAAGCGTCTTTCCGCCGCGCCAGATCGGCAGCTATCCGGTCTTTGTGCCGCTGGCTGATGCCGATGCCATGGCGATCGCCGGCATCCGCATGTTGCCGCTGCAAGTACCGCGCGCCAGCTACACCGGCTGGAACCCGCGTGCGCCAGGCTTCGGCCCGGGCAACCTTTTCCCCTTGCAAGGCGCGGTGCTGCCACTGGCTGCGAACCTGGAAGAGCGTCTGGTAGCCAAGGACCCCCGTCGCTCGATCACAGAACGCTATGCCGACGATGCAGCCTATGTCAACGCCGTTCGGCTCGCTGCCGCACAACTGGTGGCCGAACGCCTGCTGCTGCCCGAAGACGCCGAACGGGGCATCGAGCGCGCCAAGCAGGGCCGGCTCGATCAGCTGAAATAAGCACTCGAACCTTCGGCCCGCTCAAGCTGCTGGTTTGCGCCGTCCAAGGCCATCCAGTCGCAAATGCGGGCCACCTGCGCTGAGGAGCGAGGTCAAGGAGGAGGAGCCGGCCAAAGGTCGGCGCCGTAGGACGTGAGCGCAACAGAGAAGACGGCTCGCCGATGCCAAACGGTCCAGGGCCTTCACTCAAGGCCTGACAACTGACATGAGGGTCTGGTACAAGCTCGGAGCACAATCCGTTCTCATTCAGCGCCAACTGTCCAATTTCCCTATCAAGAACAATTCATGAACATCACCATCATCGGCACCGGCTATGTCGGCCTGGTCACCGGCGCTTGTCTGGCTGACCTGGGCAACAATGTGTTTTGCCTCGACGTCGACCAGGCCAAGATCGACATGCTCAACAACGGCCAGGTGCCGATCTACGAGCCGGGACTGAAGGAAGTCATCGAACGCAATGTCGAAGCCGGGCGCCTGAGTTTTTCGACCGATGTGGCCGCCAGCGTGGCCCATGGCCATGTGCAGTTCATCGCCGTAGGCACGCCACCCGACGAAGACGGCAGCGCCGACCTGCAATATGTACTCGCAGCGGCCCGCAATATCGGCCGCTATATGGATGCGGACAAGGTCGTCGTCGACAAGTCGACGGTCCCGGTCGGCACGGCCGACAAGGTCAGCGCGGCGATCAAGGCCGAACTTGCCGCCCGCGCCTTGCCCGGCTCGGCGCCAGGCTTCTCGGTCGTTTCCAACCCCGAATTCCTCAAGGAAGGTGCGGCCGTCGAAGACTTCACCAGACCCGACCGCATCGTCCTGGGCGTCGCCGCAGATGCCGCAGGCCAGCAGGCGCTGGCGGTGATGCGCCAGCTTTATGCTCCGTTCAACCGCAACCATGAGCGCACCCGCGTGATGGATGTGAAGAGCGCCGAGTTCACCAAATACGCCGCCAATGCAATGCTGGCCACCCGCATCAGCTTCATGAACGAGCTGGCCAATCTGGCCGACGAGGTCGGCGCCGACATCGAACTGGTGCGCCAGGGCATCGGCTCGGATCCCCGCATCGGCTACAGCTTTCTCTATGCCGGCACCGGTTACGGTGGCAGTTGTTTCCCCAAGGACGTACAGGCGCTGGGCCGCACCGCGCGCGAATTTGGCCAGACGCTGCGCTTGCTCGAAGCGGTCGAAGCGGTCAACAACGACCAGAAGCATGTGCTGGTCAACAAGATCTTTGCCCGATATGGCCGCGACTTGAGCGGCAAGACCTTTGCACTCTGGGGTCTGGCGTTCAAGCCGAATACCAACGACATGCGCGACGCGCCGAGCCGCGTCGTCATCGGCGCCTTGCTGCGCGCTGGCGCCTGTATCAAGGCCCATGATCCGGTCGCTGTCGATGAAACCAGGCGGGTGCTGGCGCTGGACTTTGCCGACGCCCCTGAATTGCTGGCGCAGATCGAGTACGCCGTCAAGCCGATGGACGCTTTGCAAGGCGCCGACGCCTTGATCATCGCGACCGAATGGAAGGCCTACCGCAGCCCGAACTGGGCGGCGCTGAAGGCCACCATGAAAGCGCCGGTAATTTTCGACGGCCGCAACCTCTACGAGCCGCAAGCACTGCAGTTGCTCGGCGTGCATTACCTGGCGATCGGCAGAAGCAACAAGGCCTGATCAACTGATCGCCGGCTGAGGCTTCAGTCCTCGAATTTCGGCGGCCGCTTCTCGACGAAGGACATCACCGCTTCCTTGTGCGCGGCGGTCTTGTGTGCGATTGCCTGGTAGCCAGCGGAAATTTCCAGCAGCGACTCGAGGCTGCTGCGCTCGCCTTCGCGCAGCAGGCGTTTGGTCATGCGCAGAACAGCACCTGGGTTGGCAGCGATCTTGCGCGCCAGTTGCAGCGCTGCCTCCTGCAAGGCTTCGGGCGCCACCACGCGCGACACCAGGCCGCAGGCCAGCGCCTCCTCGGCCGACAAGGCTTCACCTGTGAAGGCCATCTCCGAAGCTTTGGACATACCGACCGCGCGCGGCAACAGCCAGGCGCCGCCGTCACCTGGAACGATGCCGACCTTGACGAAGCTCTCGGCGAATGTCGCTTGGTCCGAAGCGATGCGGATGTCGCACATGCAGGCCAGGTCCAGGCCGGCGCCGATCGCCGGTCCATTGACGGCGGCGATCACCGGAACATCGAGGTTGTACAGAGCACGCGGCAGACGCTGGATGCCGTTGCGGTATTCCTCGCGGATCAGGTCGGGCGCGATATCCTGGTTGAAGAAACGCTGCATGTCCTTGACATTGCCGCCCGAGCTGAACACCGGGCCGGCACCGGTGACGATGACGCAGCGGACCGATGGGTCGAGCCTGACCAGGTCGCAGGCCCGCACGAATTCCTCGACTGCGGTATTGCCGGTCAGCGCATTGCGGGTGGCAGGCTGGTTCATCGTCAGCGTGACGATTGCGCCTTCCCGGCTGGTTTGCAGAAAATTGTTATCCAAAAAATCTCCAATGAAAATTCAAGAATCAGTGGTCGATCGGATCAGATCGAGTGCCAGGCCGCTTTGCTGATCGACCAGTTCGGCGCCGAGAACGTCATGCCAATAGGACTCGGAGCCGCCCGCCTGCCGCCATAAATGCAGGCGTCGCGTGTAAAGCTGAAGGTCGAACTCGGCGGTGAAACCGATCGCGCCGTGGATCGAATGGCTGATGGCCGCAACTTCCAGCGCGGCCTCGCTGCAGCGCGCCTTGGCCACCGCCACGCGCAAGCGCTCGGGCATGGCGCTGTTCGATTGGCAGCCGATCTGTGCCGCCATCCTGGCCGCGAATGCATGTTCAGAAATCACACTGAGCTGATGCTGGATCGCCTGGAACTTGCCGATCGGCCGGCCGAACTGATGGCGTGAATTCGCATATTGCAGCGTGCGTTCGAACACTGCCAGCAACGCGCCAGCCAGTTGCGCCGCAGACAAGCAGGCTTGCAGCAGACGCGGGTCATGGCGGCTCGCGACTGGCAAACCCGCTGCCACCGCGGCCGCCGGCCAGGCCGATCTGGCATCAAGGCAGAAGGCTGCGACCGACATCTGCGCGCTGCCCAGCGGCAGCAGCAAGCAGCCGGTCGGTGTTGTCAGCAGCGCCCAGTCAGCGACGCGCGCGCTCGGCAAGGTGGCGCAGACCAGGCTGCCCTCAGCGCCAGGCAGCGCCGAACCGAAAGTGATGCTGCCGGCCGGAATCGCCGCGCCGGCCTGCGCCAGCAGCGCCCTTGCCAGCATCGTTTCGCCCAGCGGCACAGGCAAGGCGAAGCTGCCGCAAAGCATCAGCACCGGGCAGACTTCAGCCAGCGACAAGCCGGCACCGCCCTGCGCCGGGCTGACCAGCGCATCGGCAAAACCGGCGTCCTCGATCATCTGCCATAGCGCCGCTGCCGATTGCCCGGCTTCGATCGCGCGCACATGATTGGCGGTGCATTGGTCGGTCAGCAACTGCCTGACGGCATCGGAAAAAAGATCATCCATTCATTTCACCTTCAACGCAGGCCGAGGCCGCGCGCGATCATGCCGCGCAGGATGTCGCGGGTGCCGCCGCGCAGCGAATAAGTCGGCGCCACCTGGGTCACATAGTTCAGCGTCAGCAGCAAATCGAGCGGCGCATTCTGCAGCTCGCGCGAGAACAAATCGTCGGCGATCGCCGCCGGAATCAGCTGCTCGACCGTCGTGCCCAGGTCCTTGACCAGGGCCGCTTCGACCACCGGGCTGCCACCGCTGACGAGCTTTTCGGTCACCGCGATCGACATCGCCCGCAAAGGCGCCAACTGGCTGATGATCTTGCCTGCCAGCCGCAGCGATTCGGGCCGGCGACCCGCCGGCGTGCGGATGTAAGCCAGCCATTGGTCGAACAGCACGATGCTCGAATACAGGCGCTCGGGGCCGCTGCGCTCGAAAGCGAGTTCGGCGGTGACCTGCTCCCAGCCCTTGCCTTCTTCGCCGATCAAGGCATCGGCGCCGAGTTGCACCTGGTCGAAAAAGACTTCGCAGAAATTGCTGTCGCCAGCCAGATCAGTGATCGGCCGCACCGTAATGCCCGGCAGGGTCAGATCGACGATCAACTGTGACAGACCCTTCTGGCGATCACCCGCATCGCCCGAGGTGCGCACCAAAGCGATCATGTACTGACTGGCTTGCGCGTTCGAGGTCCAGATCTTCTGGCCAGTGAGGGTCCAGCCGGCATCGGTCCTGACCGCTTTGGTCCTGACGCTGGCCAGGTCCGAGCCGGCATCGGGCTCGCTCATGCCGATGCAGAAAAACGACTCGCCGCGGCAGATCGGCGGCAGATAGAAGCGCTTTTGGGCCTCGCTGCCGAATTTGAGGATCAGTGGCCCGCTCTGCCGGTCAGCGATCCAATGCGCACCGACCGGCGCGCCGAAATTGAGAAATTCCTCGACCAGCACATAGCGGGCATAAGGGCTGCGACCGCCGCCGCCATACTCCTTCGGCAAGGTAATGCCGAGCCAACCCCGGCGACCCAGATCAAGGCTGAATTCGCGGTCGAAACCCGACCAGGACCTGGCGCGGATATGGGCCGGGATCGCGCGCACCGCCTCGGCCAGGAAAGCCCGCACCGGTGCCCGCAAGGCCTCGTCTTCAGCCGGAATCCGGGTCAAGCCCAGCGAATCAAGCGCATTCATCCGAGCACTCCTTGCTTTGTCAAATCGGCAATTGCCGCATCGGAAAGGCCGAGCATTTCGCTCAGCACCACATGATTGTGTTGGCCGAGTTGGGGCGGTGCGCTGCGGTATTGCACTGGCGTGCCGGAAAGACGGATCGGGCTGGCGACCAGTGGAATCTCGCCGCCGACCGGATGCTGCATTGCGATCTGCATGCCGCGCGCCTGCACCTGCGGGTCAGCAAACACGTCGGCAATCGTATTGATCGGGCCACAGGGCACGGCGACCTTTTCCAGCAGCGCGACCCAGGCCTGGGTACTGCGGGTCCGCGTCACCTCGTTGAGCATCGAGATCAGCAGCTCCCGGTTCTCGACCCGCGACGCATTGGTCTTGAAGCGAAGGTCGTCAGACCATTCGGCCTGGCCAGCGGCAACGCAGAACCTGGCGAACTGCCCGTCGTTGCCGGTGGCCAGGATCATGTGGCCGTCTGCCGTCGGAAAATCCTGGTAAGGCACTGTGTTCGGATGGCTGTTTCCCATGCGTACCGGCGACTTGCCGTTGTACAGATAGTTCATGCTCTGATTGGCCAGACAGGCGACCTGCACGTCAAGCAAGGCCAGGTCGATCTGCTGGCCGACGCCGCTGAGCTCGCGCGCCGACAGCGCCGCCAGGATCGCCGTGCTGGCATAGAGCCCGGTCATGATGTCGGTCATTGCCACGCCGACCTTCATCGGGCCCGCGCCGGCAGCGCCGTCAGGCCTGCCGGTGACGCTCATCAGCCCGCCCATGCCCTGGATCAAAAAGTCGTAACCGGCGCGATGTGCATAGGGCCCGGTCTGGCCGAAACCAGTGATCGAGCAGTAGACCAAGCGCGGATTGATCGCTTGCAGCGTGGCGTAATCGAGTCCATAGGCCTTCAGGCTGCCGACCTTGAAGTTCTCGATCAGCACATCGCAGCTTTTTACCAGTTCGCGCAACAGGTCCTGGCCAGCCTGTTTGGTGAAGTCGACGCTGATCGACTGCTTGTTACGGTTGGTACAGAGGTAATAGGCCGAGTCGCTGCTGTCCTGGCCCTGCGGGTCCTGCAGAAAAGGCGGGCCCCATTGGCGAGTATCGTCGCCGCTGCCGGGGCGCTCGACCTTGATGATGGTGGCGCCAAGATCGCCCAGGGTTTGGCTGGCCCAGGGGCCGGCGAGCACCCGCGACAGATCGAGCACGCGCAGATGCGACAAAGCACCGCCTGGAGTTTTCGGAATCGCAGCGTTCACTATTGGAGTTCCACCTTGGCCTTGATCACGATGCGCTTCCATTGCTGGATTTCATCAGCCTGGAAGGCGCGCATTTCCTCGGGGCCGCCGCGCATCACTTCGGCGCCCAGGCGCTCGTAGAACTCACGCGTCTCGGGCAGGTTTTCGATCTTGGTCAGCAGGGCCGCCAGCTTGTCGACCTCGGCTTTGGGCGTCTTCGACGACACCATCGCTCCGACCCAGGTATAGGCAGTAAATCCCGGCAGACCCGCTTCGGCTGCAGTCGGGACCGCCGGCAGCGCCGGTATCCGCTTGTCGGCAGCCACCGCCAGCGCGCGCAGACGGCCGCCCTTGACCAATTCAAACGCACCGGTCACGTCGGCAAAAGCCATCTGCACATTGCCTGAGGCGACTGCGGTGATCGCGTCAGCCGCGCCCTTGAACGGCACATGGTAGGTCTGCACCTTGGCCTCGTCGTTGAACAACTCGGCCATCAGGTGATAGCCGGCCGAACCCGAGCCATAGTCGATCTTGTCGGGTTGGGCGCGGGCTGCGGCGATCAACTCGGCCACCGATTTGTAGTTCGAAGCCGGCGGCACGATCAGCAAGGCGGGTGACCGCATCATCATCGTCAACGGTGCAAAGTCGGCCACCGGGTCATAGGGCAAGGTCTTGAATAACGCCACATTGACCGCCAGCGTCGAGTTGCTGCCGACAAACACCGTGTAGCCATCGGCCGGCGCCGTCAACACCGCACGCACGGCGATGAAACCATTCGCGCCGGGCTTGTTTTCCACCACCACGGTCTGCCCGGTCATCTCGGACAGCTTCTTGCCGAAATAGCGTGCCGAGGTGTCGGTGCCGCTGCCCGGCGCAAACGGTACGACGAACTTGATCAACCGCGACGGGAATTCCTGCGCCTGCGCCAAGGGCAAATGCGCGGCGCCGGCGAACAACAGCGAGGCTGCGACGACCCTATGAATCAATGCTCTTTTTCTCATCTTGTCTCCTGGTTCTTGCGGGAATTTAGGGCCCGTTCGTCCTGATCCTGTCGAAGGACTGGGGCCAACTCAGGCTGAACGGTTCACTTGTCCGGCTTTGCCCATCAGCCTTGCTGCCAATGCGTCAGTCGAGCGTGACACCCGACTGCTTGACGACCTTGATCCACCGATCGACTTCGGACTTGATGTAAGCCCCGTACTCAGTCGGCGTCGAGCCCAGCGGCTCAGCCCCCTGCAACGCCAGTTTGGCGCGCACATCGCTGGAAGCCAGCGCCTTGAGAATTTCGGCATTGAGCCGCTTGACGATCTCGGGGCTGGTCTTGGCCGGCACCAGCAGGCCCTGCCAGGCGCCGACCTCGAAGCCGGGCATCACCGTCTCGTTCAGCGTCGGCACATCAGGCAGCACGCTGGTCCGCGTCAGGCTGGTCACCGCCAACGCGCGCAGCCGCTTTTCCTTGATGAAGGGCAGCGCCGAATTGACCGTGTCGGTGGTGAACTGGGTCTGGCCGCCGACCAGATCCATCAAGGCCGGCGCACTGCCCTTGTAAGGAATATGCGCGGCTGACAGGCCCTTGGCCTGCAGCATCAAAAAGGCGCCGAGATGGGTGATGTTGCCGTTACCGGCCGAGCCGTAGCTGAACTTGCCGGGGTTAACTTTGAGGTAGTCGATGAATTCCTGGATCGTCGTTACTGGCAAGGACGGATGAACCGCCAACACCAGCGGGATCACCGCGGTCAAAGCGACCGGCGCGAAGTCACTCAGCACGTCATAGCCGAGCTTCTTGTACAGCGCCGGGCTCAGTGCAACTGCCGAGGTGTTGTAGAAAACGGTATAGCCGTCGGGCAGCGACTTGGCGACCAGTTCGGCCGCGATATTGCCGTTCGCGCCGGGTTTGTTTTCCACGATGACGGTCTGTCCCATCTGCTCGCCGAGCTTTTGCGCCAGCACGCGCGCCACCAGGTCGGTCGGCCCGCCAGGAGGAAAGGCCAGTACCAGCTTGATCGGCTTGTCGGGGTAGGCCGTCTGGGCCGGCGCAGCGCCGGCAAGGCCGAACAGGGCACATGCGATGGCCAATCCTCGGGTGATCAATTTCATGCGGATCTCCTATTAAAGCTTAGATGAATTCTGTCGCCGGCCTGCCGGCCAGCAAACGCGTCGCCTGGTAAGTCATCACCAGTTCGGAGCGCTGATTGAAAACGCGGATGTCCGAAACCACCACCGCCCGGCCATGGCTCGAGGTTGGTCTGACACCGGTGACCTCGATCTCGGCGCTGATGCTGTCGCCCACCAGCACCGGGGCCAGGATCTTTTGCGTTAACTCCAGCATCGCCAGGCCGGTACCCTGGATCATGCTCTGCAAAATGAAACCTTCGATCAAGGTATAGGTCAGCGCGCCTGGCACCGGCCGGCCCTGGATCGCGCCGCCGGCATAGCCGGACTCGATGAAGATCGCCTCGAGCATGCCAGTGCATGAAATGAAGTTGACCAGATCGGTCTCGGTGATCGTGCGGCGGTAGGTGCGAAAGCGCTGGCCGATCTGCAGGTCCTGCCAGAAAAATCCCTGGCCCAGCAGTTTCACATCGGGGTTGTTCAACAGCGGTTGATGAGTCATTTCAATCCCTCTTTTTCAAGCCGACAGCGCCGGCAGCGATCATCGCGTCAATCCGCGGCTGCGCCATGCCGGCCTGACGCAATACCGCTTCGGTATCGGCGCCGAGTCGCGGCGGCATACCCACGGGCGGGCGCTTGCCGTCAAAGCGCACCGGCACGCCGGGAAAGCGCAAGCTGCCCATCACCTTGTCATCCAACTGGCTAAAAAAACCAGTGGCCTGCAACTGCGGATCATGCTTCAGGTCCGCCAATTGATTCATCCTTGCCGACGGAATTTCCAGCCTTGAGCACAAGCCCAGCCAGTGAGCGGTGGCTTTGGCAGCAACGATTCGGCCGGTGATCTCGTAAAGCGCCTCGATATTCAGCGTGCGCGCAGCAATGCCGGCAAAGCGCTCATCGGTAGCCAAGTCGGGTTCGCCCGCGGCATTGAAAAAGCGCTGCCAATGCAGATCGGTGTAGGGCATCATGCAGACAAAACCGTCCTGCGTCTGGTAAGGCCGGCGCCAATCGGCGAGCACGCGCGGATAGCCGGGGGCCGACAAGGGCGGCTGGAAATGCTCGCCGTAGCAATGCTCGACCAGATTGAAAGCGACCATGCTTTCGAACATCGGGATCTCGACAAAACAGCCTTTGCCGGTCG
>CAIJIT010000172.1 GCA_903820745.1 uncultured Burkholderiales bacterium
CTTTGTGCGCCAGTTCGCCGCCGTCGATTCGGCCTGGTTCGAGCAGGCCTCACTCCCACATCTGCGCCGCTGGCTGGCCGATGGGGTGTCCACGCCGCTGTTCCAGGCGGTGATGCAAAAGCAGGCGGTCTGGCGGGCAGGCTAGGACTTCTGCAGCACCCAAGCCAGCAAAGCCGCGCTGCCGATCGTCGCCAGCCATGGCGCTAGAAACTGGCGGCTGACCGGCCTGAGCTCAAGCATTGCGGCGATCGCGGCATTCAGTTCGTCGGCATTGAGCCAGTTCCCTGCCCCGAAGGCGACCGCGCTGCCGACGATCGCGCCGACCCAGGTAAACAGTTCAAAGCGCCGGCTTTGTCGTCCGCTGCGCGCGACCGCTTCCTGCAACTGCGCTGGCGTCAGCCGCGGCGACAACTGCTGCATGACGCGGGCTGTGAAGCCCTCGTCAGCCACCGGCGCCGATCGTGCGCCGAGCAGCAATTCATCGAGCCAGTCAGCTGCATCCTGGGATGATTTTTCGGCTTCGTTGTTCATGTCGTCGGTGCCCAGGCAGCGAGCAACTCGCGCAAGCGCGCTTTGCCCCGCAATAGTTGTGATTTCAGCGTGCCCAGCGGCAGGCCCAGCACCTGCGCCGCTTCTTCATTCGTCAAGTCCAGGTAATAGCAATGGATCATGGCAATCCGCTCGGTTTCCGGCAACAGCCCCATCGCGGCTGTGACATCGAGGCGCAGGGCCGATCTGTGAGCGTCGTTGCTTGAAGGGTCAGCGATGCTGTCGACCAAGGCCTGATCCGCTGTCGAGGCCGGCTGGCTGCGCCGGTGCATCAAAAAGCGGTTGTAGGCGATCCGGTACAGCCAGGACGCCAGCTTCGACTGGCCTTTGAACTCGGCCAGATGCTGCCAGGCCTGGATGAACGTTTCCTGCGCTAGATCGTCGGCGAGTGCCAGGTCGCCGTGGGCCAAGCGCCGCAACTGATTGCGTACCGCCCCCTGGTGCAAAAGCACCAGCGCTGCAAAGGCTTTGGTGTCCCCCGCAGACGCAAGTTCGCATAGAGCAGCATCGGGGTTCACGGGCGGGGTCATCTGCAGCGCTGAGCAGCCTTCATGGCTTGTCGTCAGTTGCACCAGAGTCGGCTTTGCGCTCAAGCTTCCAGGCGAGCAATTGGGCCAGACCGATAGCCAAGGGAATGGCGCCGATGCCCCAGTTGTCGCCGCCCTCGACGACGAGGAAGATGATCAGACCGACGCCGGCACCAATCATGGTCATCGGCCAGAGCAACTTGCCAGGGCGCGAGTTTTTCGCCGGCAGCAAGTCGCTTTGAGGCGCCAGCAGTTCAGGCGGTATCGGCAGACCTTTCTCGATCAAGCGGCCGATCAGTTCATGCCGCTGGCGCGAATTGACATGGCGCCCGTACATCACGATGGCAATGATGATGATCGGCAGCAGCATGCCGAACAAGGGCACCAGCAAGCCGGTCAAACTGTGGATAACTTGAGGGTCCATGAATGACTCCGGAATTCAAGAGGACGTGATCGATGTGCCCGGACATCGGGCGACATTCACAGCCACGATGTTTAGATGCCGGCGGCAGGGCAAACGGATGGCGCGATTGAAAATAAATCTTGGCGGTATCAATTGCCTAGGGTGTTGTTGGAGTCAAAGAGGCGTGAATGGCGAATCGGCGCCGACCAATCCGTTGATAAATGTTGCATGCAACATATTCCTTCTGTATATTGTTACATGTTACAAAAGTGGATTCCCGGATGGCAATTACTCATGTCAATGCAAGGGTTCAGAAGCACCGTGACGCCCTGCGATTTGCGGGGCTTCGCCCGGTCCAAATCTGGGTACCTGATACGCGGCGGCCCGACTTCGCAGAGGAATGTCGGCGCCAATGCCTTATCGCGGCTCAGGCGGACCTTGGCGACATCGAAATGCAGCAATTCATGGATGCCGCCCTGTCCGACCTGGACGGCTGGACGGAATGAAGCGGGGGGACTTCGTGACCATCGCCGCGCAAGGCGATTTTGGCAAGCCCAGGCCCGCCCTGATCCTTCAAGCCGATCAATTCGGTCAGACCGCCACCGTGACCTTGCTGCCGGTCACAAGTCTGCTGCTTGACGTGCCCCTGTTGCGTATCACCGTCCAGACAAGTGCCGAGAACGGTTTGCAGAAGCCATCACAAGTGATGCTGGACAAGGTCATGACGGTGAAGCGCGACAGGGTGGGGCAAGCCTTCGGACACATTGATGCCGATGCCATGATCGAGATCGAACGCTGTCTGGCGGTGTTCCTCGGAATCGCAAAATAAGCAAGCCCGAGCTTTGCCAAGGCCCTTGGGGCAGGACGACATGCCATTGAGCCAGGGCTGACAACCCCGACGGGATGGCCGCACGCAGCTCAGTTCCACTCCACCTTCGCCTTCTTGATCAGCTCGGCCCAGTAGCGGGTTTCCTTACGGATGAATTGGCCGAATTTTTCGGGGCTGCTTCGACTCTCGCGTGCGGAACGCAACCTGCCCGCCTTGAAAGTGGGTGAACGGGCGCAATGAATTCTTTGAAATTTGTGTACACTATGATTCACAAAAGAGGCTTGAATTCAAGGGAAGATCAATGGAAGCTACCAAAGTAGGTATGCGTGAATTTCGTGCCGGCATGGCCGAGTTCATTGCGTCGAACGCGCCGGTCGCAGTGACGCGTCATGGGCAGACCGTTGGTTATTTCATCCCGACGCAAGGCCAGCACGAGGCCGACATAGCGTCATTGAAAAAGGCCAGCAAGACTTTGGACCGCTTGCTTGCAGCCAAGAACATTGATGTCAATGCCGTGGTCGCCGAGTTCAAAACTGTCCGCAAACGGGCAAGCTCAGCCAAATAGCGGCGCGTGCCACCAATGGATCTAATTGAACCGTTGACTATGTTGTTGGTTCACCGCTGCGTTTTTTTATCAGATCGCGCAACAGGTTCTTTTGGATCTTTCCCGTTGCAGTTTTCGGCAGCAGGCCAAATATTACGGCCTTAGGTGCCTTGAAATGCGCCATCCGGTCTCGGCACCACGTTATGACATCCTGTTCGGTAACGCCTTCCATGCCAGGCTTGAGTGTGACAAAGGCGCATGGCGTTTCTCCCCAGATTGGATCGGACATTCCAACGACTGCTGCCTCCAAGATCAGGGGATGCCGAAAAAGGCAATCCTCGACCTCGGCTGACGTGATGTTCTCGCCGCCAGAAATGATGAGGTCTTTTGAACGGTCTTTTATCTCGATGTAATTGTCCGCGTACCAGACTGCCAGATCACCCGTATGAAGCCAACCTTGTGCGAACGCAGCCTCTGTGGCGCGTTCGTTCTTCAGATAGCCCTTCATCACAGTGCTGCCTCGCAGCATTACTTCGCCCAAAGTCTTTCCATCCTGCGGCACTGGGGTGTGATTACTGGGGTCGGCGACCATTAGCTGCGAGATGGTGAGCATGGGCACCCCCTGTCTCGTCAATTGCCTCGCTCGGTCGGCTGAATCGAGCGCACCCCAGCTATCCTGTCGGACACAAAGCGCAACAGGTGCGTAGGTCTCCGTGAGCCCATACATGTGATTCACCCTGAAACCCATCCGCTCAATAGCCTCGAATACCGCCGACGGTGGTGGGTTGCCTCCGGTACCAACTTCAACGATGTGATCGAACGTAAGTTTCACGGAATCCGGCGCGTGAATCAGCATGTTGAGCACGGTGGGAGCACCGCACATATGCGTGACTCGATGGTCTCGAATTGAGGAAAAAATCAGCGCCGGATCAACGCGACGCAGACAGACATGAACGCCGCCAACCGCCGTCACTGCCCACGTATGGCTCCAGCCGTTGCAGTGAAACATCGGCAGGGTCCACAGGTATACGGTCGCCGGTGTGAGGCCGAACACCAAGGCGCTGCTCAATGCCTGAAGATATGCCCCTCGATGGTGATAGACGACCCCCTTCGGGTCCCCCGTGGTTCCAGACGTGTAGAGCAGAGACAGCGAATCCCATTCGTCGCAAGGGCCTGGCCAGGAAAACGCCGGATCGCCTTCTGCCAGCAGGCCCTCATAGGTAGTGGATCCGAGAGACACGCCTTGCGGGCCTTCCGGATCGGCGATGTCCACCACCAGCAAATCACGTTTCGTCTGCGCCAAAGCGGCCTTGATAACCGGCGCGAACTCGGCATCCGTGAGCAGCACTTTTGCCTCGCCATGATCCAAGCAAAAAGCTACTGAACTCGCATCGAGCCGATAGTTGATTGCATTGAGTACTGCACCCAACGCAGGAACTGCGTAGTGCGCCTCAAGCAATGCCGGGATGTTGGGCGCCATCAGCGCTACCGTGTCACCTCTACGCACACCGCGCTTGGCAAGTGCTGACGCAAGGCGCCGACAACGCGCTGCAAATTCCCTATACGTATAAGCAACGCTCCCGTGCCTGACGGCGACTTTGTCGGGCCAAATCAGAGCACTACGCTCAAGAAATGAAACAGGTGTTAGCGGGACATGGTTGGCTGAATTCGCCTCCAGGCCTTTAACAAACAAGTGCTCTTTGCGCAGAGGTTCATCGACCATGTCTTCGCTCATATCGACTACTTATTCGATTTCGTGTCCGTTGTCATGAATTCAAGGAAGACACCATTCGTCGACTTCGGACTTACCCACATCAGTTTTCTATGCGCGTACTGGGGAACAGGCACTTGCATAGGCTCACCAAGCGTCCTGATGCCTTGCTTTTTCACATGAGCATTGACTGCATCGATGTCAGCGACATTTACCGCGACCTCATACACGCCCTCACCTCTCTGATCTAAAAACTTGCGCAACACCTTGGCAACGTCTTTTGTTTCGTCTACAGGGGTTATGAATTCGAACACCGCGCCATCGTTTCCGACCTTGAACTGAGCTGCTTCCAGCCCCCACTCCACCCGGTCACTGCGATCCACAAGCTCAAAACCAAGCTTCGTATAGTTATCAATGGCTGCGTCGAGATCCTTGACTGCTATCACAACGCCCCAAAAACTATCAATTTGGTTCGAAATCGTCATTTTTTACTCCTTAATTTTCCACGTCTGTCAACTGCATATTGGCAACCCACGGACCCAATCGCCACTTCAAGGCTCACGGTATTCCGTCGCGCCAGTCCGTCAATATTTCCAAAAATTCTTGAGTGAAAATCAGCAGGGATCGGCGCTGAGTTTTCATCTCCTATTTTTCTTACCGATACTTCGGCTTACGCTTCTCCTTGATACTGGAAAGCGCTTCATTGAATTCAGCCTTTCCACTGGCTCCCATCTGGAGAGCCAAGGAATAGTTGAAAGCTGCAGGTGCCGCCATGCGATACCACTGATTCAAGGCCGTCTTCGCACCTCTGAGTGCTAGCCTCGGACCGTTTACAAACCGCTGTGCCCATTCCATTGCAGTCGGCATTAGTTTGTCGGCCGGGAGAGCTGCGCTAATCAACCCGATGCGCTCTGCCTCCTTTGCAGGACAGGGATCGGAGGTGTATATGTATCGCTTGGCACGCATAACGCCGATGAGCATTGGCCAAACAAGGCAGCCTCCATCACCAGGTGGGACTCCAATAATCATGTGCCCATCCACAAAGCGACCTGTATCTTCGTCTGCTAAACAAATGTCACACAGTAGCGCCAACTGGCAACCCATACCTGACGCCTGCCCCTGTACTACCGAGATTGCAGGCTTCTGCAATTCAATCATGTTACCGACGAATTCCCTTGCCTCGTCATACAGTCGCTGGTTCAAGTTTTGATCGTACATGCTGTCGAACATTCCAAAATCGCCACCTGAAGCAAAATGGCGCCCTTCAGCCTTGAAAATGATCGCAAGTACGTCGTCGTCGTGATTAAGGTCATAGGGGATGCTGGTTAACTCAGTGTGCATACGCAAGTCAAGCAGATTGTTCGGCGGCTTATTAAGCGTAACAATGGCAATTCCATCTGCAATTTCGATCTTGAGCGTTTGATATTTGCTGTAATCCATCTGATCTTCCTTTTTCTCTGATATTTGATGCGTTAGTTGTTGATGCCCATTCGCGCCACCCTAACGCAGTTCTATTTGATGCTGACAAAGATGGTCATTTGATTGAACCTCTCTTACAAGCCTCTTTCTATTAATATTTAATGTTGAGATCTTTTCCTCCAAGATAAGCTTCCTGAACCTTCGGGTCTTGCGCCAACATCTTTGCGTCTCCGTGCAGTTTGACTTCCCCGTTTTCCATGATATAGCCGTAGGAACTGGCTCGGAGCGCGATACGAGCGTTTTGCTCGACTAACAAAATGGGCGTTCCGGATTCATGGATTCGTTGAATGATCTCAAACACCTGCTCCACCAAAATTGGAGATAGGCCTATGCTGGGCTCGTCAAACATCAGAAGCTTTGGCCGCGCCATCAGCGCGCGGCCGATCATCAGCATCTGCTGCTCACCACCAGAGAGCGTGCCCGCCGCCTGTCGGGTTCGCTGTGCAAGTCTCGGGAACAGTCCGTATACCCGTTCAAGATCTGTGGCAACTCGCTTCTCGCTTCGATATAGCCACGCCCCCAGCATCACGTTGTCCTCAACGGACAGTGAGGGAAATATTTCTCGACCTTCAGGCACCTGAATGAGACCTCGACTGACAATTTTCTCAACCGGCAAATTCGTGATGTCCTCGCCTTGAAAGTGGATTCGCCCTTTGGTTGCCGGCACAACGCCTGATATACAGTTGAGTGTGGTTGTCTTCCCGGCACCGTTTGCACCAAGAAGGCAAACAATTTGCCCCTCGCCGACGTGGAGATCGACATTTTCCAGCGCATGAACAGCGCCATAAGAGGCATGCAGTTCCCTAACTTCAAGCATCAGTGCCACGCCCAAGGTAAGCCTCAATCACACTAGGGTTACTACGAATATCGTCCGGAACTCCTTCAGCGATTTTTTGTCCGAAATTCAGCACGGTGATCTGATCCGCCACTGACATAACCAGTTGCATTACATGCTCGACCAAGATAACGGTTACTCCTTGGTGGTGTGCGAGATCAAGTAGCAGCGCGTCCACGCTCTGGATTTCGCGATTGCGCAAGCCTGCTGCTGGCTCGTCAAGCAGCAGAAGGCGCGGCCGACTCGCAAGAGCACGGGCAAGGTCAATCAGCTTTTGATGGCCAAAATCGAGTTCGCCAGCCAATACATTTCGATACTCCGAGAGTCCCGTTTTTTCGAGGATCTCTTCGGCCTCGCGGACACCCGTTCGCTCAATATTCCCCCGGCCAAAACCTGGCGTAAATGGGAAGTAGGAGCCTAGTCGACTGGTCAGTCCGACCATGACATTTTCGAGCACGGTCAATTGATGCAATAGCTCGACATGCTGAAAAGTTCTCGCAATGCCCGCCCGCACCAGACCATGGGGGGGGACTTTACGCAGTGACTTTCCTTCGAAAATTATGTCACCTTCATACCCCGTATAAAAACCAGAAACACAATTGAAAACGGTAGACTTGCCAGCGCCGTTAGGGCCAATTAAGGCATGGATAGAGCCAGGTTCGACCTCAATTGATAAGCCATTGAGGGCAAGCAGACCGCCGAAACGAATCGCCAACTCCCGAATGGAGAAAATGGAACTCATCAGTCAGGTTTGCTTTGAGAATTTTGCGTGCCTTGCACGTGCGCGTGCCGAGCGGAGGCCGAGATCTTGCGCCGAACACGTGTCTGCACAATTCCCCAGATTCCCCGGGGCATGAACATGACCGCAAGAATGACGATTAAACCGTAAACAAACTCCTGCCAGACCAGCAGGTTGCTCGGCGCAAAGCGCAGGACTTCGGGCAGCACGCCCATCAGCGCCACTCCAATAACAACGCCCGGAATCGAGCCGGATCCGCCAACAACGAGCATGGACAGCATCAGCACGAGCGATCTCGCGTCAAGTGCATCGGGATCAACAAAAGACTGAAATAATGTAAAAATGCTTCCTGCGATCGACGCATATACAGCCGAGATAGTGAATGCAAGAACCTTCACGAAAGCCACATTGATGCCGGATGCGGCTGCAACATGCTCGCTCTCACGGATTGCGCCAAGGCTTCGAGCGAACTTGGAAGTCGAGAGAAACAGTACGCTGAGAAGTACGATCGCCAGGATTAAGGCAACGATTGGAAATGCACTGCCGTCCGTCCCCGCAACATAGCCAAAGACCTGCTGTGCGGGTATCTTCACACCATCCGCTCCATTGGTAAGCGAGTCCCAAGTACGGATCAGCCACTGTGCGCACTCCGCGAAAGCCAGCGTGGCCAAAGCTAAATAAATCGTGCGTAGACGTGTCGCGGGCATGCCTATCAAAAATCCGGTTAGGCCTGCGACAGTTGCGGCGATCGGCATTCCAATGATGAATGGAATTCCAAGTCGGATGTTCAGAAGCGCCGTGCCGTAGATGCCGATGCCAAAGAAAGCGATGTGCGCAAACGCGAATTGACCTGACCAGCCAACCAGAATATCAAAGCCGAGCGCAAGCACCGTGTACATCATCAGCATATTGCCGATAAACAGAAAATACTGCGGTAGCACTAGTGGCAGCAAAAATCCAAGAACGACGAGTAGCAGAATCAGAAAAAATTGGCGGGGAGTTGGTGCGCCAAACATATCAAAATTTTTTAAACGAAATTATTTCGCCGAACAAACCCTGGGGCCTAAGCATCAGCACGATCATGATAATAAAAAATGGGGTTACAGCAATGGCTTGGGGTGAGATCAGGACACCGATCAGGTTCTGCACAACACCAATGACCATGCCGCCAACCACGCAGCCGGGCAACGATGTGAAGCCGCCAACGATCGCCGCGGCGAACGCCAGC
>CAIJIT010000173.1 GCA_903820745.1 uncultured Burkholderiales bacterium
GCTGATCGACTTGAACAATGCTGCCGGGACCACCAACTGGCGCGGCGCTGCCCGACCCAGTTCGCGCAGGACCGGATCGGCACAAGCTTCCTCGGTCAATACCGCCAGCGTCACTGCATGACCGCGCTGCAGGCAGGCGCGCACCAGATGATCGCCTTCCAGCCAGATCGAACCCAGCTTGCGGTAGGCATTGCCATCCTGGCTAAGCTTGCGCAGCCGCTGCAGCAAGGGGTTGTCGCGCGAGGTGATGTGGCTGATCGGGGTCATCCGCGCGCCAGGATCTCTTGCACCGGACCGAAAGTACGGCGGTGGCAGGGTGTGACGCCATGCTCGCGCAAGGCGGCCAGATGCTGGGCGGTTGGATAGCCCTTGTGACGGGCAAATCCATAGGCAGGATAAATTTCATCCATCTGCAGGCATTGGCGGTCGCGGTGGACCTTGGCCAGAATCGACGCTGCCGAAATGGCCGGCACCTTGGCATCGCCTTTGACAATCGCTTCAGCCGGAACTTGCAGCTGCGGCAGACGGTTGCCGTCGACCAGCACCAGGGTCGGTTTGAGGCGCAGCCCCTCGACCGCGCGGCGCATGGCCAGCAGCGTCGCTTGCAGGATGTTCAGCTGGTCGATTTCTTCGACGCTGGCTTCGGCAATGCAGCAGCACAGGGCCCTGGCGCGGATTTCATCGAAGAGGCGCTCGCGCCTTTTTTCGGTCAATACCTTGGAGTCCGCCAGGCCGGCAATCGGCTTGTCGATATTGAGCATCACCGCAGCGGCAACCACCGGCCCGGCCAGCGGTCCGCGCCCGGCCTCATCGACGCCGACGATCAAGCCCGGCCCATGCCAATGGGCGGGTTGTTTGTCACGCAGCGATGATTTGGGCGATCGCATCGACGGCCTTTTGCGCGGTATCGCAGCGCAGCATCTGATGAATTTGTTCGAACCTTGACTGCACCCGGGCATAACGCGCGCCGTCATCGAGCCAGGCCAGACCCTCGCGGGCCAGTGCTTCAGGCGTGCATTCTTCCTGGATCAATTCAGGCACCAGGAATTCACGCGCCAGCACATTGGGCAAACCGACCCAGGGCTGATAGTTGCGCCCCTTCATCCGCCACCAGTTCAGGGCATGCATGCGGTAGGCAATCACCATCGGTCGCTTGAACAGCGCCGCCTCCAGCGTGGCGGTGCCGCTGGCCACCAGGGTGACATCACAGGCCGCCAAGGCCTGATGCGCACGACCGTCGAGCAATTGCAGATCGAGCCCGGGGGCCAGCCGCTGCACCAGCGGCTGCAGCAACTCGCCCAAGCCCGGCGCAACCGGCATCACGAAGCGCAGGCCCGGTCTGGCTTGCTGCATCAGCAGGGCGGCGCGCAGCAAGGGGGCGGCGATATAGCGGACTTCGCTGCGCCTGCTGCCGGGCAAGAGCGCCACGACCACCTCGCCATCGTTCAGACCGAGCGCAGCCCTGGCGGCGGCACGCGGCGGCTGCAGCGGGATCGCGTCAGCCAGCGGATGGCCGACATAGCTGGCCTGGATGCCATGGCTCTGCAGCAACTCGGGCTCGAACGGGAACAGGCACAGCACATGGTCAGCCGCAAGGCGGATCTTCTCGACCCGCTCAGCCCGCCAGGCCCAGATCGAGGGGCAGACAAAGTGCACGGTCTTGATCCCCGCCGCCCGCAGCCTGGTTTCAAGCCCGAAGTTGAAGTCAGGGGCGTCGACGCCAATGAATGCGGCCGGCGGGTCTCGCAGCAGACGCTGCGCCAGGCGGCTGCGAATCGCCAGCAACTCGCGCAGATTCAGCAAGGCGTCGACATAGCCGAAGACCGACAATTTATCCTGCGGCCACCAGGACTCGAAACCCAGGGCGGCCATGCGCGGGCCACCAATGCCTTGTGCCATCAGGCCGGGCCAGCGCTGCTTCATGCCACCGAGCAGCAAGCCGGCCAGCATGTCGCCAGAGGCCTCGCCGGCCACCATGCCGAAACGCGGCGCGTGATTGGCCGACATCAGCGCCTTCAGCGCACGATGCCGCGCTGCGCTGCAGCGAGGAAATTCAACATCAGGTCGATGTCGGCATCGGCATCCACCTGCTGGCCGCGCAAATCCCCGATCGACGCCACCGCCTGCTCGAGAGCCAGCGAAGAACGGTAGAGGAGCTTGTGCATCTGTCGGATCATGGTGATGCGCTCTGGGCTGTAGCCGCGCCGGCGCAGACCGACGACATTGACTGCCCGCACGCTCAGCGGATTGCCGTCTACCGTCATGAAAGGCGGCACATCCTGCGCCACATGGCCCTGGAAGCCGATCATCGCGTGGGCGCCGATCTTGACGAACTGGTGCACGCCGCTAAGGCCACCCACCGTTGCCCAGTCACCGACATGCACATGTCCTGCCAAGGTCGCGTTGTTGGCCAGCACGGTGTGATTGCCAAGGCGCACGTCATGGGCAATATGCACATAGGCCATGATCCAGTTGTCCGAACCGATCCGCGTCACGCCTTCGTCCTGCACGGTACCCAGATTGAGCGTGCAGAACTCGCGGATGGTGTTGCGGTCGCCGATTTCCAGCGCCGTCGGCTCGCCGGCATATTTCATGTCCTGAGGCGCCGCACCGATCGAGTTGAACTGGAAGATGTGGTTGTTTTCGCCGACGGTAGTCAAGCCTTCGATCACGCAATGCGGGCCGACCGTTGTGCCCGCGCCGATGCGCACCTGGGGGCCGATCAGCGTGTAGGCGCCGACGCTGACCGAACTGTCGAGCCAAGCAGCCGGGTCGACGATGGCGCTGGGATGAATCAATGCCATGAGTGCCTCAGGCGTCGATGCGCCGCATCGTGCAGATCAACTGGGCTTCAGCGGCCAGGACTTTGTCAACCCAGGCCTTGCCGGTAAATTTGTAGATGCCGGCCTTGGTGCGGTCGAGCGTGACGTCGAGCAGCAATTGGTCGCCAGGCTCGACCGGGCGCTTGAAGCGCGCCGCATCGATGCCGGCGAAGTAGACGATGGTCTGGTCGTCGAGTTCGGTGCCGGTGCTGTCCAGGGCCAGCAGCGTCGCCGCCTGGGCCATGGCCTCGAGAATCAGCACGCCAGGCATGACCGGCCGATGCGGGAAATGGCCGACAAAGTAGGGCTCGTTGATGCTGACGTTCTTCAGCGCCAGGATGCGTTTGCCTTTTTCGATTTCGATCACGCGGTCGACCAGCAGCAGCGGGTAGCGATGCGGGAGTTTTTTCAGTACCTGGTGGATGTCCATCATGGCTAAATCTTCTTTTCTAGGGCACGCAAGCGATCACGCATTGCATGCAGTTGGCGCAATGTGGCAGCGTTCTTCTCCCAGTTCGAATTTTCATCGAAGGGGAAGACGCCGCTGTACTGGCCGGGCTTGTTGATGCTGCGGCTGATGACCGTCGCAGCCGAGACATGGACATGGTCAACCAATGACAGATGACCGAGGATGATGGCGCCGCCGCCAACAGTGCAATGCGCGCCAATCGTCGCGCTGCCGGCGATGCCGGCACAACCAGCCATGGCAGTATGCGCGCCGACATGGACGTTGTGGCCGATCTGGATCAGGTTGTCGAGCTTGACGCCGTCTTCCAGCACGGTGTCACCCAGTGCGCCACGGTCGATGCAGGTATTGGCACCGATTTCGACATCGTTGCCGATCACGACAGCGCCGAGTTGTTCGATTTTTTCCCAGCGCCCCTGCGTTGGCGCGAAGCCAAAGCCGTCGGCGCCGATCACGACACCGCTATGCACAATACAGCGCTCACCGATCCGGCAGTCATGACCCAGGGTGACGCGCGCCGCCAGGCGGCTGCCGGCACCTACGACTGCATTGCGCTCGAGCACGCAATGCGCGCCGATGCGCGCGCCCGCACCGATCATCACGTCAGCCTCGATCACCGCCAGCGGGCCGACATCGACGCCCTCGGCTAGCAGGGCCGAGGCATCGATCACGGCGCTCGGATGGATGCTGGCCGGGACGACAGGACGCGTCCTGCTGACCCACCATTGGGTCAAACGGGCAAAGTACAGATAGGGGTCGGGCGTGATGATGGCAGCGCCGCGGGCTGCGGCGAGCTCTGCGAACTCGGGCGCGACGATCACGCATCCGGCAAGACTGACTGGCAATTGCGCCCGGTAGCGGGGATTGGCCAGAAAGCTCAAGGTCGCTGAGTCTGCAGCTTCGAGCGGGCCGATTTTCGAGATCGCGGTCGCGGGGTCGCCGTGAAGGTCGCCACCCAGGGCGGCGACCACGTCAGCCAGCGTGACCAGCGCCACCAATCACTTCTGGGCGTTAAGCAAGTCGATCACCTTCTTGGTGATGTCGACACGCGCGCTGGAGTGGATGGCGTCCTGCAGGATCAGGTCGTATTTGTCGGACTCGAAGATCTGCTTGATGACGCGGTTCGCCCGCTCGACCACAGCCGACAACTCTTCATTTTTTCGCTGGGTCAGGTCTTCCTGCCATTCGCGGCGCTTGCGCTGCAGATCGCGGTCCTGCTCGACCAGATCACGCTGCAAGCGATTGCGCTCGGCTTCAGGCAAGGTCTGGGCGTTCTTCTCCAGTTTCTCTGCCGCAGCACGCAGACGAGCCTCAACATCCTTGAGCTCTTTCTCGCGCTTGCCGAATTCGGCTTCAAGCTTCAACTGTGCCGCTTTGGCGAGATTGGCTTCACGCAGCACCCGCTCGCTATTGACATAGCCGATCTTAATTTCCTGAGCCTGCGCCGTAAAGGCCGAAGCCGCCATCATTGCGGCCAAGGCCGCCGCTTTCAACATGCTCTTCATCAGAATGCAGTCCCGATCTGGAATTGGAATTTCTCTATTCTATCTGTGGGTTTCTTGCGCACCGGCACGCCATAACTCAGACGCAACGGGCCCATGGGCGAAATCCAGCTCAAACCGATACCCGCCGAGGCGCGCACCGTGTCACCAGCGATTTTCTCCTGCGAGCCCCACACATTGCCCGCATCCATGAATCCAAACAAACGGAAGGTCTTGTCATTGCCGCCGCCCGGAACAGGGATATACAACTCGGCATTGGCATTGACCCGCCGACTGCCACCAGTATAAGAGCCCGTCACATCAACCGGACCCAATGAGCCCGCCTGAAAAACCCGCACCGAGCCCAGTCCGCCTGCATAGAAGTTCTTGAAGATCGGATATGGCAGCCCGCCCAACCCAACACCCCAGCCCAGTTCGCTGTTGAGCCCAAGCGTGATCTTGTTGGTCAGCGCGATGTACTGCTGGTATTGCAGATTGGCACGCACATAGCGGGCATCGCCGGCCGGGCTGATTTCAAGGTTGACGCGCTGGTATTTCCCCGTCGAAGGGGAAATAACGCTGTCGCGATTGTCACGTTGCCAACCAATCGTCAACGGCAGGGCAATGCTGTTCTGGCCGAACTGCTGGGTGAACAGCAGATAGCTGTTCGGCAGGCCGACCGAGGTGCTGATCGTCGTGCGCTCATAGCCGGTGCCGAAAAACACTGTGTCAAGCTCAGAGAACGGGACGCCAAACCGTATCGAGCCGCCATGGGTGACCAACTGGTATTGCTCCCCCAGCGTATTCAGCGGCTTGGTCGTGCGGTAAAAAAGATCCAGCGCGCGCGATACCCCGTCAACTGTGAAGTAAGGGTCGACCGTACTCAGAACGACGGCACGCCCGGTAGCTGCCGTATTGACTTCGAGGCCCAGATAGTTGCCTGAGCCGAAAACATTTTCCTGCTTGATCGACCCCGTCAGCGAAAGCTTTTGCTGGCTCGAATAGCCCGCGCCAACCATGATGTTGCCGGTCGGGCGTTCGGTCACGTTCAGCACGACGTCGACCTGGTCCTGGGCGCCAGGCACTTCAGTCGTGTCAATTGTGACTTCTTTGAAATAACCCAAACGCTCTACCCGGTCGCGTGAGGCCTTGATGCGTTGACCGTCATACCAGGCTGACTCAAACTGCCTGAACTCGCGCCGGATCACTTCGTCGCGTGTTCGGGTATTGCCGGAAATGAGGACGCGGCGCACATAGACCCGGCGCTGCGGCTCGGCCACAAAAGTCACCACTACCTGCCCGGTGGCGCGGTCGATTTCGGGCCGACTGTCAACGCGCGCGAACGCATAGCCGAATGAGCCGTACAGGTCGGAAAATGCCCGCGTCGTTTGCGCTACCGCCTCACCCTGGTAAGCCTGACCGGGCTTCAAAACGATCAGGCGTTTGAAATCCTCGTCACGACCCAGGAAATCGCCTTCCAGTTTGACCGCCGTAACGGTGTATGGCTGGCCTTCACTGATCGTCACGGCGATGTTGATGCTCTGCTTGTCAGGCGAAATCGTCACCTGCGTCGAAGTCACTGCAAACTCGAGATAGCCACGGTTCAGGTAATAGGAGCGCAGTGTTTCCAGGTCGGCGTTCAGCTTGGAACGCGAATAGCGGTCGGTCTTGGTGTACCAGGTCAGCCAGCCGCTGGTCGACTGCTCGAGCAAGCCCAGCAGCGTGCTCTCGGAGGCCAATGTGCTGCCGAGAATGCGTATTTCGCCGATTTTTGCAGGTTCGCCTTCAGTCACGGTAAAGCTGACATTGACGCGGTTGCGCTCAATCGGCGTCACAGTGGTCGTGACCTCGGCACCATAAAGGCTGCGGGTCAGGTATTGGCGTTTGAGTTCCTGCTCGGCCCGGTCAGCCAGGGCCTTGTCGAAGGGTTTGCCCTCGCCGATGCCGACTTCTTTCAACGACTTATTGAGCGCCTCGGTATCAAATTCTTTCAAACCGATGAAACTGACATTGGCGATGATCGGCCGCTCTTCAATGATCACCACCGCTGAAGCGCCGTCGATATTGATGCGCACGTCCTTGAACAAGCCGGTGGCGAACAAGGCGCGCAATGCCGCAGCACCCTTGTCGTCGTTATAGGTATCACCGATGCGGAACGGCAAGGACGCAAAAACCGTCCCGGGGTCGGTGCGGTTCAAGCCCTCGACGCGAATGTCCTTCAACACGAACGGATCAACTGCCCAGGCAGCGCCGCTCTGCATTGCGGCCGCAAGGGCCAAGGTCAGGAATGAGGGGCGCATCTTTGCGCTGAATCTTTGAGATGAGGACATGCAGGTAGGGTCAATGCAGGCCCGTCAAGCGGACCACGTCGTTGGAAAGGGCCAAAGCCATCATCAGTATCAGGATCAGCGCGCCCGCGCGCTGCAGTTGCGTTTGCCACCATTCCGATATTGCCCGGCCGGTGATTCCCTCAAAACAATAATACATCAGGTGCCCGCCATCCAACATCGGCAATGGCAGCAGGTTGAGGATGCCAAGGCTGACACTGAGCAGACCGAGGAAACCCAAGTAATGCGCCAAACCCATGCGAACTGATTGACCTGCGTAGTCGGCGATGGTCAGCGGACCACTGAGATTTTGCAATGAAGCCTCGCCGACGAGCATCCTGCCGAACATCTTCAGGGTCATCCAGGAGATGTCTGTTGTGCGTTCGAAGCCGCGCAGCAGGCCGTCAAAAAAGCCGTAGCGTACGGTGACCAGCGCGGGCGCGGCGCCGACCATCACCTCGAGCCGGCCGACCGGCTTGCCTGCATCGACAAGCACCTTGGGCGCCACTGGCAGTTCCAGCAACTGCCCGGCGCGCTCGATCCGCCAGAGCATCGTGCGCGCCTCTCCGTCCAGCACCGCTGCCCTGATCAACCGGCGCAGCGTGGCAGCATCGGCAAGCAAGGCGCCGTCGACAGCCTGCACCAGGTCGCCAGACTTCAGACCGGCCTGATCACCCGCACCACCCGGGCTCACCTTCCCCAGCAGCGGCGGACTGAAGGGACCGCCCAAGCCGATTTTGCGCAGCGATTGCGCGTCGAGTTCGCTGCCGTCCAGCCGGTCGGTATCGAGGACCAGCGTACGGCGGCCATGTCCATCGGCATCAGTGGCGTCCAAATGCAATTTGCGCCCGGCCTCGACCGCCTCGGTCAGGCGCCAGCTCAGTTCCGACAGCGATTGCAGTTCATGCCATTCCTGGCCATCGGTCGAACTCGCCTGCACCCAGTCGCCAGCGCGCATACCCGCACGCTCGGCCACCGATCCCGCCAGCGGTGCACCCAGCAGCGCCTTGGGCTCTTCCAGGCCGATCCAATTGACGCTGGCAAACAGCAACAAAGCCAAAAGCAAATTCGCCAGCGGCCCTGCCGCCACGATGGCGACGCGCTGGCGCAATGGCCGGTTATTGAAGGCCTGACCGGTCAGCTCCGAGGGTACCGGCCCTTCGCGCTCATCCAGCATCCTCACATAGCCGCCCAAAGGCAGCAGGCAGAGCGTGAACTCGGTGGCATCGGGTCCGTTCTGACGTCGCCAGATGACGCGCCCGAATCCGACTGAAAAGCGCAGCACCTTCACACCGCAAAGGCGGGCGACCCGGTAATGCCCATACTCATGCACGATGATCAACAGACACAAGGTCACCACGAAAGCCAGCAAGGTACTCATGCAGCCACCTTCTGGATCAAGTCCCGGGCATATCGTCTGGCGCGCTGATCGAGTTCCAGCAACCCTTCAACGCTGGCGCATTCGCCTTTGTGCGGTGGCAAGTTCTCAAGGCATTGCAGATTGATCTGATGAATTTGATCAAAGCGCAGCCGGTGCTCCAGAAATGCCGCCACGGCTTCCTCGTTGGCGGCATTCAGGACTGCGGTTCCACCTTCTGGCCCGGCCAGCGCCTGCCAGGCAAGAAAGAGCCCGGGGAAACGATTTTCATCGGCGGGCTCGAAGCTCAGCGCAGGCAGGCTCAGCAGATCAAGCCGGCTCGCGCCCGCTTCGATGCGCTCGGGAAAGGACAGCCCGAAAGCGATCGGCACACGCATGTCGGGCGTGCCCAGTTGCGCCAGCACCGACATGTCGCGGCACACCACCATCGAGTGCACGATGCTTTGAGGATGGATGATGACCTTGATCTGCTCGGGCGCCAGGCCGAACAGCCAGCGCGCCTCGATCACTTCCAGCGCCTTGTTCATCATCGTGGCCGAGTCGACCGAAATCTTGCGGCCCATGACCCAGTTCGGATGCGCGCAAGCCTGATCTGGTGTGACCGAAGCCAGGGTAGCTGGATCACGCTGACGAAACGGGCCGCCTGAAGCCGTCAACACGATATGGTCGATGCGCTGCGCCCAGGTCCCCCGGTCTTCGGGGAGGCATTGGAATATCGCCGAATGTTCGCTGTCGATCGGCAGCAGCGTCGCGCCACCCGCTGCAACGGCACGCATGAACAAGGCCCCGCCGACAACGATCGCTTCCTTGTTGGCCAGCAGCAAGCGCTTGCCGGCGAGCGCCGCAGCCAGACAAGGCGCCAGGCCGGCAGCGCCAACAATCGCCGCCATCACCGCATCGACCTCCGGATGCGCCGCCACCTCGGCCAGGCTGGCCGCACCGTCGAGGACTTCGGTCCGGCTGCCATGCTCGCGCAATTGGCGCCGCAGCTGCGCCGCGAGCAAGGGATCGGGCATCACTGCAAACCGCGGCTGCCAGCTCAGGCATTGCCCGAGCAGGGCATCGACACGACTCATCGCGCTGAGGGCGAACACCTGATAGCGATCCGGGTGACGCGCCAGCACGTCGAGCGTATTGACGCCAATCGAACCGGTCGATCCAAGCACGCAAATGCGCTGTCGTCTGTGCTCGCCCGCCACACCCAAGCCGCCGCTCATGCCAAGGGACCCAGCGAAATCAAGGCCATGGCGAGCGGAAATACCGGCAGCAAGGCATCAGCACGGTCAAGTACGCCACCATGCCCGGGCAACAAATTGCTGCTGTCCTTGGCCCCTGCAGCACGCTTGACCAGCGATTCGAACAAGTCACCGACGACACTCATCGCCCCGAGGAACAAGATTGAAAGCAGGCCGATCGGCAAGCCCTGCCGAAACAGCAATTGATAGAGGCTGGGTGAATCGACATCCAGGCGCAGATCAATCTGGAAGGCCCAGAACAGCCCCAGCAGCAGTACGCCGGCCATGCCGGCCCAGACGCCTTCCCAACTCTTGCCCGGGCTGATGGCAGGCGCCAGTTTGCGCCGTCCAAAAGCCCGTCCACCGAAATAGGCAGCGATGTCGGCCACCCAGACAAGGCACAGTACCGAGAGCAAAAAATTGACCCCGATCGACTTGGCCTGAACCAGCGCCGCCCATGCCAGCAGCAGCGCCAAAACGCCCAGCATCAAGCGCAACGGGCGCGCGACCTGCGGCCAGCGCGTGGGTCCACCACGCAAGGCCTGGGCGCCGCCGAGCACCCAAACCAGACCGCTGAGCCACCAAAGCAGGCTGGACAAGGGCAGCGGCAATCCGCCGAGCAGCAAGGTCGCCATGCCGATTGCAACCAGGCCGGCGCCGAAGCTGATGGCTGGCTTGCCCGGCAAACCGTTGAGCCTCGACCATTCCCAACCGGCGGCGCCGATCAGCAACAGGGTTGTCAAGGCAAAGGGCCAGGGTGAGGCCATGAACAGTTCAGGCAACAGCACGGCAAGCAAAGCAAGCGCCGTGAGAATGCGTGTTTTCAACATGGTCAGACTCCGGCCAGGGCTGGCGCGGTGCCGCCGAAACGGCGGTCGCGTTGGCGAAATAGACCGATCGCTGCATCGAGTTGAACTTCACCAAATTCAGGCCAAAGGCAATCGGAAAAAACAAACTCGGTGTAGGCGACCTGCCAGAGCAGAAAATTGCTGATGCGCATTTCGCCGCCGGTGCGGATGAACAGATCGGGGTCGGGCGCATGGCTCAGCGCCATGTACTCGGACAAGCACGCTTCGGTCAACTCGGCCGGCTGCACCCCCGCTTTGATAGCCGACTGGCAAGCCTGCACGATGTCCCAGCGGCCACCGTAATTGAAGGCGACGGACAGGGTCAGCTTGGTGTTGTGCTGGGTGCTTGCTTCGGCCTCGTCCCAGGCTTGCCGCAGCTTGACTGATACCGCTTCGCGATCACCGATGACCCGGATGCGCACACCCATCGCGCCCATGCGGGCCAGATAGCGCGACACGGCGGCCAGTACCAGGCCCATCAGGCCGGACACCTCATCGCTTGGACGTTTCCAGTTCTCGGACGAAAAGGCAAACACCGTCAGGAACTCGACCTCGCGGTCAATGCAGGCCTGGACGATCTTGACCACCGCCTCGACGCCCTGCTTGTGGCCGAAGAACCGCGGCAAAAAGCGCTTCTTGGCCCAACGACCGTTGCCATCCATCACGATGGCAATGTGGCGTGGCACTGCTTCTTTCGTCACAGCAGCTCGCCGCTCAGACAGCGAGGATTTCTGCTTCCTTGCCGGCGATCAGCCGGTCGAGTTCGGCGATGGTGCGGTCGGTCAGCTTCTGCGCATCGTCAAGACTGCGGCGCTCGTCGTCCTCGCTGATCAACTTGTCCTTCATCAGCTTCTTGGCTTGTTCATTGGCTTCGCGGCGCACATTGCGAACCGCAATCTTGGCATCCTCGCCGGCATTGCGAACGACCTTGGTCAGATCACGGCGGCGCTCTTCATTCAAGGCGGGCATCGGTACGCGGATCAAATCGCCTTGCGAGGAGGGGTTCAGGCCGAGGTCGGATTCACGGATGGCGCGTTCGATCTTCGCGCCCATGCCCTTTTCCCAAGGCTGCACACTGATCGTACGCGAATCCAGCAGGCTGACATTGGCAACCTGGGAAATCGGCAACATCGCGCCGTAGTAGTCGACGCTGACCTGGTCGAGGATGCCTGGATGGGCACGACCGGTGCGGATTTTGTGCAACTCGCTCTTGAAGGATTCGACCGACTTGGCCATTTTCGCTTCAGCGTTGTGCTTGATGTCTGCAATGCTCATGATCTTGATTCCTTCTACTTGCCAGCTGGCAGCGATCAAACGTGGACCAGCGTGCCTTCATCTTCGCCCATCACCACCCGCTTCAGGGCACCCGCCTTGAGGATGCTGAACACCCGGATCGGCAGTTTCTGATCGCGGCACAGCGCAAAGGCGGTGGCGTCCAGAACCTGCAAATTCTTGCTGATCGCTTCGTCAAAGCTGATTCTCGAATAGCGCGTGGCGTTGGGATCCTTTTTAGGATCCGCACTATAAACACCATCGACCTTGGTGGCCTTCAGGACGATTTCGGCGCCAATTTCGGCGCCGCGCAAGGCAGCTGCCGTATCGGTGGTGAAAAACGGATTGCCGGTGCCCGCAGCGAACACCACCACCTTGCCCTCTTCGAGGTATTGCAAGGCCTTCGGTCGGACATAAGGCTCGACCACCTGCTCGATGCCGATCGCCGACATGACCCGCGCGACCATGCCCTCCTGGCGCATCGTATCGGCCAGCGCCAGCGCGTTCATGACAGTCGCCAGCATGCCCATATAGTCCGCCGTCGCACGGTCCATGCCGACCGAACCACCCGCGACACCGCGAAAAATATTGCCGCCACCGATCACGACGGCCACCTCGACACCAAGGCGGGTGACTTCCTGGATTTCGCGCACCATCCGCACGATGGTGGCGCGGTTGATGCCGAAAGCGTCGTCACCCATCAGGGCTTCGCCGGAGAGTTTGAGCAAGATGCGTTTGAGCGCGGGCATGAGGACCTCTGATTGCTGCTGTATTCATCTGGCGTCGAGCGCCAGGGCACAAGTGTAAAGGGCGCCACCGGCGCCCTTTGGTCTTTCCTGCTGGCTTACTGCCCCTTGGCAGCAGCCACTTGAGCCGCGACCTCGGCGGCGAAATCGTCGACCTTCTTCTCGATGCCTTCACCGACAACATACAGGGTAAAGCCGCGGATCGTGGTGCTGGCGGCCTTGAGCATCTGCTCGACGGTCTGCTTGTCGTTCTTGACGAAGGACTGATTCAACAGCGAGACTTCCTTGAGGAATTTCTGCACCGAGCCCTCGACCATCTTGGCGACAATCTCAGCGGGCTTGCCCGATTCCGCAGCCTTTTGCTCGGCGATCGAACGCTCGCGAGCGACCAGTTCGGCCGGCACTTCAGCCGACGACAGCGCTGCAGGCTTCATCGCAGCCACATGCATGGCCACATCCTTGGCAGCCGTTTCGTCACCGTCAAACTCGACCAGCACGCCGATACGTGTGCCATGCAGATAGGAGGCCAGCTTGGCACCCGATGCATAGCGCTTGAAGCGGCGCAGCGACATGTTTTCGCCGATCTTGCCGATCAGTCCACGACGCACATCTTCGACCGTCGGGCCGAAACCCTCTTGTGCCAAAGGCAGGGCCGACAGCGCGACCACATCGGCAGGACCATGCTCGGCCACCAGCTTTGAGCAAGCGTTGACGAAAGCCAGGAAGGCATCGTTCTTGGTCACGAAGTCGGTTTCGCAATTCACTTCCAGCAGCGCGCCGGCGTTGCCGACAACGGCAGCAGCGACAACACCTTCGGCGGTCACGCGCGAAGAGGCTTTGCCGGCCTTGTTGCCGAGCTTGACACGCAGGATTTCCTCGCCCCGGACCAGGTCGCCTTCAGCCTCGATCAGCGCCTTCTTGCATTCCATCATCGGCGCATCGGTGCGTGCGCGCAGTTCGGCCACCATACTTGCAGTAATTACAGCCATCTTGATTCTCCGTTCTCAGCGAGTTTGCAAGCCTTCGCTGACAAACTCAACCGATATGTTTTGAAAAAAAAGGGGCTGAAACAGCCCCTCCTGTTGCTGACGCTGAAAACTCAAGCGCCTTCGCTGACTTCCACGAACTCGTCACCCGCCGGGGCAACCGCCTGAACCACTTCGTTGTTCGAATTGGCACGGCCTTCGAGCACGGCATCAGCCACGGCACGAGCGTACAAGGCAACTGCCTTGGCCGAGTCATCGTTGCCGGGAATGACGTAGTCAATGCCTTCAGGCGAATGGTTGGTGTCGACCACGCCGATGATAGGAATGCCGAGCTTCTTGGCTTCGGCAATCGCAATTTTGTGGTAGCCGACGTCGATCACAAAGACTGCATCAGGCAGCACGCTCATGTCCTGGATGCCGCCGATATTGCGCTGCAACTTGATCAGGTCGCGCTGGAACATCAGCGCTTCTTTCTTGATCGCTGGCTGCGTGCCGGCATCAACTTGGGCTTGCATATCCTTGAGGATCTTCAGCGAGCCCTTGACCGTCTTGAAATTGGTCATCATGCCGCCCAACCAGCGCTGGTCGACATAAGGCACGCCGGCGCGCTGGGCTTCCAGAGCGATCACGTCGCGCGCTTGCCGCTTGGTGCCGATCATCATGATCGTGCCGCGCTTGGCCGACAGTTGGCGAATGAACTTCATCGCTTCCTGGAACGCTGGCAGCGTCTTTTCCAGGTTGATGATGTGGATCTTGTTGCGATGGCCGTAGATGTACGGGGCCATCTTGGGGTGCCAAAAACGGGTCTGGTGGCCGAAATGGACGCCGGCTTCCAGCATTTCACGCATCGTGACTGACATATTGAACTCCAAAGGTTGTGTCTTAGATCCGACCTGAATTGCCCCTCGCCCGGTAGTTTTCCGAGCGAGTCAGCAACACCTTTCAGTGGCCTGATCTGCGATTTACTTTGCCATCGCCCGAAATTCGGGAAGTTGAACGGCCCACAATGGGTTCGCCCGGCAAAGCCTTGAGAGTATACAGCGCCAAGACTGCTCGAGCAGCCCGACTTGCCAGAAGAACTCCGGATCGCTCGCAATTTCAATCAAAATCCCACCACCCGACAACAATCAGTCTGGACTTCCAGAGCCAGGCCTGACAAGCTGTATCGATGCAAAAAATTCTTCCCAGCACCAGCAAGTTGCCGCTGTTCACGGCGACCAGCAGTCGTGCGATCGAGGCCCGAGCTCAAGCCGGTTTGCCCGCCCATGCACTGATGGCACGCGCCGGACTGGCGGTGGCGCGGCTGGCGCTGGCGCTGCCGAAAGGCGAAGGCGCGATCTGGATTGTGTGCGGGCCTGGCAATAACGGCGGCGATGGCCTGGTGGCGGCAAGACTGCTGCAAAGGCATGGGCAAAGCGTGCATGTCAGCCTGATCGAGAGCGACCGCACGCCTGCTGATGCAATGGCGGCAAGGCAGGCCGCGAGACAGGCCGGTGTGGTCATCAGCAATAGCCTCGATGCGCCGCCACAAGTCAGCCTGGCAGTCGACGCCTTGCTCGGCCTGGGTCTGCAGCGCCCGCCTGCTGGCACCATAGCTGCGGCGATTGCCAGGCTGAACTTGCTGGCTGCACCCTTGCTGGCGGTCGATCTGCCAAGCGGCCTGCAGTCCGATAGCGGTGCAGTTTTCAGCCTGGATGGGACAAGATTGGCAGTGCAGGCCCGACATACGCTGGCGTTGCTGACCTTGAAGCCGGGCCAGTTCACCGCTGACGGCCGCGCGCTTTGCGGCGAACAATGGTTTGACGATCTTGGCGTCAGCGACTCGCACGCGCCCGATGCTGAACTGGTCGGTAGCAATTGCCTGGCCACTTGGCAGAGCGCTCGCAGCCATTCGGCGCACAAGGGCAGCCAGGGTAATTTGTTGGTGGTCGGAGGCTCGAGCGGCATGCGCGGCGCAGCCTTGTTGGCCGCACGTGCTGCCCTGGCCTCGGGGGCCGGACGCGTCTATTGCTGCCTGCTCGACAGCCAGGCGACTGAACTGGATGCACTACGGCCGGAACTGATGCTATGGCCGCAAGACAGGATGATCCATCAGCAAGACTGGCGGGACATGGTCATCGTCTGCGGCTGCGGCGGCGGCCAGGACATCGCCACCCAATTGCCCGCCCTGCTCGCCCAGGCCAGCCGACTGGTCCTCGATGCCGATGGCTTGAATGCGATGGCGCGGGACCCGCAACTGCGCGCCCTGCTGAGCAGGCGCAGCGCAAACAGCATGCAGACCATCTTGACGCCGCATCCGCTGGAAGCTGCGCGGTTGCTCGACTGCGATGCCTTGACCGTGCAGCAGGATCGCCTGGCAGCAGCACGCGAATTGGCCGCGCGATCTGCCAGCACCATCATCCTGAAAGGCTCCGGCAGCGTCATTGCCAGCGCGGATGGACGACTCAGCATCAACAGCAGCGGCAGCGCGGCCTTGGCCACCGCAGGCACCGGCGATGTCCTGGCGGGCTGGCTGGGTGGGTTATGGACGCAGCAAACCGCTGCCGACCCGCATCAACTGGCAATTGCGGCCTGTCATTGGCATGGCTTGGCAGCGCAAGACCAGCCAGCCGGTCCTTTGCGCGCAGCGGATCTGATCGAACGCATGCATGCGCTGTTCGGCGCCTAACGGCGCTTGCGGGTACGCGCTTCGGCCGCGGCCGGTTTGGTTGCAGCTTTTGCGCTTGCACGTGCTGGCCGGCCCTTGCGTTCGGCCTTGACCTTGCGGTCGGCGCGTCGTACCTGCTCAAGCTCTTCCACGGCATTGGCCGGCGCGCGCGGGGCAATGCCGGCCTTGTCGCGTTGAGCCCGAGCGATGAGTTTGGATTCACCGCTTTCATGCACCAGGTGGAAGTCGATCTTTCGACCATCCAGATCGACGCGGCTGACCTGCACATGCACGGGCGTGCCGGTGGCATAGCGAATACCGCTGCGCTCGCCACGCAATTCCTGACGCATTTCGTCAAAGCGGAAATATTCCCCGCCGAGCTCGGTAATGTGGATCAGGCCTTCGACATAAAGCGCATCGAGTTGCACGAACAGACCGAAGCTGGTCACAGCACTGACGGTGCCGGCGAATTCCTCGCCCAGATGGTCACGCATATAGCGGCACTTGAGCCAGGCTTCCACATCACGCGAAGCCTCATCAGCGCGGCGCTCGTTGGCACTGCAATGCGCGCCGACAACTTCCCAGCGTTCCAGTTCGGTCGATGCACTGGCCGGGTTGATCGGCGGCGCCTTGCCGGGCCGTTTGGCCGGCATCGGCACGTCCATCTTGGACGCATCCAACTGGTAGCGCTTGCCCGCCAGAATTGCCTTGATGACGCGATGAACCAGCAGATCGGGATAACGGCGGATCGGACTGGTGAAATGGGTATAGGCCGGATATGACAGACCGAAATGGCCGGCGTTGGCCGCCGTGTAGATCGCCTGCTGCATCGAGCGCAGCAGCATGCTGTGGATCTGGGTCGCATCGGGACGATCTTTGGTCGCTGCGGCAATGGCCTGGTATTCGCTTGGCAAAGGCGAGTCACTGATCCCCATGCCGATCCCCAAGGCGCGCAAATAGGCTTGCAAGGCAATACGCTTTTCGGCCGTCGGACCCTCGTGGACGCGAAACAGGGAACCATGTTTGGCCTGGGCGATGAAATCAGCGGCGCACACATTGGCCGCCAGCATCGACTCTTCGATCAGCTTGTGCGCTTCATTGCGGGTGCGCGGAATGATCTTTTCGATATGCCCGTTGTCGTCACAGACGATCTGGGTCTCCACCGTCTCGAAGTCGATGGCGCCGCGGCGTCCGCGTTCGGCCAGCAAAGCACGGTAGACCTCGTGCAAATGCAGGAGATGAGGCACCAGATCCTGCCTTTTGGCAGCTTCCGGGCCATGGGTGTTGGCGAGCACCGCGGCCACCTCGGTATAGGTGAAGCGGGCTTTCGAACAGATCACTGCCGGGTAGAACTGATAGGCCTGCACCTCACCGCCTTGGGTGACCAGCATGTCGCAGACCATGGCCAGCCGATCCTGATAAGGATTCAGCGAGCACAAGCCGTTGGAGAGCTTTTCCGGCAGCATCGGGATCACCCGGCGCGGGAAATAGACCGAAGTGGCGCGCTCATAAGCATCGGCATCGAGCGGCTCGCCCGGCTTGACATAGTGGCTGACATCGGCGATCGCCACGATCAAACGCCAACCGCTGAAAGCCGTCTTGCCGCGACCCGACTTGTGCGGCTCGCAATAGACCGCGTCGTCGAAGTCGCGCGCATCCTCGCCGTCAATCGTCACCAGCGGCACATCGCGCAGATCGATGCGCTGCTTCAGGTCGGCGGCACGCAGCTTTTCGGACAGTTTGGCCGCATGCGCCATGGTCTCAGGGCTGAAGCGATGCGGCACGTCGAACTTGCGCACGGCAATTTCGATTTCCATACCCGGATCGTCGATCTCGCCGAGCACCTCAACCACCCGACCGGCCGGCTTGGCATAAAGCGACGGCGCTTCGGTCAACTCGACCGCCACCACCTGCCCCGCCGTGGCGTTGGCGATGGCGTTCTTCGGAATCAGGATGTCCCGACCCATGCGCTTGTCTTCAGGCGCGACCAGCCAGATCCCCGACTCCAGCAACAAGCGCCCGATGATGTTCTTCTTCTTGCGCTCAAGGATTTCAAGGATCCGGCCTTCCGGGCGACCGCGTTTATCAAAACGCACGACCCGAACACGCAGTCGATCGCCATGCATGACGGCCTGCATTTCCTGTGACGAGAGATAGACATCTTGCGCCCCGACATCCGGCAGCAAGAAGCCATGGCCATCGCGATGACCCTGCACCGTGCCATCGACCTCGCTCAACAGCGCCAGCCCTAAGGCGGACGTTTCCGCTTCATTGCTCGATTTTTTGATGATAGACTCCAAGTCTTTCCTGAAATGCCCAGGTGGCGGAATTGGTAGACGCACTAGTTTCAGGTACTAGCGAGTAACTTCGTGGGGGTTCGAGTCCCTTCCTGGGCACCAAGATAATCAATGCCAGCATATCGTGCTGGCATTTTTTTGGGCGAATGAACTTGTTTCGCCCATGGTCTGAACCGGATCAGACGACAAATTTCTTCGCCAGAGCATCCGGCCGCAGATCGTCGTATTCCTCGAAAGGCTGGTGAATCCAGGGGCTGGTCTCCAAACGCTCGACAAAGTAGTCCGGCGTGTAACTGGAGACGGCCTTGGACCAGAGCACCGCCGAGCGTAACTCGGTGATGGCAGGCATACCGCGCAGGCGGTCAACCACCGCTCTCAAGGTCACGCCGGTATCGGCCAGGTCATCCACCAACAGCACACGGCCAGCCAATTCACCCTGGGGCATGGTGATGTACTTGGCAAGATCAAGCCGCCCCTGGATCGTGCCGGCCTCGGCACGGTAGGAACTGGTCGACATGATGCCCAGCGGCTTGTCGAAGACACGCGAGAGCACATCTCCAGGGCGCATACCGCCTCGTGCCAGACAGAGGATCTGGTCGAACTGCCAGCCCGACGCATGGATCTTCAGCGCCAGCCTTTCGGTCAACATATGGTATTCGTCCCAAGACACGTACAAATGCTTGCCGTCGTCAGTCAACATAGCGGGAAACTCCAGTCTGATGTAGTGATATTTGCACTTTCGATGCGCCGTCGGTTCGTCAGTTCAAGTGGACTGGTAGGGATGACGCAACAAAATCGTATGTTCGCGGCCCGGCCCGGTCGACACCATATCGATCGGGGCGCCTGTCAATGCCTTGATGCGTTCAAGGTAACGGCGTGCATTCAAGGGCAGTTCGGCCCAGTCAGTGATGCCGTAAGTCTTTTCGGTCCAACCGGGAAAGGTTTCAAACACCGGCTGACAAGCAGCAATTTCATCCGCATCGAGCGGCAGGATATCGAGTTGACGGCCGGCCAAGTCATAGCCGACACACATCTTGATCTCGGCCAGTCCGTCGAGCACATCGAGCTTGGTGATGCACAGGCCAGTGATGCCGTTGATGATGATCGAGCGCTTCAACGCCGCCGCGTCAAGCCACCCGCAACGACGCGCCCGCCCCGTGACGGTGCCACGCTCCTGCCCGACGATCGAGAGATGGTGACCAACGGTGCCGGGCTGTTCCCAATCCAGTTCGGTTGGAAACGGGCCGGATCCGACACGTGTCGTGTAGGCCTTGGTGATGCCGAGCATGTAGTGCAGCATCTGCGGACCGATGCCGGCACCGGCGGCGGCATTGCCAGCCACGCAGTTGCTTGAAGTCACATAGGGATAAGTGCCATGATCGATGTCGAGCAGCGTGCCTTGCGCACCCTCGAACAGGATGTTGGCGCCGGCCAGATGGGCTTTGTGAATCAGGTAGCCGACGTCGGCCATCATCGGCTTGATGACCTCGGCCATCTTCATCGCCTGATCGAAAATCGGCTGGAATTCAAGCGCTGAGGCCTGCAGGTAATTTGTCAGCGCAAAATTGTGCAGTTCAAGCAACTCATGCAGTTTTTTGGCGAAGCGCTCCGGATGTTTCAGGTCCTGCACGCGCAAAGCGCGCCGCGCGACCTTGTCTTCATAGGCCGGTCCGATGCCTTTGCCGGTAGTGCCGATCTTGCCGGCGCCGCTGCTCTCGCGCAGCGCCTCGCGCGCCTTGTCCACTTCAACGTGGAAAGGCAGGATCAAGGGGCAGGATTCGCTGATGAAAAGCCGCGAGCGCACTTCCACACCGGCTTTTTCAAGGCGTTCGATTTCCAGCAATAAATGCGTCGGATCGATCACCACGCCGTTGCCGATATAGCAGGCCACTCCCGCCCGCATGATGCCCGAAGGAATCAATTGCAGAGCCGTCTTGACCCCGTTGATCACCAAGGTGTGGCCCGCGTTATGTCCACCCTGGAAACGCACCACGCCCTGGGCATGATCAGTCAACCAGTCAACCACTTTGCCTTTGCCCTCGTCGCCCCATTGGGTGCCTACGACGACCACGTTGCGACCTTGCGCAATTTCACTTTGCATCTTGATAATCCGATGATCAAAAAAGTCCTCGGCAGTCCGCGTCAAATGGCGCGCACCACCCACTGCGTGTCGACGGCGATCAGTTCGCGATCACAGTCGAATTCGTCGCCTTCATGTTCATGGCCTGGCAGCACGCAGACCACAGTCTCGCCGGACTCGCGCAACTGCCTGACTGCCGCCCGCAGACCGGCGTCCTCGCCCCAAGGGGCCCGCACTGCAGCACGCAGCGGACTGGCAGGACTCAGTCCTTCGAGCGTCTTCAAATCCAGGCTGAAGCCGACCGCCGGACGACGCCGACCAAACACGGCGCCGACCTCGTCGTAGCGACCGCCACGTAGCACGGCGTCACTGGAGCCGCGGGCATAAAGCGCGAAACGCACACCGCTGTAGTAGGCATAGCCGGTCAAATCAGCCAGATCGAAGCCCAAACGCACTTCGGGATGGGTCTGCTGCAGATGCTCGGCCAGCCATTGCAGATCATCGATGGCCGCCGTGATCGAAGGATGAGCTGGCAAACGCTCGCGCGCCAGAGCCAGCACTTCGATGCCCCCATAGAGCGACAGCAAGGCTTGCAGGCCCTGCTGAACGCTGACCGGCAAGTCGCGGCTCAATTCAGCCAGCGCACTCGAATCCTTGGTCGCCAAGGCGGCGACGAATTGGTCCATTGCGATCGAAGTCAACCGCTGTTCGCCGAGCAAGCCATGCACCAGTCGTGCATCGCCAAGATCCAGCGTGACTTCTGACAAGCCCGCCCGCTGTACAGCGTCGAGCGCCAATTCATGAACTTCAAGGTCGGCCTCGAGCCCGGCATGGCCGTAGATTTCGACACCGAACTGCAAGGGCTCGCGCGTCGCATGCAAGCCGTCAGGCCGCGTATGCAGAACCGGTCCGCAGTAACAAAGCCGGGTCACCCCGACACGGTTGAGCAGATGCGCGTCGATGCGTGCGACCTGCGGCGTGGTGTCGGCGCGCAAGCCGAGGCTGCGCCCGGAAAGCTGGTCGACCAGCTTGAAGGTCTTCAGATCAAGCTCATGGCCGGCACCTGAAAGCAGCGACTCAAGATGCTCGAGCAGCGGCGGCATCACCAACTCGCATCCATAGGTTCGCGCCATGTCGAGCAGTTCGCGGCGCAATTCCTCGATGCGTCGGGCTTGTGACGGCAAGACGTCAGCAATATGCTCGGGCAGCAGCCAAGCTGATGGCATAGATTTGTGAGCTTCAGTTAAAGACGGCATTGTACGGGGCCATGCCTGGGGTGCCGCGAATCCATTTGAGTCGACCGCAACTCGGCAGGGCTGCACAGGCTGCCCTCACGTTTGCCAGACTCTGGCCTGCTTGGCAGATTCCCGCAGCCGCGCAGCACCAACAAAATGCGCCCGCCGTGAAACTTCAACGCCAGATCAGCACCAGGCTCAGCAATCCGATCACCATACTGGTCAAACCGACGAAGCGGATCTGCCCATCGCTCATCGCCAGCATGCGAGCGAACAACTGTCGCCAGATTGTCGGACTCAAGAACGGCAGCAAGCCCTCAACCACCAGCATCAGTGACAAGGCCGCGAGCAACGCCTCGGACAGGCCGCCGCTCATGCCTACTTCTTCGCCGGGGCAGGCGCGCCGACAGCACCCGAACCGCGCATTGCCTTGAAGAAGTCGCTGCTAGGGTCAACCACCATCACGTCCGTTTTGCTGCGAAAACTCGTCCGGTAGGCTTCCAGCGATCGATAGAACTGGGCGAACTGAGGATCGCGGCCAAATGCCTCGGCATACAAGGCTGAAGCTTTCGCATCGCCTTCCCCCTTGATTTTTTGCGCATCCCGATAAGCTTCGGCCACGATCACTTCACGCTGCCGATCGGCATCGGCACGAATCTTCTCGCCATCGGCCCCGCCAGTCGAACGCAATTCATTGGCTACGCGCTTGCGCTCGGACTCCATGCGTCGGTAGACCGAATCGGTGATATTGACTGCAAAGTCAACCCGCTTGATCCGCACATCCAGAATTTCGATACCGAACTGCTTGGCCTCATCTTCAAGGCGTTTGCGCACATCGTTCATGACCTTTTCGCGCTCAGTGGCCAGCACCGCCAACACCGTGCGCTTGGTCACTTCCTCATTGAACGCGGCCTGCACGACCGGGCTCAAACGATTCTCGACATTGCGCATGTCAGCGCCATTGTTGCGAATGAACTGGCGCGGGTCAGCAACGCGCCATTTGACCAGCCAGTCAATCACCAGACTTTTCTTTTCGGCGGTGAAGATCGGACGTGATTCCGGGCTGTCGAGCGTCTGCACGCGGCGATCAAGCATCACCACGTTCTGCAGCGGCGGTGGCAGCTTGACCTTCAGACCCGGCTCGGTGACGACTTCCTTGATCTCACCCAAGGCATAAATGACGGCGAACTGGCGTTGATCGACGATGAACAGCATTGAGCTGGCCAGCATCAGGACAATCAGGGCGCCGGCGACGGCGGTGGCAATACGATTCATCTGTGTGCTCCCTGATTTCAACGGCCGTCGCGTTCGCGACCACGCAGGCCGTCGCGCGAACGCATGTCATTGCTGCCCGATTGCGCTGGAGTCTCGGCCAGCGGTGCAGGTGCAGGAGGCGTAACGGTGACGCTGCCACCAGCCTGCTGGATCAACTTGTCAAGCGGCAGGTAGAGTAGATTCGAACCCGAACGACTGTCGACCATGACCTTGCTGACATTCGAATAGACCTGCTGCATGGTGTCGATATAGATCCGATCTCGCGTCACCTGCGGCGCCTTCTGGTATTCGGTCAGCACGCTCTTGAAGCGCTGCGAATCACCCTCGGCCTGCGCGATCACCCGCGCCTTGTAGCCTTCGGCCTGTTCACGCAACTTGGCCGATTCGCCCTGTGCTTTCGGGATCACATCATTGGCATAGGCCTGGCCTTCGTTCTTCAACCGCTCGCGGTCGGCACCGGCCTTGAAGGCATCGTCAAAAGCGGCCTGCACCTGTTCGGGTGCCTGCACGTTTTGCACGTTGACATTCTTCACCAGAATACCGGCCTTGAGTCGATCGAGCTGTGCCTGCACCGACTTGACCAACTCGGTGGCGATCGCATCGCGCTGCTCGTAGAGCACCGAATCCATATTGCTCTTGCCGACAATCTCTCGCACGGCTGATTCAGCCGCCAACATCACCGCCTCGTCGGGGCTGCGGTTTTCGAACAGATAGTCGCGCGCGTTCATCAATGTGAACTGCACGGTGAAGCGGATGTCGACGATGTTCTCGTCCTGCGTCAACATCGATGAGTCGCGTAAACCGGTGGCCTGCGCCACCGTATTGCGGCCGACCTCGACCTGGCGCAATTGCGTCACGGCGACCACTTCATTGGCCTGGAACGGGTAAGGGAAGCGCCACTGGAAACCTGCATCGACGGTTTTGGTGTATTTGCCGAAGGACGTGATGACCGACTGCTGGCCTTCTTGAACGATGAAAAATCCGCTACCCAGCCAACCGAGCAGCACGACACCCCCAATCAGGCCGGCCCCAATGCCCGCGCTTTTCAAATCGGGCTGGAAATCCTTGCCGCCGGAAGGCTCCTTGCCGGCAGGACCATTGCCATCGGACTTGCCGCCGAACATGCCCGAGAGCTTGCGGTTGAAGTCGCGCCCAAGTTCATCGAGGTCTGGCGGGCCGTCATTGCGGCCATTCTGGTGCCGGCCTGCCCGCCAGCCGGACGGCTGCAGCAGATAGGCCAGTAGCTGGCGCGTGGCGCCAGCCAGAGACTTCAGTCGCCGAGATGCGCTGACGGGCTCATAGGTATTCATGCTCATGCCTGTGTCGGGTGTGCTGCGGCGGTTTCCGGATCGGCATCCGCCTGCAGATTCTTCTCTGGATCTTGCTCCGCCCCGGCAAATGGGGGGACCAAGGGGAAATTCAAGCCTTCATTTGATTGCGGATGCATCGTTTGCACGATCAATTCGCGCAAAACGTCAAGGCCGCTGCCATCGATAGCGCTGACAAAGACGCGCGCTACACCGATCACCTCGCCGTCCACCTGCCTTGCAGTTCGATCGGAAAGAAGTTCCGAGCGCCGGCTCAGGTCGAGTAAATCCTGCTTGTTGAAGACCAGGATCTGCGGAATCGACGCCGCACCGATTTCACCCAGCACGCGCTCAACTTCGGCCATTTGTTCGTCACGCAATGGAGACGCTGCATCAACCACATGCAGCAGCAGATCGGCGTCAGTGGCCTCCTGCAAAGTGGCACGGAAGGCAACCACCAGCTTGTGCGGCAGATCCCGGATGAAGCCAACGGTATCGGACAGCGACACGCTGCAACCCGCTTGCTCCAGGTACAAGGACCGGGTCGTGGTGTCGAGGGTGGCGAACAACTGGTCAGCCGCAAAGGTTCGGGCCTTGACCAAGGCGTTGAAAAGCGTCGATTTGCCTGAATTGGTGTAACCGACCAGGGAAATCCTGAAGGTGCCGCTACGTGCTCTTGCGCGCTGTTGGGTGCTGCGCTGACGCTCCACTTTTTTCAGCTTTTCCTTGATCGTCTTGATCCGGTCGTCGATCATGCGCCGGTCAAGTTCGATCTGCGCTTCTCCCGGCCCGCCACGCATGCCAATGCCGCCGCTCTGCCGCTCGAGGTGACTCCAGCGCCGTACCAACCGCGTTGCGAGGTACTGCAGCCTTGCCAGTTCAACCTGCATCTTGCCTTCATGGCTCTTGGCTCTGGCGGCAAAGATCTCCAGGATCAAGGCCGTCCGATCGGCCACCGGCACACCCAGGACCCGCTCTAGATTGCGCTGCTGGGCCGGCGAAATCGCTTGATCGAACAGCACCGTGTGCGCCTGATGTGCTTGCACCAGCAACTTGATTTCATCGGCTTTTCCGGAACCGATGAACAGCGCAGCATCAGGTGCCTGACGGCGCGCAATGACCCGCGCTACTGGCTTGTCGCCTGCCGATTCCGCCAACAAGGCCAATTCATCAAGCGTGGGGTCAAAACCAGAATCGGCCCGGGTACCACGAACAAACTCAACGCCGACGAGAATCGCTCGCGGTTCAACGCCAGCCTGCAGTACGGAGGGGATGATCGGATTGGTCAAGGTGATACGGCGGGGCAATGCCCCGCTCAAATCGTCTCGTCAGTACTGCCGTCGACTGCGTTGAAGTTCACCGCGCGCCCGGGCACCACTGTGGAGATGGCATGTTTGTAGACCATTTGAGTCACGGTATTGCGCAGCAGCACGACATATTGGTCGAAGGACTCGATATGCCCCTGCAATTTGATGCCGTTAACCAGATAGATCGACACCGGCACATGTTCCTTGCGCAGTAGGTTGAGAAATGGATCTTGCAAAAGTTGGCCTTTATTGCTCACGATATGCTCCGTGTTGTGAGGGATGGGTAGGACAGAGACGACCTTAACACAGGCACAGCAGCCCGTGCCTTGGCGCAAGGATAGACCTCAGCGGTCAGCGAAAGGATTTTTGGACGAACGCATCTCGATGCGCAGCGGCGTGCCGACCAGCTTGTAATGGGCGCGGATCCGGCCTTCCAGATAGCGCTTGTAAACCTCGGTCACACCCTCAAGAGAATTGCCGTGCACGATCACCAACGGCGGATTCATGCCACCCTGATGGGCATATCGCAGCTTCGGGCGGAAATGCCCACTGCGCTTGGGCGTCTGATGCTCGACGGCTTCCATCACCAAGCGGGTCAGCACCGGGGTCGTCATTTTCTTGTAGGCCGAGGCATAGGCATCGGTCAAAGCGCCCCAGACCGGGCCCAGACCCTGGCGCTTCAAAGCTGAAATATTGTGGATCGGTGCGAATTTCAGGAAAGCCAGACGCTGCTCGATCGAACGTTGCAATTGCTCACGCTGATAGCTGTCGATCGCATCCCATTTGTTGATCGCAAGCACGACCGCCCGCCCACTTTCGAGAATATAACCGGCAATATGCGCATCCTGGTCCGACACGCCCTGGGTCGCATCAAGCAGCAGCAGCACGACATTGGCGTCGGCAATCGCCTGCAGCGTCTTGACCACCGAAAATTTCTCTACGGCCTCGAAGACCTTGCCCTTGCGGCGCAGTCCGGCGGTGTCGATCAATTCGAACTTCTGGCCATTGCGTTCGAATGGCACGCTGATTGCGTCGCGCGTCGTTCCCGGCATGTCGAATGCGACCAGTCGCTCTTCACCCAGCCAGGTGTTGATCAAGGTGCTTTTGCCAACGTTCGGTCGGCCGGCAACTGCCAGACGAATCACGCCATCGGGTTCGTCACTGGGCAGGTCGGCTTCTTCAAATTCGAAGGGTTCGAGCACCGCCTCGAGCAGGCTGCGTATACCCTGACCATGGGCCGAAGAAATCGGATGCGGCTCACCCATGCCCAATTCATGAAACTCGGCCAGCAAGGGCGAATCGTTCATGCCCTCGGCTTTATTGACGGCCAGGAATATCCGCTTGCTGGCCTGGCGCAGGTAGCGGGCGATGTCCATGTCCTGCCCTGACAGGCCAGTCCGCACATCGACGACAAACACCACCGCATCGGCTTCAGCTACCGCCTGGCGGGTCTGCTTGGCCATTTCCTTGACGATACCGGTGGTGCTGTCGGGCTCAAACCCCCCGGTATCGATGACGATGTAGTCGCGATCACCGATGCGTCCGTCGCCGTAATGCCGGTCCCGCGTCAGTCCGGCCAGATCGGCAACGATTGCATCCCGGCTCTTGGTGAGTCGATTGAACAACGTGGATTTGCCAACGTTGGGCCTGCCCACAAGGGCGATGACGGGTTTCATATTATTTTTATTCTCGTAAACAGGAACGGCAAAACTTATTCAGGACGCATGGCAAACAGTCCGCCATTGCGGGTGGCGATGAGCACCAAATTGCCCAGCACCACCGGTGCAGCAACGATCGCCGAGCCATCGGTCGGCAGACGCGCCTGCGTCTTGCCGGTCTCCCGCGAGACGAAATGCACATAGCCATCACCATCACCGACGATGACGCTGTTGCCCAGGCTTACCGGTACGCCCAGACGCCGGTTCAAGAACTGCTCGGCAGTCCAGACCAGATCACCATTGACCAGGCTCCAGGCGCTCAAACGGTCGGAAGCATCAGCGCCGAACAGATATTTTTCATCGCCGCCAACGCCATTGATACCGCCGACATTGCGGCTCCACAGCGTCAACCCGCGTTCCGCATTAACGCAACCCACCGCGGACTGGAAAGCACGGGCACAAACCGTATCCTGGCTGCGCAGCATCGGCCCGACCAGATCGGCCAAGCGTTCAACCTCGTTGGTTCCGCGCGGGTTGCCAACATTGGCTTCCCAGCGCATGGTACCCAGCAGTGGATCAAGGCCGGCCAAGCGTGGCCCTTGACCAACAATCAAGGTGTCCTTGTAGGCGCCGATCACCCCTGCCTGTGCCAACGTCAGCGGTTCACCCTGGCGCCGGAACTCCCATAATTTACGCCCGTCGACTGCGTCAAAGGCTTGCACCTGGCGATCAACCGTCAACACAAAAACCCGTTCACCCGCGACCAGAGGCGCGGCGTTGACTGGTGTCGGCAAGGTCTTGCGCCAAGTGATCTTGCCGGCATCGAGCACGACCAGTTCATTGTTGCGGGTCACGACGGCAGCAAAACGGCCATCGCTGCCCACACCTGCGGCGAGCTTCTGGCCGACATCGGCGCGCCAGCGCGATTGGCCATTGCCAGATTGCAGCGACTGCAGCACGCCGTCGCTGCCGGCAACGACAAACTGCTCGCCGCGGGCTGCAATCGACAAGGGGAACTGCACATTGTCGATGCGGGCATTCCAGATCACGCGGGCGCTACCCGGTGCGGTCAATGACTCGAGGGCAGCAGGCTTGGCTGCGGAGGAACTGCTGAAAATTGAACAGGCCTGCAACAACGCAACAAGCAGCAAAGCCCCGGCGAGTTTGGTCGTCATCATGGGGCGACTCCATTGGCGCGGGCATCTTCATCGGGCACGGCAACGCCGAGCTTACCCAGTTTGACTCCGATCAAACGTCGGTATTCCTGCGCCTTGTCCATCGCGTCATAGGCTTTTTGATATTCCGCCCGAGCCAGATCGGGCTTGGCCTGCAACACCAGAAGATCGCCACGCCGGTCAGCAACCAGCGCGGCAAAGCCGCTTGCCTTGACCGCATCCAGCGACTTGGCCGCCTCGTCATACTGCTTTGCGTCGAGTTGCAAGCCGGCCATACGAAGCCTTGCAATGTCTCGATATTCGTCCTCGGAGGCATTCTCAGCCGCCCAGGCAAGGCTGGCGCGCGCGGCGTCGAGTTGGCCCTTGTCCAACTGCACCTTGGCTGCCAGCAAAGCACCTTGGGCTGCATAGCTGGTCCGCGGGAAACGATCCTTCAAATCACGCAGCACCGCGGCCACCTTGTCCGCATCGGCCAGTTGGGCAACGCGGTCGAGCTCGTCATACATGGCCGAGGCTTTGGTGGCCTGCTCACGCTGCCACCAGGTCCAGCCGGACCAAGCCGCATAAGCGACCAGCACCAAGGTCAAACCCCAGGTGATGAAATTGCCATATTGCTTCCAGAAAGCCTTCAACTGGTCAAGCTGTTCTTGTTCGTCGAGATCGAGATGCTGCGTCGCCATGGATGAGAAATTCTCGGATTACAGAAATGAATAAGGAAGGCTGCGATTATGCGTTGCGCAGCTCAGCTGCCCAATCGTCGACGCTGGCAAGGCTACGCAGATACTGCGCTGCCCCCGCATTGCGCAAGGGCTTGACCGCAACCTGGCCCTGGGCCAACTCGTCTTCGCCAAACACCAGCGCGTAGGCCGCACCACTCGCGTCAGCCTTCTTGAATTGCGACTTCATGCTCGATTGGCCAGGATGCATGACCACCGAAACACCGGCTGCGCGCAAGGCCTCCAGCGCCACCATGACCTGCGGCAAATTTTGCGCGGAAGGCACGATGGCATAGGCGTGCAATGCCGGCTCTGGAAGAATTTGTCCGGTCTCTTCCAGCAGCATCAACATACGTTCAATGCCCATGCCCCAACCGACCCCTGGCGCCGGCTTGCCGCCCAGTTGCTCGATCAGCTTGTCGTAGCGCCCGCCTGCACAAACGGTGCCTTGGGCACCCAGCTTGTCGGTCACCCATTCGAATACGGTCAGGTTGTAATAGTCCATGCCGCGCACCAGGCGCGGATTGATGCGGTAAGCCACACCGGCGGCATCGAGAATCGCTCGCACGCCATTGAAATGCGCCAGCGACTCGGCGCCAAGAAAGTCCATCAACTGCGGCGCAGCCTCGACAACCGACTGCAAGGCCGGATTCTTGGTGTCGAGCACCCGAAGCGGGTTGCTGTACATGCGCCGCTTGGCTTCCTCATCAAGCAAATCAACGTGCTGTTCGAGATGACTGATCAAGGCCAGGCGGTGCAGACCTCGCTCATCGGGCTGACCCAGGCTGTTCAACTCAAGCCGCAGATCGCGCCCTTCGACCAGACCGAGCTCACGCCAGAGCTGACGGCACATCAGGATGACTTCAGCATCGACATCGGGGCCAGCAAAACCCATTGCCTCGACGCCGACCTGGTGAAACTGGCGCAGGCGCCCTTTTTGCGGCCGCTCGTGCCGGAACATTGCGCCGATATAAAACAGGCGTTTGCCGCCATCGCGCAAAAAGGAATGTTCGGTCATCGCGCGCACGACGCCGGCCGTCCCTTCGGGGCGCAAGGTCAGCAAATCGCCATTCATCTTGTCCTCGAAGGAGTACATCTCCTTCTCGACGATATCGGTAACTTCGCCGAGGCCGCGCACGAACAAGGCCGTCGGCTCGACGATCGGCGTGCGCAAATTGGCGTACCCATAACGCTGCATCAGCGAGCGCACCTTGGCCTCGAACCATTCCCAACGCCCCGACTCGGGCGGCAGGATGTCGTTCATGCCCTTCACCGCCTGCAGCGGTGACTTTTTTTGATCCATGATTCTGTTCAGCTCAAGCAAGCAGTCCACCAAAACGTTTTTCTATGTAGTTCTCGACCAGCAATTGGAACTCCTGCGCTATACCTTCGCCTCGCAAGGTCAGCGCCTTCTCGCCGTCAATGAAGACCGGCGCGGCGGGCGCTTCGCCATTGCCCGGCAAGCTGATACCGATGTCGGCATGCTTGCTTTCACCGGGACCATTGACGATGCACCCCATCACCGCCACCTTCAAGTTCTCGACACCCGGGTATCGGGCCCGCCAGATCGGCATCTGTGCACGCAGGAAATCGTCGATCTGCTTGGCCAAATCCTGGAAAGTCGTGCTGGTCGTGCGGCCACAACCCGGACATGCCGTGACACTCGGGTTGAAAGCGCGCAGGCCCAATGATTGCAGGATTTCCAGCGCCACCACCACTTCCTGCGTGCGCGCCTCGCCGGGCTGCGGCGTCAGAGAAACGCGGATCGTGTCGCCGATACCTTCTTGCAGCAAAATCGCCAGCGCTGTGGCAGATGCCACCGTGCCCTTGGTGCCCATGCCGGCCTCGGTCAGACCCAGGTGCAGGGCATAGTCACAGCGCCGAGCCAGAGCCCGGTAAACAGAGATCAGGTCCTGCACGCCGCTGACCTTGCAACTGATGATGATGTTGTCGGGATTCAGGCCCATGTCGCTTGCGCAGGCCGCCGAGGTCAGGGCCGACTGGATCAGCGCCTGGTACATCACCTGTTTGCCATCCCAAGGAATGCTGCGCGCTGCGTTTTCGTCCATCATCTGCGCCAGCAGTTCGGCATCCAGACTGCCCCAGTTGACGCCGATCCGGACTACCTTGTCGTGGCGGCAAGCCGCCTCGATCATCTGGCCGAACTGCCGATCACGTTTATCGCCCTTACCGACATTGCCGGGGTTGATCCGGTATTTGGAAAGAGCCTGCGCCATCTCAGGAAAATCGGTCAGCAGCCTGTGTCCGTTGTAATGGAAATCTCCAACCAACGGTACATCGATGCCCATGCGGTCCAGTTGCTCGCGGATATGCGGAACTGCTGCTGCCGCCTCGGGTGTGTTGACCGTGATTCGCACCAACTCAGAGCCGGCAATGGCCAACTCCTTGACCTGGATCGCGGTGCCGATGACGTCGACCGTGTCGGTGTTGGTCATCGACTGCACGCGCACCGGCGCATCTCCACCAACGCTCACGACTCGCGCCCCCCAACGAATTTGAGCCTGACGCGAGTGGCGCTTTGCCGGGAAAGCTGCCTCGATCGCGGCTTCGATAGGACTCTCAATCGGTGCTGGATTCATGTTCGATCAGTTCAGTTCGAGCCGGGCAACATTGTCCCTGGCCTGGGTGGATAAATCGACGATGCTGCCCCGCAGGGTGATTTCGGTCGCCGCCACATTACCGACCAGCAATTTCAATGGTGGCTGGCCGCTGACGCGTTGCATATCACCCGGCTGCAGCAGCGAGGACAAGAGGGTCTGCCCACGCGCATCGACAATCTCGATCCAGGAAGCGCCGCTAGTCTTGACCTGCAGCGCCAGCTGACCTTCAAGCTGCTGCAACTGAGCTGCCTGACTGGCCGCGCTCAGGGGCTCGGCCGCCTGGACCGCCGCCGTTGCCGGGTCGGCAGCATCGGCAAGCTTCGAGCCGACCTGCAGCCAACTGGCCGGTGTCACATAGACCAGGGCCGCCAGGATCAGCAGCATTGCCGGACCCCAGACCACCGGGCGCAGCAGCGCAGCCAGTGAAAATCCGACCTCATGGCGCCCCGATTCACGGAAGGGCTGATTCAATCTACGGCTCACGTCGAGTTCAAGCTCAACCATCTCCGGCAGCAAGGTCATCAAGGGCACGGCATCTACCTTCAGCGCGCGACAGACTGCCTTGGCCAGGGCTCTGGCAAAGGTCATGTCGGGCAGATCCTGCCAACGATCCGCCTCAAGCGCCTGAAGCTTGTCCGGATTGACCTTCAACATCGCTGCCAGGGCATCAAGATGCAGACCCTGATTCTGTCTGGCTTCACGCAGCCAGTTCCCTGCGGTCATCGCCACCATCGGCTCGCTCGGGATTGCAGACATCTCTGCCTTGTCATTCATAGAATTGTCCGTTTTTCAAGGCTTGTGTCTCGGGCGACTGCGGGTGACTTCGGCGCAACAACTGGCTGTACTCATCAACAGCGAGATTGTTGCCCAAACGCTTATCGATGCGCAAAGCCAGCCAAAGACTTGACGCATTGCTCGGTTCGTTCTGGGCAAGTACGCGCTTGCTATAAAACCGAGCCCGCTCAAGATTGTTGTTCCGATACAGCCCTTCAGCCAGATTGACTGCCACCGCAGGATTGGCCGGATCCAGCGCGAAGGCCTGCGCCAAGCTCAGCTCGGCTTCGCCCATTCGACCCGACCGGGCTTGACACACACTCTTGGCAAGCAAGGTTCGCGATGGTGCGCGGTACTTGGCCTGCGCCAAGGCCAGATCAAACTGCGCCAGCGCATCCGGACAGCGCTGCTGCTGGCACAGCATCCAGCCATAGTTGTGCAGGATGTCGGCATTGCTTGGGTAGAAGCTCAATGCGCTCTTGAAGCTCTCTTGAGCCAATTGACTTTCGCCCATCGCCGCATAAACCAGTCCACGCAGATTGATCGCTTCGCGCAACTCGGGTTTGAGCAGCAAGGCCTGCTTGATCTCGTCCAGCGCAATATTGAACTGACCGCGGGCAAAATAGCCTGCGGCCAATTCCATCCGCACCGAGGACCGACGATCGGTATTGGTTGGGTCAGACTCGGTGTGCAGCAAGCCAGGCTGTTGCGTACTGGGTGCAGCACATGCTGTCAAAACGATGGCAAGCAGCCAGCCGAAAAAGCCGATCCTCTTTGCTCCTGAAACGGCCTGGTTCATCAGACTTCGGCTCATTGTTCGATGCCACAAAAATCAGGCAGGAGTCGCGCCAAGCGGCGCACGCGACATCCGCACGATGACATTGGTCCGGTCCTGCACTTCGCCCGCGAGTTGACCACAAGCCGCATCGATGTCGTCGCCGCGGGTCTTGCGCACGGTGGTGATCAATCCGGCCTTCGACAATATCGAAGCAAAAGCTGTCACCCTGTCGCGCGGACTGCATTTCAGTCCTGAGGCCGGGAATGGGTTGAATGGAATCAAGTTGATCTTGCAACTGACATGGCCGCAGAGCAATTCCACCAGCGCCTGGGCCTGTTCCGGTTTGTCGTTGACACCATCGAGCATGCAATATTCAAAAGTGATGAAGTCGCGTGGCGCACGGTCAAGATAGCGATTGCAGGCGTCGAGCAACTCGGCAATCGGGTACTTCTTGTTCAGAGGCACCAGTTGTTCGCGCAACTCATCGTCCGGCGCATGCAAGGACACCGCCAAAGCCACCGGGCAGTCATCACGCAGGCGGTCGATCATCGGCACAACGCCCGAGGTCGACACCGTCACGCGGCGACGCGACAGGCCATAGCCATGGTCATCGAGCATCATCTTCAAGGCCGGCAGCAGCGCGCTGTAGTTCTGCAGCGGCTCACCCATGCCCATCATCACCACGTTCGAGATCACCCGCTCACCCGTGCCAAATCGGCGGCGCAGATTGTGTTCGGCATACCAGAGCTGCGCGATGATTTCGGCGGTATCGAGATTTCGGCTGAAGCCTTGATGGCCGGTCGAACAAAACCGGCAGCCAACGGCGCAACCGGCCTGGCTGGAGATGCACAAAGTACCGCGGTCTGATTCGGGGATGAAAACCGCCTCAACGGCATTGCCTGCGCCGACATCGAACAGCCACTTGACCGTTCCATCACCCGACTGATGTTCGGAAATGACGTCCAGCGCTTTCACATGTGCCCGGCCCGCCAGTTTCTGGCGCAAGGACTTGGCCAGATCGGTCATCTGGTCGAAGTCAGCAGCGCCTTTTTGGTGGATCCAGCGGAACAACTGGGTCGCGCGAAAGCGCTTTTCCCCAAGTTGCTCGCAATAAGCAGCGAGACCTTCCAGATCGAGTCCCAGCAGATTGACCACGTCCATGATGTTGCCTTTCGAAGTCATGCCCGGGTCAGAAACTGCAGTCCGGCCTCGGGCGACAAGCCCTCGGCCAGGCGCCAAATCAACGGCCGTAAACGTTCATTCCGGCAAAGAAGAATGCGATTTCCACAGCTGCAGTTTCAGCGGCGTCCGAGCCATGAACCGCGTTGGCGTCAATGCTGTCGGCAAAATCAGCACGGATCGTGCCCTTTTCGGCCTTTTTCGGATCCGTTGCGCCCATCAGATCACGGTGAGTCAGGATGGCATTTTCGCCTTCCAGCGCCTGGATCATCACAGGGCCGGAAATCATGAAACTCACCAGGTCATTGAAGAACGGACGCGCCTTGTGCACCGCGTAGAAAGCTTCAGCTTCGCCGCGCGACAGATGTGCCATACGAGCGGCAACAACCTTCAGGCCGGCTGCTTCAAAGCGGGCATAGATCTGGCCGATGACATTTTTTGCCACGGCATCGGGTTTGATGATGGACAGAGTGCGTTCGATGGTCATGGGTATTCTCCTGGAATCTTGTGGCTTGGCAAAGCCCTGGATTGTACTGTGATGTCATGACAGCAGAACGGGGCTTGCTACCCTTGTCTGCTGGAAGCAAGCCGGCTGATTAGATTGCTCAGCGGTTGCGGCCGCCGTAGCCGCCGCCACTGCGGCCACCGCCGCCCTGATTGCCACCCTGACCGCCCTGTCCACCGCGCCCACCACCGCCACCACCACCCCGCCCGGCACGACGCACAAAAGCATTGGCACCGATGAAGCCGACCGAGGTCTGCAGCGGATCAGGCTGGCTTGGGCCATCGCCCTTGTTGCCCCTGCCGCCACGGCCCTGTTCCTGATTGCTCCCGCCAGCACCAAAGCCGGAAGGGAAGCTGCGCGAATTGCCGGCAAAGCGGCGATCAAAAGTCTGTTCAAGCGGATTGATATTGCGCGGCATCACATCGTCGTGATCGTCGTTGTCACCGCCCCGGTCGTCAGCGCGCTCGACCGGACGCTCAGACATGCGCTCGTTTGAACGCTCATGGCCTCGATTCGAATTTCGATCAGGGCCGCGCTCAGGCCCGCGCTCAGGGCGCTCCGGCACCCGGCTTGGCCTTGGACCAACGCCGGCATGGCGACCATCAGCGCGGCGCGGCCGATTCTTGTCAGGGCCGCGTTCCGCCCCAGGTCCGCGACCACGCTCTGCGTTCCGATCGGGACCGCGTTCTGCGCCACGTTCTGCACCTCGTTCAGGGCTACGTTCAGTCCGTTCGTCCCGAGCCGGGCGTGACTGTTCGCCTCCGGCAAGCCGTCGAATGATGCGGACATCGTCCTCGCCCAGTTCGATCCAGACACAGCGCTTGAGGCCACGCGGCAGCACGACCGTGCCGTAACGGATCCGGATCAGGCGGCTGACCGTCAGACCCACCGCCTCGAACAGCTTGCGCACTTCGCGGTTGCGCCCCTCGGTGATGATGACGCGGTACCAATGGTTGGCACCTTCGCCGCCACCATCTTCGATGCTCTTGAAGCCGGCTTTCTGACCTTCGATAATGACGCCTTCGAGCAGCCGCGCACGCTGGTCGTCGTTCAAGGTGCCGAGTACCCGTACGGCGTATTCCCGCTCGACCCCGAAGCGCGGGTGCATCAATTGGTTGGCAAGTTCGCCAGAATTGGTGAACAGCAGCAAGCCTTCGGTGTTCATATCCAGCCGACCGACCGATTGCCATTTACCTTGTTGCAGGCGTGGCAAATGACGAAACACCGTGGGGCGACCCTCAGGGTCATTGAGCGTCACGACCTCGCCCGCCGGCTTGTGATAAGCCAGGATGCGCGGCGGCGGTGGCGTGATCCGGATGCGGATCTGCTTGCCGTCCAAGCGCACGATGTCACCGAAAGAGATCCGTTGCCCGATATGAGCGACTTCGCCATTCACTTCGATCTTGCCTTCGGCGATCATGTCCTCGATGTCACGGCGCGAGCCAATGCCGGACTGGGCCAGCACCTTCTGCAGCTTGGGCGCGTCTGGTTCAGGCGCCAGCACGCGCTTGCCTTCGACCTCTGCCTCAGCTTCGGACAACTCTTCAGTTTCCTCTTCAACAACATCGAACTCGCCTGCCAGTACCTGCGCAAAACGCGCGCCGACCTCGGCAAGCAGGGCAGGCTCGACCGAGTCGCCTGCGGCGCGCGGCGCACGCGGAGTGCCATCACCCTCACCCACCTCATCGCCACGATCCTTGCGGCCTCGACGGCGGTTGCGGTTGCGCCCACCGCGCTCATTTGAGTCGTTCGACTCGTTCGACTCGCTCCCATCGCCCGATTGATCGCCCTGCATTGCCGGCAGACTCACTGCTTGAACATCTTGCGCAGGCATTTCAGCGGCCAGCGTGAACAAGGGAACCGGCTCGGCCTGAACCGACTGCTCCGCTTGCGGCGCTGCTGCAGCCTTGCGCGGCGCACGCCGCTTTGGCGCTGCATCAGGCGGCATGGCTTCGATCACAGCAACGACGGTCTCGACGACTGGCACTGCAACCGGGGCCGCCTTCACGGCTGTCTTGCGTGCTGCACGCGGTTTCGCTGCGGGCTTGCTATCGTCGACGGCCACTGCCTCGACAGGCGCAATGGCGGCCGGTTTCGGCTTGACCGGAGCGCGTTTGCGCTTGGGCGCTGCCGGCTCGTCCGTACCGGGTTCAATGTGGAGATCGTTGTTTTTTGAATTCATGCGTCGGCTTGCACCTGTTCGGTGGCGTCAGACTGAGGAACCGGCATGGCCGGAACGGATGCGCCTGCATCGCTATCGATAGGCGCGGGGAAAATCGGGTTCAAGGGTAATTCTGTAAAACTTTCGGGTTCCGCTTGATCGAGCAGAGAGCCTTGGGCCGCCTGAGCGAAAACCGGTGCCGAGCCAAACTCGAGCGCAGGCAATTGTTCAAGGCTGGCCAGACCAAGGTCGTCAAGAAACTGCCGCGTCGTCGCAAAAAGCGCCGGCCGGCCAGGCACTTCACGGTGCCCGATCACTTCGATCCAGCCACGATCTTCCAACTGCTTGAC
>CAIJIT010000174.1 GCA_903820745.1 uncultured Burkholderiales bacterium
AAGGATGTGCTGACGCGACTGCCTGGCCACATGAACAGTCGGATCGACGAGCTGTTACCCCACCGCTGGCAGCCGCAACCCTGAGTCGGTGCAATGGTCAAGGTGCCGTGGCCAGCCGCTTACGGCCTTCTTGCTGGGCTATGGGTTTTTCCGATTTGTTGCTGAATTCTTCCGCGAACCCGATGCACACCTGGGACTGTTGTCCCTGGGCATGAGCATGGGGCAATGGCTGTGTGTGCCCATGGTGCTGGGCGGCGCAGCGATGTTGACGATGATAAAGCCAAGCCCCCAAACTATGAATTGAGTGATTTTTCTATGATGATCCAATCCGCGGCACCCGGTGCCAACTTCGACTTCGCCCCCAATCAGCGCTACCCCGATCCACGCATCGAGGTGCTGGACCCTTCGTTTGCCAAGTACCGCATCTTCAGCAGCTCGGTCGAAATGCTGGGCAGCGGCATGCGCTGGGCCGAGGGCCCGGTCTGGTTTGGCGATGGCCGCTATCTGCTGGTCAGCGACATTCCTAACAACCGCATCATGCGCTACGACGAGGCCAGCTGCGCTTGGGGCGTGTTTCGTTCACCCTCCAACTTTGCCAATGGGCTGTGTCGTGACCGACAAGGGCGGCTGTTGGCCTGCGAACATGGCGGTCGCCGCATCACCCGCACCGAATACGACGGCAAGATCACCGTGTTGGCCGACCAGTTTGAGGGTAAGCCGCTCAATTCCCCCAACGACATCGTGTGCCAGTCCAACGGCGCGATCTGGTTCACCGATCCGCCGTTCGGCATCGGCGGACATTGGGAGGGCGAGAAAGCCCAGGCGCAGTTGCCGCACGCGGTGTACCGCATTGACCCTGCCACAGGTCAGTTGCAGCAGGTGTTAACCGACCTGGCCGGCCCCAATGGTTTGGCCTTTTCGCCCGACGAGCAGGTGCTCTACCTCGTTGAAAGTCGGGCCCAGCCGTATCGCAAAGTATGGGCGTATGACCTGAATGCTGCAGGGCAACTGTCTGGCAAACGCTTGGTGATTGACGCTGAAGGCCCCGGCGCTTTGGATGGCATTGCCGTGGACCAGGATGGCAACATCTGGTGCGGTTGGGGGAGCGATGGCTGACGCGATGCGCGACCAGAGGAACTTGATGGGGTCCGGGTATTCAACCCGCAAGGCTTGGCGATTGGCCATATTCACTTGCCCGAGCGCTGTGCGAATGTATGTTTTGGTGGCACTTTGGGCAACCGCTTGTTTATGGCGTCCAGCCATTCACTCTACGCCTTGTATGTGGAAACCCGGGGCTGAAGCGGTACATCACTGGCTCATTTATCCTGGTACATGCTGGAAAAAGGCTCAATGGACAAATTAGCGGTTCGGCAAAAACGTTCGTCACCTGCGATGGAAACCGCGTTGCCGGGTACTTCAGCTTGACAGTTGGCCAGATCGACGTTTTACTAGAACACGCCAATGAAATCGTATAGGAGTTAGGAACGTCACTGAAATTGGTAGTTTCCGTCACTAAAGATGCCACTTTTTCGGTTTACCCGAAATCGACCGTAAGGGGCTATGAGTTTTCAAAACATTCAGGTCGATTTTTCCAGACGAACAGCCGGTATGTCGCGCAAGCTGTTCCC
>CAIJIT010000175.1 GCA_903820745.1 uncultured Burkholderiales bacterium
CCACCAACGGCTCGCTGATGCGGGTGCTCGGGCTCGCGCTCTGGCACCGGGGCTCCAGCGCATCGATGTTCGAGATGGCCATGCGCCAGTCGAGGGTCACCCATGGCAATCGCATCGCCCAGCTCTGCTGCGCGCTTTACTGCGGCGTGGCAAGGCAGTTGCTCGACGGGGTCGACGCCGCGCAAGCCTGGGAACTTGCCATCGACAAGTTGCAGCATTACTGCCAAGCCGATGCCGAACTGGCCCTGGTGCTGCAACGCGACATCCTCGGCAGCCCCCTGCGCAACGCTCCGCGTGGCAGCGGTCATGCGGTGGACGCGCTCTGGTCGGCACAAGCCTGTTTGCGCGAGCCAGACTACCCATCGGTCGTCCGGGCCGCCATTGCCATGGGCGACGACACCGACACCACGGCCGCGCTGGCCGGCGGCTTGGCCGGCATCATCTTCGGCAAGGCTGGCATCCCGGCGCAATGGCTGGCCGAAATGCGCGGCCTCGAACTGGCAGAACCCGCATTGCGCGGGCTCGACATGGCCCAAGCCAGGCCGAGCGCCAGCGCGCGCCCCAGCAGGCATAACCCAGGCAGGCCGGCGGCTGGTGCAGCGCCGACCCTGGCGCAAACCCTGTCACGCCACAGCCTGGGCCGTTGCCAGCGCTATCAGAACCTGTCGGTATTTCCCCTGCTGGCGCCCGCCGGCCTGGCGGCAAGCTACGACCTGCTCGACAGCGCCATCGCAGCCGGCGCGGCCAGCGTGGCCGAAATCAGCGAAGGCGGCAGCGTGCCCGAACTGGCCTTCCACAACCGCGGCGGGCGGCCGGTCTTGCTGGTCGATGGGGAAGAACTGAGCGGCGCACGCCAGAACCGCATCCTCAACATCACCATCCTGGCCGATGCCGGCAGCGAACTGCGGATTCCGGTGTCTTGCGTCGAGCGCGGGCGCTGGGCCTACCGTCAACGCCATTTCGACAGCAGCGAGCGCATCCTCTTCGGCGCCGCCCGCCGGGCCAAGGCCAGCGCGGTGAGCCAATCGATGCGCCAGCGCGGCGCGGCAAGCGGCGATCAAGGCGAGATCTGGCAGATGATCGACGAGCGCTTCAGATCCGCCAACCGCAACTCCGACACCGAAGCGATGTCAGACCTCTACGCCGCCGAACAGCCCCGACTCGACGCCTGCCAGCGGGCATTTGAATGGCAACCGCGCCAGGCCGGCGCCGTTTTCGCCATCGACGGACAGCCCGTCGCGGTGGAACTGTTCGACTCGCCCGACACCTTCCGCAGCTTTTTGCGCAAGGCCGTCGGCAGCTTCGCGATGGACGCGCTCTCGACCCGCAGCCCCGTCAACATCGAGCCCGACCTGGCCCATGTCGAAAGCTTTCTGCAGCAAGTCGGCCATGCCGGCATCGAGCGCTTCAAAGCCGTCGGCGCCGGCACCGACCTGCGCCTGGCCGGCCAGCATGTCGCCGGCGGTGCACTCGAAGTCAAGGGCCAGTTGCTGCACCTGAGTGCGTTTCGCCTGTGAGCGCTGGCAGGCACCGCCCGATTGTTGTCGACCGCTCCGCAAATCAATAAAAAATCAGGCCGCTGGCGGCGGTACTGGGCGCAGTCATGAACACGCTATCGGACAGCTTTCGCCATATCGGCGATAGATGAGTGACAAAGGGTGGGCGATACGCCGGCTCCGTTCAATGAATCAAAGACTTATATCGACCACGGGCCAGCTGATATGGGCGATAGCGGGCACTCAGATGACCGCCGGGCCGTCGGCAGCTTCGCGATGGACGCGCTCTCGACCCGCAGCCCCGTCAACATCGAGCCCGACCTGGCCCATGTCGAAAGCTTTCTGCAGCAAGTCGG
>CAIJIT010000176.1 GCA_903820745.1 uncultured Burkholderiales bacterium
AATGGCAGGATCGGCGCTTGGTGGTGGCACATGATCCTGAAGTGGCTTCACGGCGAACGCAAGCGCGCGAGAAGGTCATCGCTGAATTGGTCCAGATGGGCCAGCAGTGCAGCGTCACGCTCGACGAGCAAGATGAGAGCAAACGACAAGGTAAAAAAGGCCGCAAAGGCCGGCCGATGTCGGACTCTGGCACCAAGGCGCGGTTCTATCATGCGGTCAAGGATGCGCACCTGGCGCATGTGATCAAGGTCGATCTGAAAGCAGAGCTGTTCAGCTACACGATTGACGAGGACAAAAAACGGTACCTCGAACTGCTGGACGGCAAGTTGCTGTTGGTGACCAACACGGGCGCGCCGGCAGACGAAGTTGTGCAGCGGTACAAGAGCCTAGCGGATATTGAACGCGGCTTTAAAGTTCTCAAATCCGACATCGAAATTGGCCCTGTGTACCACCGACTACCCAAGCGGATTCGCTCGCACGCGCTGGTGTGTTTCATGGCGTTGATCCTTTACCGGGTGATGCGCATGCGGCTGAAGGCAGCCAAAAGGTCAGAGTCGCCAAGCACGCTGCTGGAGCAACTGCGCCGCATCTTCCAGCAAACCGTGCAGACCGCCGATGGTCAAACAATCACTGGCCTGACTGACATAAACCCGGTCCAGAAATCGCTGTTCGCAGCCTTGGAGTTGACCCCGCCGACCCCTTCAGACCTCGCCAAGCCTGCTTTGTAGTCTGCACTTTAGAACCGGTTTCTAATTAAATCATAGACTTACGTCCAGCAACTGTCGAACTCGAGTAAACAATCGGTGATCACGTAGCCCAACTGCGAAGGCCGACGAAACCACTGGACACGTGCGCCGTTTTCCGCTACCTTACGCCGCATGCGCAGCGTTGATGTCCTCGAGTCAGCCGCTGGGAGCTCTCCCGGTGCGGCAACGTCGTCGCCCAAGCCGTTCGATCAAGTGCTGGTGACCCTGACCAAGCGAGAACATATCGAACTGCGCACCCAGGCCAAGCAGTGGAAATCGCTGCATGAGAGGGCCATCGCTCGGCTTGAGCTTGCCGAGAAGAGACACCAGTTTGAGCTCGCGCTGGTGCGCCAGCGCGAAGACCTTTTGAAGATCGAATTGGACAAGGCCCAGGCCCAGATTCGCGATCTGCGCCAGCGGGTGTTCGGCTCAAAGACGGAGCAATCGATCGCCGTCAATGGCGGGGCCCGTCCGAAGGATGGGCCTGCCCGCCCGCGTGGCCAGCAACGAGGTCGACCAGGCCATGGTCGGACTCGACTGCCCCAGCTGCCGGCCAAGGTGGAGGACTTGACGTCTCAGGCCTGCTGCCCGCGCTGCGGCGTGGGCCTGCGCGAGTTTCCCGGCACGCAGGACGCCGAAGTGCTGGAGGTCGAGGTCAAGGCCTACCGCCGCCTCATTCGGCGTCACCGCTACCGACCGGTGTGCGCTTGCGGCTGCTTGCCGGGGATCGTGACGGCGCCGGCACCGCCGCAGTTGTTCCCGCGCGGCAAACTCGGCGTGTCGATCTGGGTG
>CAIJIT010000177.1 GCA_903820745.1 uncultured Burkholderiales bacterium
GGACCGCTGGGCCGGGCTGAAAGATCCCTGGATCCTGCATGAGCGGCTCGACACCTATTACTACCAGGCCGCGGTCAAATCCGAGCTCTGGCTGCCGAAAATCCTCGGCACCGATTTCCGCGTGCTGGGCCTGCGCCTGACGCTCGACGCGGCGATGCTGGGCGTCGGTGGCCTGATGGGCATCGCGGTTGCCACCAGTTGCCTGCTCGGCACCTTCATCAATTTCGTCATCCTCGCGCCGCTGATGATCCAGGCCGGCGACATCGTCCAGCGCGTCAGCGCCAGCGGTGCCGTCGTGCCGATTTCACGCGCCGAGATCGTCAATCAATGGTCGATGTGGTGGGGCGTGACGATGATGGTGGTCGGCTCGCTGGTCAGCCTGGCGGCCAAGCCCGAGTTGTTCATCGGCGCATTCAAGGCGATCGGCAAGAAAACCGCGCCGGCGGCCAAGGGCGCGGATCTGCTTGGCCATATCGAAGTACCTTTGTGGATCTCCTATGTCGGCGTGCCGATATTCAGTTTTCTAGGCGCCTGGGTCACGCATATCTTCTTCGGTGTGCCGATGTACTTGGCGCTGATTTCGCTGCCGCTGATCTTTGTGCTGACGGTGATCTGCACCAACTCGATGGCGCTGACTTCCTGGACGCCGACCGGCTCGCTCTCCAAGATCACCCAGTTCACCATGGGCGCGATCGACCGCAGCAACCCGGCCAGCAATCTGCTGCCCGCCGGCATGACGGCCGAGATCGCCGCCAACGCGGCCAATCTGCTGTCTGATATCAAGCCCGGCTACATGCTCGGCGGCAAACCGCGCCACCAAGCGATTGGCCATGTGATCGGCATCTTCGCCGGCGTACTGGCTTGCGTGCCGCTGTATTTTTTGCTGTTTTTACCGGCTGATGCGAACGGTCTGCGCTCGACCTCGACCCTGATCTCGGAGCAGTTCGCGATGCCCGCCGCCCTGCAATGGAAGGGCGTGGCCGACATCATTGCCAAGGGTCTGCAAGGCCTGCCTTATTCGGCCCTGGTTGCGATGGCTTTCGCGGCCGTCGCTGCGGCCCTGATCGAGGTTGCCCGCATCATCAGCAAAGGGCGCTTCCAGCTCTCGGCCGTCTCGATCGGCCTGGGCGTGGTGCTGCCGCCCGAGGCGGTGTTCGCGATGTGGGTCGGTGCGATGCTGTTCTGGCTGATGGGCCGCCGTCACAAGCAAGCGGGCACGCTGGGCAACCGGATCTGGGTCGAAGGCTGCGAGCCGATCTGTGCCGGGTTGATCTCGGGCGCGGCGCTGATGGGCATCGGCAATGCGATCGTCAATGTGCTGATCAATTGACCGTTGGTGCGGTCCGGGGGGGCAAGGTACGAAGGCCCGCATGTCACAATCGCAACCCAGGTCGCCGACCATAGCTCAACCGGATAGAGCACCCGCCTTCTAAGCGGGCGGTTGCAGGTTCGATTCCTGCTGGTCGGACCAATTTATTGAGTCTCGATGGGTCACAACAGAGCAAGCCCATAGGTAAATCAACGACCTAGGGGCGCTTCTTGTGAGCTTGCCTAAGGTTTCGGCAGTACAGCGCAAGCAATATCGGTAAGTATCCGGGGGAACGAAAAACCGTTCCCCCTGCTTTACGGGTTTTTGACTGCGATGAAGCTCGCCAGGGCAAACGTATGCGCCGCGCCGCTGTGCTGGAACTCGACCCGTTGCGTGTGAGAGTCGCGCACGCCGGGCTTGATTGCCGCACTGACCCTTGACGAGTCGGCCTTGAAATCTCGCTGCGCATCACGTCCCTTGCTTTGAACAGTGGCCAGCTTCGAATGGGCGCATGATCACACCGGATGCAACAGTTACGGACGTTTAAACAGAATATAGTGGCTTGACCAGTACTGTTGCAGCAGCAGGCTGTGATTCTCATCGTCACCAGGGCATTTTCCGCCTTGCCCGCTACCGGCTGTAAACACGAAATGTTCCGCCAAAAACACCTTGTTTTCCTCATTTCTCTTTGGCTCGGACTCGGCGTCGCAGCCAATTCCCAGCCAATTCTGCACCTTGTGGTGCCCTACGCGGCGGGTTCGGTGCAGGACGTTGTGGCGCGCGTGTTTTCAGACGAACTGGGTCGCAGACTGGGCCAGAAGACGGTGGTTGAAAACCGCTCAGGAGCGGGGGGAACGATCGGCGCGGCCTTCGTTGCAAGATCGCTGCCGGATGGCTTGACCCTGCTCGTCGCGGGATCGAGTCATCACTACGCAACTTATTTTTACCCGAAGCTCGCGTACGACCCGGTGAAGGACTTTGTCGGCGTTTCCCAGCTCGGCTTTTCAGGTTTTGTGATTGCGGCACCGGCCAGCATGCATGTAACCAATATGGCGGAGTACATCAAGGCAGTCAAATCAAAGCCGGCCATCTATAACTTCACTTCGGCAGGCAACGGTAGCGCCAGCCATCTTGGCATGGCATTTTTCCTGAACCGCTCGGGCCTGCAGATGGTGCATATTCCGATGCGATCAACCGGCGATGCCGTGACCGAAATGCTCGCCGATCGCAGCCAGGGTGTCATGGCCGCACTGCCTGCGATGATCGGTTATCGCAATGATCCGAGGATCAAATTGCTGGCCTACACGGCAACTACACGCAGCCCATTTCTTCCCGAAGTGCCTACTCTCGAAGAAGCAGGGTTACCGGGCTTCGTATACGGTTCATGGATAGGTCTGCTGGCCCCTGCAGGGACTCCGAAAGTCGAAATAGAACGCATCAACAAGGCGGTTGTACTGACCTTCACCGACTCCGCAATCCTGGCAAGATTGGCGGCGCTTGGCGCCGAAGCAAACACTGTCGAAACTGAGAAATTTCAGGAAATGTTGCAGCTTGAGTCAGCCAGCATTGCAGCCGCGATCAGAGCTTCCGGAGCTCTAGTTGAATGACGATGAGGCCGGCCAAGCCGGCGGTACCGGCGAGCAAGTTCTGCAGCGCTGCGTTTAGGCATTTAACTTCCGCTCTTGGCAAGGTGCTGTAAGTATCAAAGCCATCAGGAAACTGCTCAAGTTCAATTACCCGACATTGCTGCCAAAGGTCCGGGAGATATAGTCAGCGCTACGCAACGCTAGCGCGGCGGCGGTGGAAGTCGGTGAGGCGATGCCGGCGGTTGGGTAATTGCAGGTTCCAACCACATAAAGATTGCGGTGGTCGTAACTACGGCAAAATGAATCCACCACCGCCCTTTTAGGATCATCGCCAAATCGGACTGTTCCGGCCAGCACGGCATTCGCGGCGCCCACTTCCGCAAACGGGAGTGCCAGCATGCCCCGAATGAACTTGTTGGTGGTTTTCGCATCAACCTCTGGCAGCGGTTTGCCGTCGGTGCCAACGACACCCATCTTCTTCAATATGGCCAGTTGTCGCTTCCAGGCAATTGAAATTCCGCGCAGCGTATAGTCATCGAACCTGAATTCGATATTCGGGCGGGGCAAACCGATGCCATCCTTCTGTTTTGACAGTGAAATACGATTTTCCGGGTGGGGCAGCATTTCAACACTGCTTTCCAGCAGGATCTGGCGTGCTGCCAAATCAGCCAATTTCTCACTGAGTTGCTTGCCCAAAAAGCCCATTTTTATCAACTCGTTGGCCTGCATTTTGGGGCCCTCAAAAGGATCAAAGCCGCCGTTGTAGATGTAACTGTCGAAGGCTGCGTGCTGATTCCGGAAGGGCCCATCTCGCATTTCCACGAAAGCTGAAGTGGCGCTGACCGGTCCCCGATAGGAGAAAACTGGTTTGTCGACCGGGGTATAGCCCTGGGTTTGAACATAGGCATTGGCCATCAGATTTCGTCCGACCTGGCCCGAACTGTTGGACAAGCCAGCAGGACTGTTCTTGCTCTTTGACATCAACATCAGCTTCGGAGTCTCGATGCCGTGGGCTGCGATGATATAGATACGGCCCTTGGCCAGTCCCTGGTCACC
>CAIJIT010000178.1 GCA_903820745.1 uncultured Burkholderiales bacterium
GGTCTTGCAATAAGGCCATGGACCTGCTGGGGGTGTGAGGGTTTGCATGATCGTGATGTGAACGCTGCTCGCAATATCCTGTCAAAGTTCAGAGCCGGCTGCGGACATGCAGCCCCTGCAGAGCGAATCCCCGCCCTTTAGGGCGGGGAGGATGTCAAGTCAAAGTCCCTGAAAGCGTAGCGATTGGCCTTTGCCAAAGGCGCGCAGAGCATTTCAAGCGGGACAGCGCTGTGGTCAGCATTGACAAGGACGATGTATGACTGCCCCGGCTCGCAATCGATGTCGATCGACAACAACCAGTAGCAAGGGAAGTCGTCGCCTTCAGCCTGGCAGAACTGACCCAACACGCTCTGGGTTTCGTTGACTGTTGCGGCGTACATGCCGGCGCCGGCATCGAGATTACCGATGCGCCAGTCGCCAACGGCCTGGGCTTTGGCCCACATAGGCGAGGCAACCCGCCACCAAGAACTTTCTTTGCGCTGCTTCCATCTCGGCCGACCTCCTTGTTGAAAGGCAAGGCTAGCGCCGAATCAGCCGGCTTTGGCATCGCGCGCCCTCAGCTTTGAGCGAAGGCACTACCAGCTTTGGGGGGCACCCCTATGGGCAAAGTTGACAGTCGCCATAGCGCCGCAACCCGGCCTCGGGCAAGGCCGGGCCGGGTTGCTTTGAGGTCACCGCTGATTACTTGGGCATCAACTGGCCGCGAATTTCGCCGCCCTTGTTGGCTGCCGTATGGATGTTGACATACCATTTTCCGGCCATCAGGTCAGCGACCTGTGCGGCTGTCAGCGTGGCCTGTCCTTCGATCGGATTGGCCGAAACGGCAAAAGGAACGACCACGCCGGCATTGGCGCCAGCAGCAGCAGGGCCGTGGATGTGGGCCGCGGTTGCCGGGCCCGTCAAGCCGGCATAGCTGATCTTCCAGGACAACAAGCTGCTGTCCTTTTTAAACGTGGCTTCAGCCGTGCCGGTGGCGCTCGATGCATTCGGCGGCACTTCATTGCCTGCCGACAACTGCGCGGATAGCGCCACGGTATTGGCGGGTTGCAACATGCCGCAACCCGCTAGGCCGATTGCCGCCGCCATCAAAGCCAGCTTCAGGTGACGTCGAATGGAAATCATTTTTTTCTCCAGATTATTTGTGGAAACAAACCAGGCGGCGGCGCTGTAGGCCGCCCTGCCCTGCGGCTGACAATTTTTCTATCAGCTGAATTGATTCTGCCGGAAGCGCCGGCGGTGCGTACGCACTGACTCGCAATCCCCCCTGTTCGGGGATCAGTAATACTCCGGCAACATGCCTCCCCACGTTCAACCCATCCGGTCGCGCTGTGCCAGCGTCGGAAACAAACGCAGCCAGATCGCCGCGACGAGCAAGGTGCAGATCCCGCCTGTCACCACCGATCCGACCGGGCCGAACCAGGCGGCGGTGGCGCCGGACTCGAATTCACCGAGTTGATTCGAAGCGCCGATAAAGATCGAGTTGACCGCCGCGACCCGGCCGCGCATCTCGTCGGGCGTTTCCAGTTGCACCAGGGTCAGACGGATCACCACGCTGATGCTGTCGGCCGCGCCGGTGATCACCAGGGCGATCAAGGACAGGCCGATATGGGTCGACAGGCCGAAGACGACGGTTGCCAGACCGAACAGGGCAATGCCCGAGAGCATGCGATGGCCGACTCTGCGGTGCAGCGGCCAGCGCATCAGGGCCAGCGACATCACCAGTGAACCCACGGCGGGCGCCGCGCGCAGCAGCCCCAGACCCACCGGGCCGGTGTGCAAGATGTCACGGGCATAGATCGGCAGCAGCGCTGTGGCCCCGCCGAGCAGGACGGCAAACAAGTCCAGCGAAGTCGCACCAAGCAGCAGTTTGTTCTGCCAGACAAAGGCGACGCCGGCGAATACCGTGCGCCAATTCGCGGCCAATGTCGAGGGGCGATGCTGATAACGCACTGCCAGGGTCAGGCCGCCGGCGATCAGCAGCAGCAAGGCACAGATGCTGTAGACCGTCACTGCCCCGTTCAGGTAGAGGACGCCACCCAACGCTGGTCCGCAAATGATGGCAGCCTGCATGCCGCTCGAGCTCAATGCGATGGCGCGCGGCAACAGATCGGTCCGCACCAGCGACGGAATCAGGGCCTGTTGAGCCGGGCTCTGGAAAGCGCGCACGGCACCCAGGATCACCGAGACCCACAGAATCAGCCCGCGCGTGGCAAAGCCGCCATCGGTCGCCGCCACCAGCAAAACGGCCACGGCCGCCTGCAGCAGCATGCACACAGCGAAGATACGGCCGCGATGCAAACGATCGGCCAGATGCCCGGCCGGCAAAGTCATCAGCAAAGCCGGCAAGAACTGGAATAGCCCCACCAGGCCCAGATCCCAGGCGCTGGAAGTGATGTCATACATCTGCCAAGCCACCGCGACCATCAGCATTTGATTGGCCGTAACGCCGGCCAAACGCGCCAGCCAAAAGCGGATGAATTGTGTTTGGGCAAGCAGCTGCGAGATTTGGCTTTTCGGCATCGGCCGAGCTTAGCAGCGCCGGGCTGAAAATCAGAAATGAAGCCCTTTCATCATCTGCTGCAGCGCCAGGGCTTGAGCAGAGAGTTCAGTCTCACCGGTTCCAGTCGATTGATCGGTTTTGGTGTTTTCAGGAAACATCCGGAAGCTTGTATTCATGATGATCTGCGCCACCCTGGGCAGAGCCGTGTGCAGCACTTCACCGAATACTCCGAGGCGGGTGCTCAGTCGCACCGGGCGTTCAATGCAAGCCTGCACGACCAATGCCGCGGCATCTTCAGGATCCAGCGCAGGCACGCTGTCGTAGATCCTTGTCGGCGCGATCATCGGCGTGCGCACCAGCGGCATATTGATGGTCGTGAAGGTGATGCCCTGGTCGGCGAACTCGCTCGCAGCGCAACGGGTCCAGGCGTCGAGCGCCGCCTTACTGGCGACATAGGCCGAAAAGCGCGGCGCGTTGGTCAGCACCCCGATGCTGGAGATATTGACCACATGGCCGCTGCGCTTAGCCACCATGCCGGGCAGCAAACCCAAGGTAACGCGCAGGCAACCAAAATAATTCAACTGCATCGTGCGCTCGAAATCGTGAAAACGTTCATAGCTGTTCTCGATCGCGCGGCGGATCGAACGGCCCGCGTTATTGATCAGGAAATCAACACCGCCAAATTTTTCGTCCAGCCAGCAGAGCATTTCATTGCAGCTTCGCTCATCGGCGATGTCGGCCGAATAGCTGTGAATCTGCGCTTGAACTCCGGCCGCTGCCTGGATGGCCTTGACCGCGTCGGCGAGTTTGTCCGCACCGCGCGCGCAGATGATGGTGATCGCCCCGGCCGCCGCAAACTTCATGGCCGAGGCCAGACCGATGCCCGATGAGCCCCCGGTGACCAGCACCACCCGCCCGGCCACTGCTCCCTTCAGGCTGCGGTCGATGAACAGATCCGGGTCGAGATGCCGCTCCCAATAATCCCAGAGCCGCCAGGCATAACTGTGCAGATCTGGGCAAGCGATGCCCGAGCCTTTCAAGGCGAGTTCGGTTTCACGGCAGTCAAAGCGCGTCGGGTAATTGACGAAGGCGAAGATGTCCTCAGGCAAGCCCAGGTCCTTCATCACCGCACGCCGGATCCTTCGCACCGGGGCCAGCGCCGCCAAGGATTTCTTGACGGCCTGGGGAATGAATCCCAGCAGGGCGGCGTTGACGAACAGGCTCATCTTCGGGGCATGGGCGGCGATCGAAAAAATGTCGAGCACCTCGCCCACCCGGTAACCGACCGGATCCACCAGATGAAAGCAACGCCCGCTGTTGCCGGACTGATGGCTGAGATGGTCGAGCGCAGCCACGACAAAGTCCACCGGCACGATATTGATTCGACCGCCCTCCAGACCGATGGCCGGCAGCCAGGGCGGCAGTATTTGACGCAGGCGTTGAATCGGCTTGAAGAAGTAATAAGGTCCGTCGACCTTGTCCATCTCGCCGGTCCTAGAGTCCCCCACCACAATCGCCGGACGGTAGATCGTCCAAGGGCATCGGCACTCGCTGCGGACAATCTTTTCGCCCTCATGCTTGCTCAGGAAATAGGGATGATCCAGGCCCTCGGCCTGCTCGAACATATCCTCGCGGAACACGCCCTCGTACAGGCCGGCGGCGGTGATCGAAGAGATATGGTGAACATGCCCGGCATCGATCAGTGCCGCAAATTCGACCAGCTTGCGAGTCCCCGCAACGTTGGCCCGCATCTGCGAGTCTGCATCGGCTCTCAGGTCATAGACTGCGGCCAGATGGTAGACATGATCGATCTGCCCTTTCAAGCGCCTGATGCTTTGGTCGCTGACACCGAGATTGGGGGCACTCAGATCGCCGAAAACCGGCAGCGCACGCGCCTTGCCAACGCCCCAGAAAGCCAGCAACTCGGGTAGCTTGCTGCGGCTTTCCTCCCGCAACAGGAAATGGACGCTGCTGGCGCGATGCGACAACAACTTTTTGACCAGACGTTTGCCGATGAAGCCAGTGGCTCCGGTAACAAAATATTGCATCGCAAGCTCCTTGACCAATCGATTCAAGCGCTGATCAATCAATGCAAGGTTGCGGAGGCGCATTTTCGCTGGGGAGACGGGCGCACATACTTGGCTCTGCCACCCGGGATAAGCGGTGCGTTTTTGAAACTTTTATGCAACGACATTCACAAAGGATAGACACCATGGTCAAGAAACTTCAGAAGATGGCAGGCAAGGGCAAGTCCAATGGCGGTTCGGGTGCGGCGATGCCGGACAGTCAGTTCGCGCAAAGCGTCAAGGACTCGGCACAGCAGATCTGGTCTGCAGGGCTTGGAGCTTTCTCCAAAGCACAGGGCGAAGGCAGCAAGGTTTTTGAAGCGCTGGTCAAGGAAGGAATGAACGCCCAGAAGCGCACCCAGGCGGTCGCTGAAGAAAAGTTCGTTGCAATGGCTGGCAAAGTCTCGGACCTGGCCGGCGATGTCAGCAGCAAGGCGGGCAAGCAGTGGGACAAGATGGAAGCCATCGTCGAAGACCGAATCGCCCAAGCGCTGAAGCGCCTCGGCGTGCCTTCGACCAAGGATCTTGAGGCCCTGAATCGCCGCATCGATGCATTGAGCAAGGGCGCCAAGACAGCGCCAAAAACTGCTGCCGCACCGAAGCCAGCGGCAAAGGCCGTCAAACCGGTGGCCAAACCGGTGGCCAAGGCGGTGGCAAGACGAAGTAAAAAGGCGGCAGCAAAACCGGTGGCCAAACCGGCGGCAAAGGCGTCAATAAAGCCTGCCGCGAAAACTGCAGCAAAGGCAACGCCAACGATCAAGACAGTGACCAAGCCGGTGGCCAAGAAAGCGGCCAAAGTGGCGGTCGCAGCCTTGCCAAAAGCGGCACCCAAGAGCGCCGCCAAGGCTCCACAAGTTGTGCCTGCAGCGCCGGCGCCCGCAGCACCGATCTGAGCCCGGCCGCTTGTACCCGGCGGCAGGAATCGGCAGGCCTTGCCGCGCAGGCGGGTTTGCCGTACCGGGAATCCGGCCGGCGATCATGTCCGCCGATCCCCTGCGGCGCGTACGCAGCATACGAATCTGGCAAGGTCTAAACTGTGGCCATGATTCGACTGTTTGTTGGTCTCGGCAATCCGGGGCAGGAATATGAAAACACACGCCACAACGCCGGGTTTTGGTGGGTCGATGCGCTGGCACGCGAACTCGGCGCCACCCTGCAGGTGGAGCGCAACTATTTCGGAAAAGTTGCCAGGGTCAACAGCCCACGCGGCGCGGCCGGGCCGATCTGGCTGATCGAGCCGATGACCTATATGAATTTGTCAGGCAAAGCAGTGGCTGCGCTGGCACGCTTTTACAAGATCGAGCCTGAAGAAATTCTGGCCGTCCATGACGAACTGGACCTGGATCCAGGCCAGATGAAGATCAAGCAGGGCGGCAGCGCTGCAGGACACAACGGATTGAAGGACCTGCAAGCGCAACTCGGTTCGGCCAATTTTTGGCGCCTGCGACTGGGCATCGGACATCCAGGCAACCGCGGCGAAGTGGCCGATTATGTGCTGCGTCGACCGCCACTGGCCGAGCGCTTGGCGGTCGACGACTGCATAACCAAATCACTCGATGCGGTCGACTTGCTGCTGGCAGGCGACATGGCGCGGGCGCTGATGAAGGTTCATGCCAAACCGCCAAGGCCGAAATTGCCCAAGCCACCGCCCTCCGGGCCTGCGGCAGAACCGATCATGGAGATTGCGCCATGTCTTTCACCAACTACTTTGCGCGATCAACCTGCCTAGCCCTCGTTGCGGTTTGCGTCGCCGCGGCGGCACAGACCCAAGCACAGCAGGCCAAGATCTACCGCTGCGGCGCCGATGGCCGCGATTTGCGCGATTCGCCCTGCCCGGTCGGCTCGCAGGCCAGCGCCGCGCAAATCATCTTCGACCAACCGAGCCAGGCACAGTCGCGGGGTGCACGTGAGCAGATGAGCAAAGATGCAAAGCTCGGTCGCGAGCTTGAGCAGGACCGGCAAAAGCAGGAGGCGGATGCGCGCCGCCATGCCGGCCCGGCCATCGGCATCAACGGCCTGCCAGCGCTGCCCAAGCCAGCCAGCGCGGCTACCCCGGTCAAGACCAAGCAGCCGCACGCACACAAACCAGCCCATGCGGCCAGCGCCAGTCATGCGGCCTCAAGCGCCAGATAGAATGACGTATTGTTGGTGCTCGTGCAGGCATTGCGCCTGTGCAGTTAAACGGGAATCAGAAAGGTGCGATCCAGCGGATCAATCCCAACCTGAGCTGTCCCCGCAACGGTAAGTGGATAGAGCTTTTCGAAGCTCCAACTTTTGTACTCGCTCCACTGGCGTTCTTTGAACGCTGGGAAGGACTCAAAGGTCAGATCCACCAGCCCGGATACCGGCCAACAAAGTGATCGGCCAGGACAATGGCCGATCGTTTCACGAGCGCCTGCGGGAAACTGGCGCTCGGCTGCTTTGTTGCTTGCTTTCTTCCATGACCCTTGCTTACAGGCGTTTCGAACGCCCCGGGCTGACCACGACCGTGGCAGCTTCCCTCGTCCTGTTCGGCGGCCTGCTGCATGCCAGAACTTTTGCTCAGTCCAACCCGGCCAAACTGGATCCGGTCGTCGTCACGGCAGCCAGATCCCCGCTCAAACTGAGCGAGTTGCTGGCCGACGTCACCGTCATCACCCGCGTCGACATCGAACGTCAGGCCTTTGGCGGCATCGACGATTTGCTGCGCAATAGCGGCGCCGTCGAAATGACCCGCAATGGCGGCCCCGGTTCGGTCAGTTTTCTCTATATCCGGGGCGCAGAAACGCGTCACAGCCTGGTCCTGATCGACGGCGTTCGCGTCGATTCGCAAGCGACCGGCGGCGCGCCCTGGGAATCGATCCCGCTGAGCGAAGTCGAGCGGATCGAAATCGTCAAAGGCCCGGCCAGCGCGATGTACGGTTCGGACGCGATCGGCGGGGTGATCCAGATCTTCACCTTCAAAGGCAATGCCAAGACCCAGCTTCAACTGGGCCTGTCGACAGGCAGCCTGGGCACCCATCGGATTGACGGCAATCTGCGCGGCAGCCAGGGCATTCTTGATTACGCGTTGGCGGCCTCGACCGAACAGAGCCACGGCTTCGTGCTGGTCCCGGACCCGAAAAATTACTATGCGACGCCGGGCGACGTCGGCTATCAAAAACACAGCTGGAGCACCCGCCTGGGCCTGCAGCTGAGTCCGCAAGACCGATTGGAGTTGAGCGGCATGGTGAGCCATCTCGATGCTGAAATGGCCGCAGGAGGCGGCGCTATCGGTCATGCGATCGAGGACAACAAGCTCGGGAAATTGAGCTGGCATCGGCAATGGTCGGCCGCCTTGAACAGCCAGCTGAGTTACGGCGAATCCAACGTGAACTACGACCTGCCGGTATTTGATTACCGGGCCGAAACCCGTATTCGCAGCTACGCAATGGAAAGCAACTGGCGGCTCACCGACGAACAGCGGCTGCTCTTCGTTCTGGAGCGCAAGGAAGACGCGCTCAACAGCCCCGGCTTCACTGCGACCGGTGGCTCCAGGGCAAGCCGGGCTGAAAACGGCGCAGCGCTGGGCTACTTTTTGACAAACGGCCGCTTCGATCTGCAAGCCCACGCCAGGCATGACCAAGACTCCGAGTTCGGCGGCGCCAACACCGGCAGCTTCGGCATCGGCTACCGCATGACCGATGGGCTGCGCCTGGTTGCCTCGACCGGCAGTTCGTTTCGTGCACCGACGCTATATCAACAAGGTAGCGGCCTGGGACCGAACCTGGCACTACCAGGAGTCCGACCCTTGAAAGCCGAATCAGGCCAGAACAGGGAACTCGGGCTCAGGTATGAGGGCCGGGGCACCGAATGGTCTGTCACCGCTTATCGCAACCTGATCAGCAATTTGATCGACTTCAGTGGCTCGACCAACAGCTGCGCGTTCTTCTCGGACTACGGCGGCTGCTATGGCAATGTGCAGGCCGGTTTGTTACAGGGGCTGAGTCTGGCTGGCAGCATGCAGACGGGAAATCTGCACCTTGCCGGAACGCTCGACCTGCAAGCCCCCAAGGACCTGAGTACCGGCCTGCTGCTGGCGCGCCGTGCCCGGCAATATGGCACGCTGCGTGCTGCGATGCCGTTGGCGAACTGGCAGTTCGGGGCCGGGCTGCAACTGTCGGGTCAGCGCTATGACAACGCCGCCAATACCCTGCCGCTGGCCGGCTACGCATTGCTCAACCTCGACGCGCATTGCCCGCTGACGCCGCAATTGCGTTTACAACTGAATCTGGACAATGCGCTGAACCGCGTTTACCAGACCGCGGGGGGCTTTGCCCAGGCGCCGCGGACCGTGATGGTCGGCCTGCGCTACAGCCCTGCGCTATAAGAGATGTGATGCCCAACGCTGCAACCAAGATCGCCAATGGCTTGATGCTGGCTGCGGCATTGTTCGCGCAGCCCGGCATGGCCTGGGCGGCAGGTTTCAGTATCAAGGATGACCTCGGGCACCAGCAGCAGTTCAGCGAAGCGCCTCGCCGCATCGTCAGCTTGCTGCCCTCGCTGACCGAGACCGTCTGTGTGCTCGGGGCCTGCGAACGACTGGTCGGCGTTGACCGCTATTCCGACTTTCCGGCGCAGGTCAACAAGCTGCCCAAGCTGGGCGGCCTTGACGACCTCCAGATCGAAGCAATCGTCGCCTTGAGGCCCGATGTGGTGATCCTGTCACCCGCGTCGCGCGTGCATGAGCGACTCGCTGCGCTGGGTCTGAAGGTCATGGTGCTGGAAGCCACCCGTCAGGCCGATGTCAAGCGCGTGCTCTTGAAGCTCGGCGAGTTGCTGGGCACACAAGATGGGCTGAAGATCTGGCAGCAAATCGATGCTGCGATTCACCTGGCAGCGGCCAGCGTGCCTCCTGCCGCCCGGGGTTTGACGGTTTATTACGAAGTCGACAGTGCCCCTTATGCAGCCGGCGAAGCCTCCTTCATCGGCGAAATGCTGACCCGCCTGGGCGCCAGGAATATCGTCGGCAAGGCGCTCGGACCCTTCCCAAAACTAAACCCTGAATTCATTGTGCGCGCCAACCCGCAGGTCATCATGATCGCCCAAGGCAGAGCGGAAAATCTGGCCGGCCGCCCCGGTTGGCAGAACATCCGGGCCTTGCGCGACAAGCATGTCTGCCAATTCGACTCGGCCTTGTCCGACTTGATGGGCCGGCCCGGCCCGCGCATGGCAGAAGCTGCACAGGCGATGGCCCGCTGCCTGAGTGACATCGGAGGCAAACCATGACCCGCAGCAAACCCTTGAGCCTGATGCTCGCCCTGCTGCTGATCGCCTGCCTGCTGGGCTTGCTCAGCGTCGTCGTTGGCAGCAGCGGTTTTTCGCTCGATTGGCTGGTCGGCGCCGACCCCGTCCAGCAGCAAATCCTCTGGCAGATTCGCCTGCCTCGCTCAAGCGGTGCCTGGCTGGCCGGCGCGTTGCTGGGACTTGCCGGTGCGGTCGCACAAGGGCTGTTCCGCAACCCGCTGGCCGACCCCTATCTGCTCGGTGCTTCATCGGGTGCCGGGCTCGGCGTGGCAGCGCTGCTGGCCCTGGCAGGAACTTCACCGCTGGCCGCCAGTTGGTGGCTGCATCTGGGCCTGACAGGTGCGGCATTTTGTGGCGCAGTCGGGGCCGTCATGCTGACGCTGATCCTGGCCCGTGGCGTCGAGCAAACGATGCGCTTGCTACTGGCAGGCGTCATCGTTGGCGTCGTGCTCGGTTCGGTGACTGCGCTGCTGATGCTGGTGGCGCCCGAGATCATGCGGCCGATGCAGGCTTTCATGCTGGGAACAACCGGCTTTCTGGGCTGGCCCAGCGTGCTGCTGATGGGCCCGCTGCTGCTGGCCTGCCTGCTGGCGGCCTTGGGCGCCAGCCGCGCCCTCGACGCGATGACGCTCGGCGAGGCCACAGCGGCTTCACTCGGCGTGCGCTTGAACATCGTGCGCATGCTGCTGATCGCCGTGCTGGCCCTGGCCACAGGCGCGGCGGTAGCACAGGCCGGATTGATCGCCTTTGTCGGCCTGGTGGCACCTCATCTGGTGCGCAGCCGGCTGCATTGCAACCACAGTTGGCTATTGCTGCTGTCGGCCTTGACCGGCGGCGCGCTGCTGATGGGGGCCGACATCCTGGCGCGCTGGCTGCTGGCGCCGCAAGAGCTGCCGGTCGGCGTCGTCACTTCGCTGCTCGGCGGGGCCTACCTGCTCTGGCTGATGCATCGCCAACCTTTGCTGGAACGCCGCAGATGAAGATCGCCATCAACACCGACCTGCAGGCCGTGGCGCTGCAGGAACAGAACATCCTCACCGACATCGAGCTGACGCTGACCCAGGGCAGCTGGACCGCCATCGTCGGCCCGAATGGCGCCGGCAAATCAACCTTGTTGCGCGCTATCGCCGGCCTGCTGCCGGTGCAAGGCCGGGTCGACCTGCTCGGCCGCGACCTGGCGCAATGGCCGGCCAAGGAGCGGGCCCGAGCCATGGCCTGGCTGGGCCAGAACGAGACCAGCTCGAACGAGCTGCGCGTCTACGAAGTGGTGATGCTGGGCCGCTTGCCGCATCAAGCCTGGCTGGCACCGCCGAGCCCTGCCGACCATGCGGCCGTGGCGCTGGCCATGCAGCAGACGCAGAGCTGGGACTGGCGCGATCGCCCGCTCGGCCAACTCAGCGGCGGTGAGCGCCAGCGCGTGCTGCTGGCGCGCGCCCTGGCGGTGCAGGCCAGGGTCTTGTTGATGGACGAGCCGCTGGCCCATCTGGATCCGCCGCATCAGGCCGACTGGCTCGAACTGGTGCGTGAGCTCATCGCTGCGGGTGTGGCCGTGGTGAGCGTGTTGCACGAGCTGAACATGGCCCTGCAAGCCGATACGCTGGTCATCATGCAGGGTGGGCAGGTCAGCTGGCATGGTGCACCGAAGCTGGTACAGACGCGGGCCGCGCTGCAAGCTGTGTTCGACCACCGTCTGCATCTGGTCGAGGTTCAGGGGCAATGGCTGTCGCTGCCCTGCGCGCCTGCCGCTGCGCCGGCGCCAGCCAGCAATGTCCGGCCTTTGAAAGCCCAGCAGGACTGAACTTCAGACGCTGATCGAGGTCAGGCGCAGATACTTGGTCATCAGCGACTGCTGATTTTCGACATGGGCCGGATTGACCGGAATGCAGGCGACCGGGCAGAGCTGCACGCATTGCGGCTGGTCGAAATGGCCAACACATTCGGTGCATTTATCGGCTGCGATCTGATAGAAATCCTCGCCCATCGAAATCGCCTCGTTCGGGCATTCAGGCTCGCAGACATCGCAGTTGATGCATTCGTCGGTGATCATCAAAGCCATAACGCGAGATCCTTTCGACCGATGACTACGGCCAGCGCTTGCAGGCGCAGGCCGCGGGCAAGGGCGCAAGGCAGGCCTTGCGGATTCCCTTCGCCCATGTCGGTGATCATCAAAGCCATGTCGTCATGCCCTCAAAGCTTGGCGATGCGGGCTTGCAGACGCAAGTTGACCGACGGCGAGACGAACTTGGAGACATCGCCGCCGAGCGTGGCGATCTCGCGCACGAAGGTCCCTGAAATGAACTGGTATTGATCCGACGGCGTCAGGAAGACGGTCTCGACATCGGGCATCAGCTGTCGGTTCATGCCGGCCATCTGGAATTCATATTCAAAGTCACTGACTGCCCGCAGTCCCCGCACCACCACCTTGCCGCCATTGGCGACCACGAAATCGCTCAACAAGCCGCGAAACGGGATCACTTCGACATTCGGGTATTTCGCCGCCAACTCCTTGGCGATCTCGAGTCGCTCGTCGACGCCGAACATCGTCTTCTTGTGATGACCCACCGCAACCGCAACGATCAGGCGTTCAAACAAACGGCTCGCACGGCGCATCAGGTCTTCATGGCCCAAGGTCATCGGGTCGAAGGTACCAGGGTATACGGCGGTGAGTACGGTCACAGAGGTCAAGCGGGACTCCTCGGTTGCAAACGGGCCGATTATCCGCTGCGCCGCAACAACTGGTAATGCACAGCACCAGCACGCGCCCAACGCCAGGCCTCAAGACCCCATTCGGGTGGCGCTGCGATCAATTCCGGCGCTTCGACATAGACAAAGCCGCCAGCCACCAGCAGCGGTGCCGCAGCCTGCAGCGCGGGCATCAACAGCTGTTGCTGGAATGGCGGATCGAGCAGTACCAACTCAAAGCTTGCCGGCGCTGCCCTGGTCATCCAGATCAGCGCATCGGTGCATTCGACCCGCAGGATTTTTTCGGCCTTCAGCCGCGCCCTGCTGGTCTGCAGGCTGCGAACCAGATCGGCATCGCGTTCGAGCAGCAGCACGGTTGCGGCACCGCGAGACGCGGCCTCGAAACCCAGCGCGCCGCTGCCGGCAAAGGCATCGAGCACGCGCCAATCGCCAAGGTTCTGGCCAAGCCAATTGAACAAGGTTTCGCGCACCCGATCGGGGGTCGGGCGCAGACCCGGCTTGTCGGCGACCGGCAGCTTCGAACGTTTCCACTGGCCACCGATGATCCTGACTTCATTGGCCACAGTTTTTTTCACAAGCGCACCGGAATCCCGCGCGCAGCCATCAAGGCCTTGGCCTCGCCGACCGTATGTTGGCCGTAATGAAAAATACTCGCCGCCAGCACCGCATCGGCGCCACCGATCTGCACGCCGTCAGCCAGATCGTCGAGCGAGCCGACGCCGCCCGAAGCGATCACCGGCACCATCACCGCGTCGCTGACCGCACGCGTCAACTGCAGATCAAAGCCGCTGCGGGTGCCGTCACGGTCCATGCTGGTCAGCAGGATTTCACCGGCGCCCATCATGGCCATCTGTTGGGCCCAGGCCACCGCATCGAGGCCGGTGTTCTGGCGCCCGCCATGGCTGTAGACATCCCAGCCGGTCGCGTCGGCGCGGCGCTTGGCATCGATCGCGACGACGATGCATTGGGCGCCATATCGGTCCGAGGCGTCGCGGATCAGTTGCGGATTGGCCAAGGCTGCCGAGTTGAAACTGACCTTGTCGGCACCGGCGTTGAGCAATCGCCGCACATCGGCCACTGCGCGCACGCCGCCGCCAACCGTCAGCGGAATGAAGACCTTCGAGGCCACCGCCTCGATGATGTGCAGGATCAGATCGCGCCCGTCCGAGGTCGCGGTGATGTCGAGAAAGGTCAGCTCGTCGGCGCCTTGCTCGTTGTAGCGTGCGGCAATCTCGACCGGATCGCCGGCATCGCGCAGCTCGAGAAAGTTGACCCCTTTGACGACCCGGCCACCGGTCACATCGAGGCAGGGAATGATCCGTTTGGCAAGCATCAGCTCAGGCCAGACCCAGCAGATCGGCGCGCTGCTGCCCCAGGGCAAAGTCGAGGTCGCCGGTATAGATCGCGCGGCCGCAAATCACGCCCTGGATGCCTTCATGTTCGACGGCGCAAAGCGCATCGATGTCGGCCAGATTGGACAGTCCTCCCGATGCAATCACCGGAATCGACAGCGCCCGCGCCAGCGCGACGGTCGCGTCGATGTTGATGCCGGTGAGCATGCCGTCGCGGCCGATGTCGGTATAGATCACGCCTTCAACACCATAGTCCTGGAACTTCAGCGCCAGATCGACCACGTCATGCCTTGTCAGCTTGCTCCAGCCGTCGGTCGCGACCTTGCCGTCGCGCGCATCGAGCCCGACGATGATGTGGCCCGCAAACGCGGTCGCTGCGTCATGCAGGAAACCGGGGCTCTTCACCGCAGCAGTGCCGATGATGACGTAGGAGATGCCGTCGTCCAGGTAGCGTGCGATCGTGTCGAGGTCGCGGATGCCGCCGCCGAGTTGGATCGGAATTTCTTCCCCGACTTCGGCAACGATCGCCTTGATCGCAGCCTCGTTGACCGGCTTGCCGGCAAAAGCACCATTCAGGTCGACCAGATGCAGGCGCCGCGCGCCGGCATTGATCCAGGCCCGGGCCATTGCCGCCGGGTCTTCACCGAAGGTGGTGGAATCATTCATATCGCCTTGTTTGAGGCGAACGCAACGACCGTCTTTCAGGTCAATGGCAGGGATCAGCAGCATGGTCAGGATAAAAAAATTGAAAGATAACGACCGCATGAACCACAAGAAGGCCAGGCCGTTCTCACGGATTCCAATGCAGGAAATTGCGATACAGAGTCAGCCCCAGCGCCGCGCTCTTCTCAGGGTGGAACTGGGTGGCAAAAATGTTATCCCGGGCCACGGCACTGGTAAAGCCCAGACCGTAGTCGGTCTGGCCAGCAATGTGGCGCGCATCTGACGGTGCAGCGTAAAAACTGTGCACGAAGTAGAACCAGGACTGATCGGGCACATCCGCCCAGAGCGGATGCGGACTTGTCTGCGTCACCTGGTTCCAGCCCATTTGGGGCACCTTGTAGCGGCTGCCATCAGGCTGCAGTTGACCTTCGAGTTGGAAGCGTTTGACGACTCCCGGAATCAGCCCGAGGCCCGGTTGGTCCTGCTCTTCGCTGTGATCGAGCAGCATCTGCATGCCGACGCAGACACCCATCAAAGGCTTGCTCGCCGCGGCCTCCAGTACCGCTTGCTTGAGCCCGGAACCAGCCAGCTCATTCATGCAATCGCGCATCGCGCCCTGCCCAGGCAGCACGACACGTTCGGCCGCATGGACTTCATCAGGGTCGGCCGTGATCAGCACTTCGAGCCCCGAGCCCTGCGCCACATGCAGCACCGCTTGCGACACCGAGCGCAGATTGCCCATGCCATAGTCGACCACGGCGACCGTTCTTCTTGTCACTACAACGATCCCTTGGTCGACGGGATCATGCCAGCCGAGCGCGGATCCGGCGTCATCGCCATGCGCAGCGCGCGGCCGAAGGCCTTGAAGATCGTCTCGCATTGGTGATGCGCGTTGCGGCCCTTCAGATTGTCGATATGCAGCGAAACCAGCGCATGGTTGACGAATCCCTGGAAGAACTCATAGGTCAGTTGCGTGTCGAAGCCGCCAATGCCGCCGGCGCTGAAATCGACGTCCATCTCCAAGCCAGGCCGGCCCGAAAAATCGACCACCACGCGCGACAAGGCCTCGTCCAGCGGCACATAGCTGTGCCCGTAACGGGTGATGCCGGTCTTGTCGCCGATCGCCTTGGCGACTGCCAGGCCCAGCGTGATGCCGACATCTTCGACCGTGTGGTGACCGTCGATATGCAGATCGCCCTTGGCCTCGATGTCGAGATCGATCAGACCATGGCGCGCGATCTGGTCGAGCATATGGTCGAAGAACCCGATGCCGGTGTTGAGCCTTGCCAGGCCCGAGCCGTCGAGGTTGACGCGAACGGTGATCTGCGTCTCTTTGGTATTGCGCGAGACTTCGGCGATACGGGCATCGTTCATGGCAGGCTTTCCTTCAATGCGGCCAGCATGGCCTGGTTTTCTTCGGCGCTGCCGATCGTGATGCGCAGGCAGTTGGCCAGCGCCGGATGCGCGGTCGAGGAATTCTTGATCAGCACACCGCGCGCCTTCATGGCGGCGAAGGTGAACGCCGCATCGGCGACACGCAGCAGAATCATATTGCCCTGACTGGGGAAGGGCTGCACGCCGGGCAGCGCTTGCAGCGCGGCAAACACCAGTTCGCGTTGGGCGCGCAACTGGGCAGCCTGCGCCGCATAGACCTCGGCATGTTCAAGCGCGAACAGGCCGGCCTCGGCATTCAGCACGCCAATATTGAAGGGCGGGCGCAGTTTCTCGACCTCGGCGATCAGCGCCGCGCGCCCGATCAGGTAGCCGATGCGAACGCCGGCCAAGCCGAACTTGCTCATCGTGCGCATCACCAGCAGATGCGGGTGGCGCTGCAGCAGCGGCATCGAATCGGCCGAGGCAAAAGGCTGATAGGCCTCGTCCATCACAACCAGCCCTGGCGCCGCCTCGATGATCTGCTCGATCACGTCAGCGTCCCAGAGGTTGCCGGTCGGGTTGTTCGGATAGGCCAGATAGATCAAGACCGGCTGCTGCTCGGCAATCGCCTTAAGCATTGCCGGGCCATCGAGCTCGAAATCGGCGCGCAAGGGCACGCCGATAAATTCCAGCCCCTGGTAACGCGCCGAAATTTCGTACATGACAAAGCTCGGCACCGGCGACAGCGCCTTGGCGCCGGGCTTGGCAGTGGCCAGGCTGAGCATCGAAATCAGCTCGTCCGAGCCGTTCCCCAGCGTGATCCCACAGCCTTCGGGCATGCCGGCGTGCCGGGCCAGCGCAGCCGCGAGGTCCTGCGTGCGCTCGGCCGGATAGCGGTTGATCGCCACAGCGCCCAGGCGCTCACCGAGTTGTCTTTGCAACTCGGCTGACAGCCTGAACGGGTTCTCCATCACGTCGAGCTTGACCATTCCGGCACTCGACTGCACCGGATAAGCATGGGCGGCGCGCACATCGTCCCGAATGCAGTGGATGGCTCGATTCAAGTCTTGCTGCATGCTCAAACTTCAGCTCCGGGCTTGTTCAAACGCATCTCGGCCGCCATCGCATGGCCTTGCAGGCCTTCGCCATAAGCGAGTTCAGCAGCGATCGGGCCGAGCCTTTGCGCACCGGCCTGGCTGACTTCGATCAGGCTGCTGCGCTTTTGAAAATCGTAGACACCCAGCGGCGATGAAAAACGCGCGGTGCCTGAAGTCGGCAACACATGGTTCGGTCCGGCGCAATAGTCGCCCAGACTCTCGCTGGTGTAAGCCCCGAGGAAGATCGCCCCGGCATGGCGCAATAGCGGCTCCCAGCGCTGCGGATCGCGGCTGGAGACCTCCAGATGCTCCGGCGCGATGCGGTTGCTGATCGCGCAGGCTTCTTCCATCGAGCGGGTCAGGATCAGCGCGCCGCGGCCTTCGAGCGAAGCGCGGATGATCGCCCGGCGCGGCATCTGCGGCAGCAAGCGGATGATCGCTTGGCGCACCTGCTCGATATAAGCCGCCTCGGGACACAGCAGGATGCTCTGCGCCAGTTCGTCATGTTCGGCTTGGCTGAACAGGTCCATCGCCACCCAATCGGGCGGCGTGCTGCCGTCCGCCAGCACCAAGATCTCGCTCGGGCCGGCGATCATGTCGATGCCGACCTGACCGAACACATGCTTCTTGGCGCTGGCCACATAGGCATTGCCCGGACCGGTGATCTTGTCGACGCGCGGAATCGTCGCCGTGCCGTAAGCCAAGGCTCCGACCGCCTGCGCGCCACCGATCGTGAACACTCTGTGCACACCGGCGACATGGGCGGCGGCCAACACCAGTGGATTTTTCTCGCCGCCCGGCGTCGGCACGACCATGATGATTTCGGGCACGCCGGCCACCTGGGCCGGTATCGCATTCATCAGCACGCTGCTCGGATAAGCGGCCTTGCCGCCCGGCACATAGATGCCCACCCGGTCGAGCGGCGTGACCTTCTGCCCGAGCAGCGAGCCGTCTTCATCGCGGTAACTCCAGCTCAGGCCGCTGTGGATTTTCTGCCGCTCGTGATAGCTGCGTACGCGCAAGGCAGCGGCACTCAAGGCATTGCGCTGTGCCGGGCTGATCGCTGCAAAAGCGGCTTGCATCTCGTCTTGCGTCAGCTCGAGTTCGGCCATGCCCGCCGCCTGCAGATGGTCGAAACGGGCCGTGTACTCGAGCACCGCCGCATCGCCCCGGGCCTTCACGTCGGCCAGAATCTGCGCCACCCGCTCCTCGATCGCCGTATCTGTCTCGGCCGACCAATGCAGCAGGCGCAAGAAATCGGCTTCGAAGCCGGCATCCGTGGTGCTGAGTTGGCGCAGCTTGATCATGTTCACTTCTGCACAGCAGCCGCGAAAGCGTCAATCATCCGGCGCAGCGGGTCGCGCTTGAGCTTCAACGCCGCCTGGTTGACAACCAGGCGCGAGGAAATTTCCATGATCTTTTCGACCTCGACCAGATGGTTCGCCTTCAGGGTATTGCCAGTCGAGACCAGGTCGACGATCGCATCGGCCAAGCCTGTCAGCGGCGCCAGCTCCATCGAACCGTAAAGCTTGATCAGGTCGACATGCACGCCCTTGTCGGAAAAATGCTGGCGCGCGATCTCGGTGTACTTGGTCGCTACACGGATCCGCGAACCCTGCTTGATCGCCGCGGCGTAATTGAAATCGTCACGCACCGCGACGCTCATGCGGCAGCGGGCGATGTTCAGATCGAGCGGCTGGTACATGCCTTCGCAACCATGCTCGAGCAGCACATCACGGCCGACCACGCCAAGGTCGGCACCGCCATATTGCACATAGGTCGGCACATCGCTGGCGCGCACCATCACCACTTGCACCTCGGGGTTGTTGGTCGCCAGAATCAGTTTGCGCGAAGTCTCGGGGTCGTCGAGCACAGTGATGCCTGCAGCTTTGAGCAGCGGCAGCGTCTCTTCAAAAATGCGCCCTTTGGACAGCGCCAGCGTGATCATCACGACACCCGCTCGATGTCAGCACCGATCGCGCGCAGCTTGTCTTCCATCCGGTCATAGCCGCGGTCCAGGTGATAGATGCGCTCGATCACCGTTTCGCCCTTGGCCACCAGACCGGCGATCACCAGGCTGGCGGAAGCGCGCAGATCGGTCGCCATCACGGTGGCGCCCGACAAGCGTTCGACACCAGTGACCACCGCGGTGTGGCCGTCGATCTCGATCCTGGCGCCCAATCGCACCAACTCGTTGACATGCATGAACCGGTTCTCGAAGATCGTCTCGCTGATCTTGGCGGTGCCGGTGGCGATGCAGTCGACGGCCATGAACTGGGCCTGCATATCGGTTGGAAATGCCGGATATTCGCTGGTCCTGAAACCGACTGCGAGCGGCCGGCCCGAAGCCTGGACGCGGATCCAGTCAGCACCCGATTCGATGCTGACACCGGCAGCGCGCAGCTTGTCGATCACCGCGTCGAGATGCTGCGCCTGCGCGCCCTTCAGCAGCACATCGCCGCCAGCAGCAGCAACCGCGCATAGAAAAGTGCCCGCCTCGATGCGATCGGGAACGATACGGTGCGGCAACTTCGGCGCATGCAGACTGCTGACGCCCTGGATGCGGATACGGCTGCTGCCTTGGCCTTCAATCTTCGCGCCCATCGCAATCAGCATTTCGGCCAGGTCGCCGATTTCGGGCTCTTGCGCGGCGTTTTCAAGCAAGGTCTCGCCATCGGCCAGCGCCGCGGCCATCAGGAAATTCTCGGTCCCGGTGACAGTGACCATGTCGGTGGTGATGCGCGCGCCCTTGAGCTTGGCCGTCCTGGCGATGATGTAGCCATGCTCGACGTTGATCTGCGCGCCCATTGCTTGCAATCCCTTGATGTGCTGATCCACTGGGCGCGAGCCGATCGCGCAGCCGCCGGGCAGCGACACGGTGGCATGGCCGAAGCGCGTCAGCAAGGGCCCGAGCGCCAGGATCGATGCGCGCATCGTCTTCACCAGCTCATAGGGCGCTTCGGGCTTGGTCACCAGGCCGCCATTGATCGTCACCTCGTCACTGCGGGTTTCGCTGCGCTCGGCAGTCGCACCCATATTGCGCAACAACTTCAACATCGTTGCGACGTCATGCAGGCGCGGCACATTGTGCAAAGTCACCGGCTCGGTCGTCAGCAGCGCTGCGCAGAGCTCGGGCAGCGCTGCGTTCTTGGCGCCTGAAATCAAGACTTCGCCGGCCAGCGACCGGCCACCGCGGATAAGGAGTTTGTCCATGCTTGTTGCTCTGGCTGTTGCTCGTACAGTTCTGGCCGCTGGCATCTCGCGCCATGCCGGCACCCGCCGCTTGAGCGGGGTTGATCAGTGGACTTGCGCTGTACCAGCCTCAGAGCTGGCAGCCCATTCGGCCGGGGTAATTGTCTTCATCGACAAGGCATGGATCTGCTCGCGCATGCGCTCACCCAGAGCCTGGTAGACGCGCTGGTGTCGCCGCACACGGCTCAAACCGTCGAACTCTGCCGACACGATGGTTGCGAAGAAATGCCGACCATCACCCTCGACCTGGCAGGTTTGGCAGGCAAGCCCGGCTTCAATGTATTGCTGAACCTCAGCTGGCGTAGGCGATGACATGGTCTGCATTCTAAAGGTTGGCGCTGGCGATACTGTGCATTGCTCAGTTGCGGATCTTGTAGCCACGCCGCAGCAACTCCAACGCAATCCCCGCCACCAGCAGCAAGCTGGACCCTGCGACCGACAGACTCAACCAGGGCGAGACATCGCTGACGCCGAAAAAGCCATGCCTGAAGCCATCAATGATGTAGAAAAACGGGTTCAGATGGCTGAAGCCCAGCCAGAAAGGCGGCAGCGAATGCACCGAATAGAACACGCCTGAGAGGAAGGTCATCGGCATGATGATGAAGTTCTGGAAACCGGCGAGCTGGTCGAATTTTTCGGCCCAAAGCCCGGCGATCAGCCCCAAAGCCCCCATCATCGCCGAGCCGATGATCGCGAACAGCAGGATCCACAAGGGCTGAGCCAGACCTAACGGGGCAAAAAAGCAGGTCACCGTCACGACACCCAGACCGACAGTCAGGCCGCGCACCATCGAAGCGCCGACATAAGCCAGGAACCAGGCCCAATGCGACAGTGGCGTCACCAGCAGGAAGACCAGATTGCCGGTGACCTTGCTCTGGGTCAGGCTCGAACTGCTGTTGGCAAATGAGTTCTGCAACACGCTCATCATCACCAGGCCGGGGATCAGAAAGCTGGTGTAGCCGACCACGCCATAGACCTTCACATGGTTCTCCAGCGCATTGCCGAAGATCAGCAGATAAAGCACCGCCGTCAGCACTGGCGCGGCGACGGTCTGAAAGCTGACCTTCCAGAAGCGCAGCACCTCCTTGTAAAAAAGCGTGCGCGCACCGCGCAATTGAATCCCGCTCATGCCGCCACCCCGGCGCTTGCAACATGTTCCTGCATGATTTCCAGAAACACATCCTCCAGGTCGGCGCGGCCGATTTCCAGATCTTCAACCGGGCATTGCGCCAGCCGCAGTGCGGCCAGAATCTCCTCGACTTCAGCGGCATCGCGCGACTTGATCTGCACACTGCGGCCGGTGACTCGCGCCTGCGCTTGCAGTGCCAGCGGCAAAACACCATCGGTCTTGAACCGCAGCATCGTCGAAGCGCGGCCGCGTAGCAGCTCGGAAGTGCTGTTCAACGCCACCACCCGGCCCGACTTCAGCATCGCGATGCGCTGGCACAGGGCTTCAGCCTCTTCCAGGTAATGCGTGGTCAACAGCACCGTACTGCCTTCGCGGTTCAGCCGGGCGATGAAATGCCACAGCGTCTGGCGCAACTCGACGTCAACGCCAGCAGTCGGCTCGTCCAGCACGATCACCGGCGGGCGATGCACCAGCGCCTGCGCCACCAGCACGCGGCGCTTCATGCCGCCCGAGAGTTGGCGCATATTGACATCGGCCTTGTCGGTCAGGCCGAGGTTTTCCAGCAACTCGTCAATCCAGTCATCGTTGTGATGGACGCCGAAATAGCCGCTCTGGATCCGCAAGGATTCGCGCACATTGAAGAACGGATCAAAGACCAATTCCTGCGGCACGATACCCAGCGATCGCCGGGCTTGGGCGTAGTCGCGTACGACATCATGGCCCAGCACCGTCACCTGACCGCCACTGGCCTGCGCAAGACCAGCGAGGATGCTGATCAAGCTGGTCTTGCCGGCGCCGTTGGGGCCCAGCAGACCGAAAAACTCGCCTTGGGCAATATCGAAGCTGACGCCATCGAGGGCCCGGACCTGGCCTGAGCGGTAGCTTTTGCTGACGTTTTTGAATGAGATGGCGGCTTGCATAGCTGCACATTGTAAGAAAGGACAAGATATGCGCTGAATAGGGGGCTTGCCTGGACCTTCAGGGTGCCAAAATCAGCGGCAGACAAAGCGCTGGACAGCATGGCCTGGCTGCGCATTCTGCTGACGGCCCAAGGAGACGGCAATGACTGCATGGACCCCCTTCCCCTACGACAACAAGGCCTTTCAATACAGCGCCGCAGCGCTGAAGAAACAATGGCCCCGCCTGCATGGCGGCGACGCCGAGCCTTGGCCCGAGGAGGCTGCGGTCATCAAGGCTTGGACCCTTTTTCATGCCGGGATGTTCGAACAAGCTCGTGGCGCCGGACTGGCTGCAGGTGGCGACGGCATCACCGTGGCCAACAAGGCGCAGGCGATCTATGCCCAATACCTGGAGAAAAAGGAAAAGACCAAACTCGAGATGTTTCTTGAGGTGGCCGAGCGCGCTCATCAACAGCAGGCCAATACACCCGCGAATCCAAATGCCTGGTATTGGCAGGCCTATGCGATCGGCCGCTACAGCCAGGGCATCAGCGTGGCCAAGGCCTTGACGCTGGGCCTCGGCAGCAAGGTCAAGCAGGCCTTGGAAAAAACCATCGACTTGCAGCCCCGGCATGCCGATGCGCATATCGCGCTGGGCACCTTTCATGCCGAGGTGATCGACAAGGTTGGACGTCTGCTGGGGCGCACCCAGGGCGCTGATGCAGCGACCGGCTTGAAGCTGTTCGAGAAGGCCTTGAAGCTGAACCCTGGCAGCGCGATCGCGATGATCGAACGCGCCAACGGCCTGGTCATGCTCGAAGGCGACAAGCGTCTGCAGCAAGCCGAGACGCTCTATGCCCAAGCTGCAGCAAGCCAACCGCTCGACGCGATGGAATGTCTTGACGTGGAGATGGCCAAAGCCGAGATGGCTGACTGAGCCTGTCAGCCGCTGAGCAATTCGAGGTCCAGCCCTTGCACCACGAAGCTCCCAAAATCGCGGTCCAGCGTGACCAACCGCAGCCCACCGGTGATCGCGAAGGCTGCCAGATACGCATCCATCCAGACTTTTGGCGAGGCACTATCCAGCGCCGCCGACTGACGCCAGATGGCATACAAACCGTTCGCCTCGTCCCGAAATTCGACCTGAGGCAAGGCTTGCAATGCCTCCAAGGCCACCCAGGTATCGCAGTTACTTAAACCATCGGCGCCATAAAATTTTGAAATTGCCGGTTTAGACAGCAACCTTAGAAAGCTTTGCTGGGTTACACGACACCATCTTGCGGGTTGACCGGGCTCGCCCTGCTGCAGCGCTTGTTGCGCCACAGTATGGAAAGGATGGCTGGTGAAGACCGCCGCCAACTACAAATTGGTGTCAAACAGGTAGGCCGGCACTCTCACTGTCCGCACTGAATTGCGCTTGTTGCTCCACAGCAAGCAGATCCAAGACGCTGATCCGGCTAGACCTTGCATCGCTGCGGCAAAGGATGAAAGGCAAACCCTCCGGCCCAATCTGGACCATCGAGCCATGCGGTGGTGCTTGTCGTGGCCGCGGTGCTGCCATTCCCAACCCAGTCCGGATGAACTCAGCAGCCAGATCGCGCAACGTACGGCCCTGCATGACAGCCCGCAACTTCATTTCGCGAATCAGCTCTTCTGGCAAATCGAATGTCGCTTTCATAGGAGCCAGCTTACCCGCTAGCCAGCTTGCTGGCCATTTTATTGCTTCGTTAGCCCTTCCATGGCACCGGTGCAGCCGCGAACGCCTGCAGCATCGGCAAGGCCTGCTGTTTGAGCAGATCGCGTCTGGCGCTGAACCAGGCCAGGGCGAACCAGGCTTGCGGGCCTTGCGTCAGTTGCGCTTGACAAGCTTGCAGGGCCAGCGCCAGGTCATTGAGCTCGCCCAGCACTTGCTGAGCTTGTTTCAAGGGCTTGAGGCCCCGCCGCAGCCGCTCTGCATCGAACAAACCAGCAGAAAATTCGATGCCGTAGCGCAGCCGTTTCAGGCGCTTGCGCAAGCGGTGCCGGCCTTCATCGTCGAGTTCGGCAAAGCCGACAGCATCGACGCAGGCCCGTGCATGCCAGCGCCTCAGACGCCGACGCAACAAGCGACCTAACGGCGCTGGTTCGGCGCCGGGATCAGCAAGCTCGTTGAGCGCCTCGATCATGCCCAGCAGGTCCAGCAGGAAATTCTGCGCAGGCGAGTCGCGCACCACCAATGCTGGCGGCACCGCTTCAGAAATCGGGCTGACAAAGGCGAAAGCTGGCTCGCCCGCACTGACCCCAGCCGATGCAAAAGCAGCCTCCAGCAAGGGCGCCCAATCGGCAGCCAGCATGTCGCTGTCACGCGCGGCACCCAATTGCCGGAACAGGTTCGCCGCCCCTTCAGCCAAGGCTTGCGCGCGGAGCGAATGCGCAGCCAACTCGGGCCGGTCAAACAAACGCAGACCGCTGCGCAAGCGACGCAGCCCGACTCGCAACTGGTGCACATGCTCGGCCACATGGTTGCCGCTGGCGATCTGGCTGGCATTGGCCAGAATCTGTTCCTGGCAAGAGCACAGCACCTGCTGCAAGGCCTGCTGAAACCTCATCGCGGCATGGATGGCAGTCGCCTGGGCCATCCGCGCCGGCGCCATGGTCAATTCGCGCGCCAGTAGATCACCGAGCTGATTCTTCTTGCGTCCGTCCAGCCAGAGCCCAAGGCGCAAGGCATGCTGGCGCGCCACTTCGAGCACTGCCTGCGGCTGGCCGCTCAGAAGTTCAATCTCGAGCTCGCAGACCGCCGCCCGTTGCGGTTGGCCGGCTGAACCTGCCAGCAGCTCGCCTTCGTCAAATACCAGCTCCACCCTGCCACGACCGACCCGCAATTGGCGGCGGCATCGCTGGATATCGGTGCGGAATATGCACTGCAGCGCATCGGCTGGCTGCCCCTCCAGCAGCGCGGTCAAACTGGCGCCGAGCTGCTCCTGACTATGCCGATACGGATCGAGCGCCGGGAATTCTTCGCCTTCGGCCGGGCCAGCCTCGAGCCGGACTTGATGTTCATGGCGAGTCAAACTATCGCTGCCACCGCCCTTCAAAGTCTGGAACCATGCGCCGTCCTCACGCCGCAGCCGCAAAGCCAGTCCGGCCGCAGCCAACTTGCGCCCGACCGTATCGAAATAAAAGGCCTGCAAGCGCTGCGGCTTCGCGGGTTTATCCCCGGTGACCCAATGCCGCGCTGCATCGCGCCGCTCTGCTGGCACTTGGAATTTCAGCTCGACCTCCAAAATCGGAGATGATGGCGCCTGAGCTGGCGCTGGACTCAAGCCATTTTTAGACGATTTAGCCAACAAAGCTCCCTTCTGACAAGTCGATTGTCTGCGGACAGCTCATCCTCTAGCTGTCCGAGCGCAAAGATCACCATCCTCACAAGCAACCAGGAACATCAATGAACCTCAAAGACCAATTCGAAGCCGCAGTCGCAGCCTCGAAAAATCTGCCCGAACGCCCCGACAACATGACTTTGCTGAAGCTCTACGGCCTCTACAAACAGGGCAGCAGTGGCGACATCAGCGGCGACCGCCCCGGCTTCACCGACATGATAGGCCGGGCCAAATGGGATGCCTGGAATGCCATGCAGGGCGAGAGCCAGGAATCGGCGATGCAGGCCTATATCGACCTGATCGAGGACCTGCAGGAATCAACCTGACTGCGGGCCTTTGGCAGGTTTTGTTCTTGCCAGCAGCAGGTCCAACTCGCGCTCGACCTCGCCTTCAATACGGGATTTGAACGCCCCGAGCAGAAAGCCCAGGCTGGCCTGCAATTCGAAGTGATCGGCAGTCACGATCAACCGGCCCTTGACGCCTGAGCGGCTGAACTCGACGCTATCGCTGGTTTCGCCCTGGAGGATCCGGCAAGCCATGGCGAACTTGGTTTCGACCTGCGCGGCCCAGGCTTGGGAGATTTCGCGCGCCTGCGCCAGCCCCAGATGGTGATCACGGTGAATCCTGATGTCGGCCATTTTATTGATCTCCTGACAATTGCAATCGTCGTTCCTGCCGGGGCAAGGCGGCCAGCCGCCTCACTTCAGCGTAAAAGGCCGTCCAGTCCGAACCCTTGCGCAGGAACATTGTTTCGAAGGCCGGGCTCAGGTCGGAATAGGCCGAGAGCAGGGACAGACTGGCGTTGTTGGCGTCGGCAAACCAGCCCTCGTAGCCTTGATGACCGGCCCAGGATCCGGCCTTCAACTGCAAATATTCGGCTCGCATCGCCTGCATCAATTCAGCCTTGCCAGCCCGTTTCGCGGCATCGCTGCCAGCGCTGGCGTAAAGCGCCTGCAGTTGCAGCCGGTAGGCTCTGGTCATGGAGGCAAACTGCTCGCGGCGCTGGTTGGCGCGAAGGTATTGTTCGCGCGCCGCCGCATTGCCTCGGGTCTGCAACCAAGTCGCCGCGCCAAGACGCTCGACGGCGGTGGCGAATGACTCATTGAATTGGGTATCGTCAGCCGCGTAAGCGACCTGATGCGCAAGCTCGTGAAACATCATCCGCGCCAGCTCGGCTTGCGGGTAGGCAATGAAGGTATTCAACAGCGGATCACCGCCCAACCAGTTGCTCCAGCCCAGCGTTGAATAGGCCGGCACGCCGTAAACCAGCGCTTCCAAGCCTTCGACGCGCAAGCTGGCGGCATAGGCCTCAGCTTCGGTACGGTCGAAATAGCCGCGGTAGCCAACGCAACCCATCAGCGGGAAGCACCAGGTTTTCAGCTCCAGGCTCAGCTCGGGGGTGGCCACCACATTCCAGACCGCAGCCTTGCGCCCCAGATCGGCATAACGGCGGTAGCTGCTGTTGTCGGGCAAATGCAGCCGTTCGACCGAGAAATCGCGCAAGTCCTGACTCAAATGCAAGCGCTCGCGCATGGTCTTGTCGGTGGCGGGATCGGCCAGCAATTCGTCCACCGACTTGGCTGCGACCAGCAACTGCAAATGCCCGCCCAGCGACTGGGCCAGATAGGCCGGCTGAGCGCAAGCGGTCAACAACAGCGAAAGCAACAGGGTCAGCCTGAAACTCACGCCGCGGCGACCTCGACCAGGCAATCGTAAAAAGACGGCGCCCGGCCGATGTCGGTCAGCTGCTGATGCGTGACTTCATTGACATTGCTGCCATTGGCACCGAGCTTGCGCCACCAGATTCCCATGCCATTGACAACGCCAGGCCTGGCGCGCGGGCTGAGCTTCAGCCGGCATTGGTAGCTGCCACGGTCATTGAAGATGCGCACCATCACGCCATCGGCCAAGCCGCGCGCGGCGGCGTCATCGGCATGGATCTCGAGCAGCGGCTCGCCTTCGATGTCGCGCAAACTCTTCACATTGACGAAGCTCGAATTGAGGAAATTGCGCGCCGGCGGCGAGATCATCGCCAGCGGATAACGTGCTGCCAGTGCCGGGCTCGAACGCTGGCTTTCGTAGTTGGCCAGATAGTCGGCACCTGCAGCTTGGGCGCGGCCGTTCGGGGTCAGGAACTGCCCGTTCGCAAACGGTGCATCGGGCAGGGGCAGGCTGTGCCAACCGGTCTGCCGCAATTGGTCGAAATCGATTTCGCTGCTGAAAGCCTGGCGTGCCAGTTGTTCATCGGTCTCGGCAAAGCAGGCCTCGGTGAAACCACAAGCTGCGGCCAGTTCGCGAAAGATCTGCGTATTCGGCTTGGCTTGCCCCAGTGGAGTGATCGCGGGTTCGTTGATCAACAGGTCGGTGTGCCCATAGCTGCTCTGGACGTCGAGATGCTCGAGCTGGGTGGTGGCCGGCAGCACATAGTCGGCCAGGTCGGCGCTGTCGGTGTGGAAATGCTCAAGCACGACGGTGAACAGGTCGGCACGCTGAAATCCGCGCACGACCTTGGGCGATTCGGGCGCTACCGCGACCGGGTTGCTGTTGTAGACAATCAGCGCCTCGATCCGCGGGCCGAATTCGGGCGATCTATCGCGCAACAGGTCGTCGCCGATCGTGCTCATATTGATCCAGCGCGGACTGCGCCCGGCCAGCAGATCGGGCCGCTCGATTGCCGGATTCTTGTATGGCGCGAACCAGCCCGAACTCGACAGCAACAAACCACCCGCAGGATGACGCCAGGCGCCGGTCAGGCAGGGCAGCAGCGCGATCAATCGCACCGCATTGCCGCCGCCGCGAACCCGCTGCATGCCGTAGTTCAAGCGGATCGCAGCGGGCGCGGTCTGTCCATAATCACGCGCCAGATTGCGTACCTCATCAGCACTGATACCGCAAACTTCGGCGACCCGCTCGGGCGGCCAGGCCAAAGCCTTTTGCCGCAACTCGCCCCAGCCGTCGACATGATCGCGCAGATAGTCATGGTCGAGCCAGCCATGGGTGATCAATTGCTGCATCAGTCCCAGCGCCAAGGCCCCGTCGGTGCCGGGCAGCAAGGCGATATGTTGGTGGCATTTGTCGGCTGTTTCGGTCTTGCGCGGGTCGATGCAGATCAGCTTGGCGCCAGCCCGTTTGGCCTGCATCGCATGGCTCCAGAAATGCAGATTCGATGCGATGGAATTGCTGCCCCAGATCAGGATCAGGCGGCTTTGGGCAAAAAAGCGCAGATGCATGCCGACCTTGTGGCCATAGGTCGCGCTCAAAGCCGCGCCGCCTGCTGAGGCGCAGATCGTGCGATCCAGCCGCGAAGCGCCGAGCCGGTTGAAAAATCGCCCGGCCATTGCTTCGCCTTGCAGCAGACCCATCGTGCCGGCATAGCTGTAAGGCAGGATCGCTTGAGGATCGCGCGCAGCAATCGCTTGCAACCTGGCCGCGATGTCGGTCATAGCCTGATCCCACGACACCGGCTCAAAGCGCGGCGCCTCGGTCTTGGCGCTGACTCGCTTCAAGGGCTGCAGCAGGCGCTCGGCGTGATAGGTCCGCTCGGCGTAGCGCGACACCTTGGTGCAGATCGAGCCCTGTGTGGCGGGATGGTCTGGATTGCCCTGCACCTTGATCGCGACGTCATCTTCGACAGTGATTCGCAAGGCGCAGGTATCCGGGCAATCATGGGGGCAGGCGCCATTGACGATGCGGGTGATTTTCAAGGCCGGGCTGTTCATGCCCGAACTATTGCATATCGCCAACATCCCGGCTTGGCAATATGGCTTTATGCTGGCCCTGATGAGTCAAGCCGATTCCGACTTACCTGCCCTTTTGCTATCGATGGCACCGATCAAGCATCCGGGCGTCTATGTCTTCGCCTCGCTGCCACAAGGCTCCAATGCGGCAGGGCTAGAGACCATCGCCAGCATGCTCGAACCGGAAGGTTTGACCGTCATCGTCACCGAAGCGCAGGCGATCAAGGCAGGGCTGGTGATCCTGTTCCGCGCCAGCTGGATCACGCTGCAAGTCCATTCCGATCTGCATGCCGTCGGACTTACCGCCGCTGTTGCGACTTCATTGAGCCGGGCGGGCATCAGCTGCAATATCGTCGCCGGCGCGTTTCACGATCATCTGTTTGTTCCCGTTGAAGCGGGCGAAGCAGCCATGGCCGCCCTGCTTTCTTTGAACAAGCTCCAAACGTCGAATTGATTGAAGCCCGGACAGGCGACGATTCGGCAACAAATCGCTGACCAAGTCACCCAGCCAAGCTGCTCAACCAACAGATCAAGTCCGTTGCATTTCTTCCCGAATCGTCCTGCGCACGAGCCCTTCGAGCGATTCGGCTTGAATTGCCAACTTCAAGGCTTCATTGATCAAGGTCTGATAGCCGCGTTCACCGGCCTTTGCCTTGAAATGTTCAACCACCATGCCGTCCAGGAAAATATTTACGCGTTGCTTTCTCGGCAGCAGTTTTCCGGCAACGCCGCGCTCGCGAATCAATAGTTTTCCTGCAGCAATGTCCGCGCGACGAAGTGGCGGCGCTTCACGCTCATCCGTTGAAATTTTCACGGTAGATGATTTTTTCATATCGGTCTGCCCTGCGCATCGAAATGACGCGGATATTGTTTTCAGTTTCTGCCGTCACGATCACTACCAACACCTCGCCCAACGGCCCCAAAGTTACAAACCTTTCCTCGCCATAGTTGTGGCGACGATCCTCAAAGGTCACGGTCTGCCCCGTTGCGACGACTTGTTCCGCGTCCGCCAAGTCGAGCCCATGCTTGTTCAGATTGATCGCCTGCTTGGCCGGATCAAATTTGTATCGCATAACGAAAGTATGTGTATAAATATGTGTAATGTCAAGACTGAGCCTAAATCCTGCATACGGAATTGATAAACTCCCGCTCCTGCTCACCCAACCAGCCGCAGCCTGTTGCTGCCGCCAGACTCCCTCGATGACCCTGACCCAGATGCTTGCCGGTTTTGTGCGCCGGCATTGGTTTTCCTATGCCGGCTCGGCACTGATGCTGGGCGTAATCGCACTGCTGACGGTCTGGATCCCACGCCAAGTCGGGCAGGTCATCGATGGGCTGGTTGCGGGCTCGCTGCAAGGCCAGGGCTTGCTGTTCGAGCTGGGCCTGCTGGTCGGCATCGGCTCGCTGATCTATCTGCTGCGGGTCGGCTGGCGGTTGGCTTTGTTTGCCGCAGCCTTTCAGCTCGGCAAGGAGTTGCGCACCAGGCTGTATCAGCGGATGACCTTGCAGGGTCCGGCCTTTTTTCAATCGACCCGCACCGGCGACCTGATGGCCTTGGCCACCAATGACATTGATGCGGTCGAGATGGCTGCTGGCGAAGCGCTGCTGGCGGCATTCGATGGCTCGCTGACCTTGATCCTGGTGCTGTTCATGATGACTGCAAGCATCGACTGGCGACTCGGCCTGGCCGCCTTGCTGCCCTTCCCCTTCATGGCCTTCGCCTTCTGGTATGTCTCCAACCAAGTGCATCTGGCCTGGCAAAGCTCGCTCGAGCGCTTCTCGAACCTGAATCACCATGTACAGGAAGGCTTGGGCGGGGTACGGACCTTGCGCGCGCTGGGTCTGGTCAAGCTGAACCATCAGCAGTTCGGCGAACTGGCAGACAGCGCCTCGCAAGCCAGCTACAGCGCCCAACGCTGGGAGGCAGCTTTCGAGCCTACCGTCGGCATGACGCTGGGCGCAGCAACGGTGATTGCGCTGGGTCTGGGCGGCATGCTGGTGGCGCAGCAGCAACTGACGCTCGGCCAATTGACCGCGTTCACGATGTACCTGGGCCAGCTGATCTGGCCAACCTTCGCTGCCGGCTGGGTGCTCTCTATGCTCGAGCGCGGCCGCGCCGCCTGGGCAAGACTGGCGCCAATGCTGGAGGCTCCCTTGGCCCTGGTCGACGCGGGCCAGTCCGGCATGCCGGCGCAGGCCGTGATCCGTTTCGAAGCGCTTGATTTCAGCTACCCGCAGGCGCAACGCAAGGCGCTTGAAAACATCACGCTGCAGCTCGAACCCGGTCGCACGCTGGGCCTGGTCGGACCAACCGGATCGGGGAAATCGACTTTGCTGCGCCTGCTCTTGCGCCAGTTCGAACCCGATGCCGGCCGGCTCTTGATCAATGCCGAGCCGCTTTGTGACATGCGTTTGCAGGCCTTGCGGATGGGTCTGGCCTGGGTGCCGCAGGAGCCCTTTTTATTCTCGGCATCGATTGCCGAAAACATCGCCCTGGGCAATCCGCAAGCCGCCCCAGCGCAGATCGAACAGGCAGCGCGGATGGCCGCTGTTCACGATGACATCCAGCGCTTGCCGCAAGGCTATGCAACCGAGGTCGGCGAGCGCGGCATAACCTTGTCGGGCGGTCAGCGCCAGCGCGTGGCGATTGCCCGGGCCCTGTTGCAGATGAGCGGCCAGAACGCCGGCCAGAACGCCGCCGACGAGATTGGTGCGCAGATCTTGCTGCTCGACGATGCCTTGTCAGCCGTCGACACCGGCACCGAAACGCTGATCCTCGAACAGATGCGCCAACTGCGGCAACAGCGGCCTGAATGCAGCGCCATCATCGTCAGCCACAGGCTCAGCGCGGTGATGGACGCCGACCAGATCATCGTGCTGCGCCAGGGCTTGATCACTGAGCAAGGCCGGCATGATGAGCTGCTCGAGCTCGGTGGCTGGTACGCGGCGCAATGGCGCTATCAACAACTCGAGGCCAGCATTGATGCTCAGTGAAACCGGCAAGCCCGACAAGACCTTGCGACCCTGGGCTTCGGTCGGCTTGCTGCTGGAGGCTGCCGCACCCGAACAATCGCAGTTGCAGCGCGGCGTCGGCTGGCTGCTGGCTGCGGCCAGCCTCGAAGCGCTGGGGCCGATCATGTCCAAATATTTCATCGATGTCTTTTTGCTGCCGCGCCATTTCGATCTGCCGGCGATGGGCTTGTTGCTGACCTTGTTGCTGCTGACCGGATGGGCAGCGAGCTGGATCCGCTTCGCGCAGTTGACGCGCATGGCCGGCGTCGCGCGACGCTCGGTGCTGCGCCTGCGCGAGCGCGTCTATGCCCATGTGCTGGCCTTGCCGATGGCTTTTTTCGACAAGGCGATCACCGGCCAACTGGTCAGCCGCGTCACCAATGACACCGAAGCGGTCAATATGCTGTACCGGCAGGTGCTCTATGTGATGCTCGACTCGAGCATCGTCGTGCTGGGCTCGCTGACCGCGATGGCCTGGCTCGACTGGCGTTTGATGCTGATCGTCGCGATGCTGGTGCCGGCAATGCTGATCATCATCACGCTTTATCAGCGCCTGAGCGGGCCGGCGGTGGCGCGTTCGCGCCAGCTGCGCAGCGACATCAATGCGCAGATGGCCGAGAGCATGGCCGGCATGGCGGTGCTGCAGTCAGCAGGTGCGGCGCCGCGCTTTGCCCAGCGCTTCGAGCTCACCAACGCCGCGCACCTGGGCGCCAGGCTTGAAGAGTTGCGCGCCAATGCCTGGCTGCTGCGCCCGGCACTGGACCTGCTGAATGTGTTGCTGGTGGTGACTGTCATCTACGGCTTCGGCAAACGCGAGCTGTCGGGACTGGAAGTCGGTCTGCTCTACGCTTTTCTCAGTTATATCGGCAGAGTGGTGGATCCGCTGATCCAGATCACGATGCAGTTCGGTCAGTTGCAGCAATCGATGGTGGCGGCCTCAAGAGTGCGCGCGTTGCTGCAGGAAACCGCGCCAGTCCAGACCACGGTAGCGGGCCGCGAGATCACGCAGGGCGACATTTCGATCGAGCATTTGAGCTTCGGCTATGACCCAGAACTGCCGGTGCTGCATCAGCTGAGCCTGCAGATTCCGGCAGGCAGCTTTGTCGGCATCGTCGGCCATACCGGCAGCGGCAAATCAACGCTGCTGTCGCTGCTGCTGCGTTTTTACAGTGCCCAGAGCGGTCGCATCGCGATCGACGGTCTGCCCTTGTCGAGCATTCCCGACGCAGTTTTTCGAGCGGCCGTGGGCCTGGTGCCGCAGGAGCCTTACCTGATGGCGGCCAGCGCGCGCGAGAACATTGCAATGGGCCGCGACATCTCCGAGACCGCGATCATCGCAGCGGCACAGGCGGCCAGGATCGACGAATTTCTGGTCGGCTTGCCGCAGGGCTACGACACCTTGCTCGGTGCGGGCGGTGTGCTGGTCTCGACCGGCCAGAAGCAGTTGATCGCGATGGCGCGCGCACTGGCCGGGGCACCGCTGATCCTGTTTCTGGATGAAGCCACTGCCAATATCGACAGTGCCACCGAGCAGGTCGTCAGCGAGGCGTTGGAAGCCTTGCGCGGACAAGTCACCATCGTTGCAATCGCGCACCGGCTCTCGACAATTCGCGCGGCGGATCAGATCATCGTGCTCAACCATGGCCATCTGATCGAGCGCGGCAGCCATGCCGAGCTGATGACGCATGAAGGCGGCCTGTATCAGCGGCTGGTGCAGTTGCAGGAACTGGCGGCGGCCGAGTAGATCAACTGCCCCTGCGGGTCAGAGCAGCAAGGCCAGCCGCTCGAGGATCAGCGCGGCGAAGAATGCCAGGCCCGCCAGCACCGTCCACTTGATGATGATCAGCCCGCGACGGCGCCAAGCCGGCTGCCCGGTGCCGATGTAAAGGGCGAAACAGGCCACGCCTGCAAAGAGCAGCAATCCGACGACCAGACGAAAGATCAACATCGCGCTTACCAGGCCGGGGCGAGTTCGGCGAATCCCGCCGGTGCCAGAGCCGCATCATCGAACGCGACGATCTCCCAGGCTTCAGGGTCGGCAAACAGCGCACACAGCAGCTTGTTGTTCAAGGCGTGGCCACCTTTGAACGAGGTATAGGCAGCCAGCAAGGGATGACCGGCGACTTGCATGTCACCGATCGCGTCGAGGATCTTGTGCTTGACGAATTCATCGTCGTAGCGCAATCCGCCGGCATTCAGCACACGGTAGTCATCCACGACGATGGCGTTGTCCATCGAGCCGCCAAGGGTCAGGCCGCGTGAGCGCATCAACTCGATGTCGCTGGTCATGCCGAAGGTGCGGGCGCGCGCAATCTCACGCTTGTACTGGCCGGAAGCCATGTCAAAGCTGTACTGCTGACCAGTGGCGGCAACCGCTGGGTTATCGAATTCGATCTGGAAGTTCAGCGTATAGCCTTCATGGGGTTCGAGCCTGGCCCACATCAGCTTTTTGCCTTCGCCCTGGCTGACTTCGACCTTCTTCAGGACACGCAGGAATTTCTTCGCTGCAGGCTGCAGGTCGATACCCGCACTCTGCAACAGGTAGACAAAGCTCGCGGCGGAACCGTCGAGGATAGGTACCTCGTCGGCGTTGATGTCGACAAAGAGATTGTCCAAGCCGAGTCCGGCACAAGCCGAGAGCAGATGCTCGATCGTCTGCACCTTGGGAGCCCCCGGGTCGCCGCCCGGGCTGATCGTGGTGGCCATGCGGGTGTCGCAGACATTGCCGACCCGCACTGGAATATCGACTGCCTGATTCAGATCGACACGGCGAAAGACGATGCCGGTATCGGCCGCAGCCGGCCGCAAGGTCAGCTCGACGCGCTGGCCGCTGTGGATGCCGACGCCGACAGCGCGGGTCAGCGACTTGATGGTTCTTTGTTGGAGCATGACCCCGATTGTCAGTGATTACCCGAAGCCGCATCGTCGACCTTGTCGCGCAACACCGGCAAGCGCAGGCACAACCGGGTGCCGCCATGCGTGCTGGCATCGATGTGCAGGGTGCCGCCAAGCCGCGCGGCCCGGCGCTGCTGGCTGCGCAGGCCCCGACCCGGCTGGGCATTGTCGACATCGAAGCCCAGGCCATCGTCCTCGACCCTGATCTCGACATAGCTGCCATGAAACCGGGTCACCATCCGGACCTTGATCGCGCGGGCATGCTTGAGTACATTGCTCAAAGCCTCCTGCAGGATTCTCAACACATGCAAGGCATCAGGGGGTTCCAGCCAATCCAGGGACGGCAGGTCCTGGACATCCCATTCCAATGTCAAACCGCCGGCCTGCAGCCGTTTGCCCAACCGGTAGCGCATGGTCGCCAGCAGCGACACCAGGTCATGCCCGAGCGGCTCCAGCGAATCGATCACCAGACGCAGATCGTCGACGCATTCGCGCAGCACTTCGACCACCTTGTCCTGCTCCATGCTGCCCTGCTCGACCGCCACCATGGCCGACAACAGCGACGAGCCGAGGCCATCATGCATGTCCTGCATCAGCCGCTGGCGTTCCTGCAGCAAGGCGCGGGCAATTTCCGTCTCACGCGAATGCTGGATTTCGGCTTGCAGTTCAGCGCTTTGGCGGGTGAGTTGCCGGTTCAGTTCCAGCCTGCCCGCTTCGACCGCCTGCATGGTGTCGCTGAAGCGCCGCTGCACCGCGTAAAGGAATCCTGCGGCAAGCAGCAAGATGGCCAATGGCGTCATTGTTGGCTGGCCGATCCAGGCCCAGCCAGCAAACATGAACAGGTCATGCATGACCAGGGACAAGCCGGAAGTCAAGGCCAAGGCCAGCCAACGCAATTCAGCCGAGGGCTCACGCATTGCGCACCAGAGCATGTAGAGGCTGCCGACCACTGCTACCAGCAGATCAATGCCGATCTGGAACGGCCCGACATCGCTGTTCCCTGACCAGGGCAAGGTCACCAAGATTGCGCTCAGCATCAGCACAGCCATGCTGCGTTCGATCAGCGCTTGGCGCTGCCCGGCAAGCCGCAGCATCGACAGACAGATCAGCAGGATCGAGGTCGAAGTTGCGGCTGCAGAGAACCATCTGGCCCAGGGTGACAAGCCGGCCGCCGCCGGCTCGATCAACAGGCTTGCCAATGTTGCCAGCGCGAACCAAAGATAACCCGACTCGGCACGCTGCCTCGCCCACAAGCCCAGCGAGAAAAGTCCCAGCAGCGCCACGGCACCAGCCGAGCTATTCAAACTATCGGAGGGCAGCGAGAAACCTTGCGCCCAAGCCGGCGCAGCAGACAAAACGGCGAGCAGCGCAGACCCAAAAAAAACAAGCCCGGAGCGGCAAGCAACAGGCTTCACCGCTTCGGGCTTCTGGTCGGAGCCCGTAACGGGCTCGCGCATCAGTCTGCCTGCTTGCGCAAGAAGGCCGGTATTTCGATTTCGTCCATGCCGTTCGATGACAAGGCCTCAACCTTGGCTGCAGCCGTGCGGCCATGTCGCCAGACACTCGGCACGCTCAGCCCGGCATAGTCCTTGCCACCCATGCTGCCCATACCGGTTTGCCCGACTGAAGCAATCGGCTGACCCAGCACCGGCATATTGTCGGTACCGGTGCGCAGATGCACCTGGTTTTGCTGCACCAGCACCGGGGGCTGCTGGCGAACTCGCGGCGAAGACAAGCCGGTTGCGATCACCGTAACGCGCAAGGCATCACCGAGACTTTCGTCATAGGCCGTGCCGTAAATGATATGAGCCTCATCGGATGCATAGCGCTTGATCGCATTCATCGCATTGCGCGATTCGCTCAGCTTGAAGGTATTGCGGTTGGCCGCGATCAGCACCAGTACGCCGCGCGCGCCGGAGAGATCAATGCCTTCTAGCAAGGGGCAGGCGACCGCAGCTTCGGCAGCTTTGGTCGCGCGATCCGGGCCGCTGGCTTGCGCCGTACCCATCATCGCCTTGCCTGGCTCGCTCATCACCGTCTTGACGTCTTCAAAGTCGACGTTGACGAGACCTGGAATATGGATGATGTCCGAAATGCCGCCAACGGCATTCTTCAGCACGTCATTCGCATGGGCGAATGCCTGATCTTGTGTGACATCATCACCGAGCACATCAAGCAACTTGTCATTCAGCACGACAATCAGCGAATCGACATTGGCCTCGAGTTCGGCCAAGCCTGCATCCGCAGCCTTGGAACGTCGAATACCCTCGAAATCGAATGGTTTGGTGACCACGCCGACCGTGAGGATGCCCATCTCCCGGGCCACCCTTGCGATCACCGGCGCAGCGCCAGTACCCGTTCCACCCCCCATACCGGCGGTAATGAACAGCATATGCGCGCCCTGGATTGCATCGCGGATCCGCTCCTCGGCTTCAATTGCTGCCGCCTTGCCCATCTCGGGTTTGGCGCCTGCACCCAGGCCTGAAGTTCCCAATTGCAGGAGTTGATCCGCTTTGGAGCGGTTCAGGGCCTGGGCATCGGTATTGGCGCAGATAAATTCCACACCCAGCACGCCTTGAGCAATCATGTGCTCAACTGCATTACCGCCGCCGCCTCCAACCCCGATTACCTTGATTTGGGTACCTTGGTCAAACTCTTCGATCATCTCGATCGCCATATAATTTCTCCTTAAGCAATTGTGCCGTCAATAACTGCGAAAAACCATAGAAATCAAAATTTATTTTTGCTTTTTTCTCGTTTTTCCCGAATTCCTGATTCAAAAATTCCCCAGGAACCAATCCTTCGCCCGTCCGAACATTGTTTTCATCGAACCAGCCTGCTGTGCCGCCTTCAAACCCCGGGTGCGCGACAACCTCGCCTCCTCCAGTAAACCCATTACCGTCGCCGAACGTGGATTTGCCACCATGTCGGATAAAGCGCCACCATAAGTGGGATTACCACGACGAACGGGTTTCAGAAATATGTCCTCCGCCAACTCGACCATGCCCGGCATCACCGCCGAACCGCCGGTCAGGACAATCCCCGAGGACAACAATTCCTCGTAGCCGCTTTCCCTGATGACCTGGTGCACCAGCGCAAATATTTCTTCGACCCGCGGCTCGATCACCCCCGCCAGCGCCTGTTTGGACAGCATCCGCGGCGCCCTGTCACCCAAGCCCGGGACTTCGACCTGATCGGCCGGATCGGCCAGCAACTGCTTGGCCACACCATATTCAACCTTGATTTCCTCAGCGTCCTTGGTCGGCGTGCGCAAGGCCATCGCAATGTCGCTGGTGATCAAGTCACCGGCGATGGGAATCACTGCGGTATGGCGAATCGACCCTCCGGTGAAAATCGCCACATCGGTGGTACCGGCGCCGATGTCGACCAGCGCCACACCGAGATCACGCTCGTCGTTGGTCAGCACCGCCAGGCTTGAGGCGCTCGGGTTGAGTACCAGCTGATCGACCTCGAGGCCGCAACGGCGCACGCATTTGACGTTGTTCTCGGCCGCGCTCTGGGCGCCGGTGACGATATGCACCTTGACCTCGAGTCGGCCGCCGCTCATGCCGATCGGCTCCTTCACCTCATGGCCGTCGATGACGAATTCCTGCGGCTCGACCAGCAGCAGACGCTGGTCGTTCGGGATATTGATCGCCTTGGCGGTCTCCACCACCCTGGCCACATCGACCGGCGTGACCTCCTTGTCGCGCACGATCACCATACCGGTTGAGTTCTGCCCGCGTATATGGCTGCCGGTAATACCTGTGAAAACCCGGCTGATCTTGCAGTCAGCCATCATTTCGGCCTCTTTCAAGGCCTGCTGAATCGATTGCACGGTGGCGTCGATATTCACGACCACACCGCGCTTGAGGCCATTTGATTGCGCCACGCCGAGACCGGCGATGCGTAACTCGCCATTGCCCAGGACCTCGGCGACCACAGCCATGATCTTGGCAGTGCCAATATCGAGACCTACGACAAGATCCTTGTATTCTTTGGCCATGATTTTCTCTTCCTTAGTTTCTTGCGCCAGCCAATCAGGGTTTACCCTGATTCGGTGTCGTCGATATTCCACGCAACCGCACCGCATACCCGTCGCCGTGACGCAGATCTGCGGACAACACCTGAGTTTTGTAACGCGAAGTGATTTGTTGATGCGTGCGCATGAATTGCCCAAAGCGCGCAATTACTTCATCATCGCTGCCACGCCCGATTTCAATCACCGCACCATTCTCGAGCGTCGAGCGCCAGGAACCGCGGCCGGACAGATCGAGGCGATCGATATGTTGGTCAAGGGGCGCCGCCAGACGCTGCAGACGCGACCACATTTGCAAGAGTGCGGCCGATTTTCCGTTCGGCCCGGCCAAGATAGGCAGCTTCTCATCCTCGACATCGCCCAGATTGGCCTGAAACAGTTCACCGAAGCTGTTCACCAACAGCATCTCGGCGCTGGCACCGCTCTGCACATTGACGCCCACCGCTTCCCAATAGGCTGCCGGCTGATGCTCTTCAAGCTTGACCCGCAGACGATTGGGCCAGACCCGCTGCAGCGTGGCCCGGCGAACCCAGGGAACCGCCTCGAAAGCATGCCGCCCGTTTTGCAGATTCATGCTGAGGAAGGACCCCGACAACTTCGGCAGCGCATTGGCCCGCAATGAGGCGATGCTGTTGCGTGTCACGTCGCCTTCGACGACGATCGCGCGGATTCCAAAGGCTGGCAAGCGCGCGACCCAGCGCAACAACAACCCGGCCGACAGTAGCAGCAGACCAGCCAACAGCAGGGCTGACACCGCGTTCATCAGGCGGATGTCGGGTGGCAGCGGGTTGGCGATCGGGGCGGCTGGCATGGTCAGGCGGTGGTTGGCAGGCTATCCAGCTTCGCCTGGGCAATCAGCCACAGGCAGAGCTGCTCATAGGAAATGCCGGCGGCCTTGGCCGACATCGGCACCAGCGAATGCGAAGTCATGCCCGGCGAGGTGTTCATCTCCAGCAAAAATGGCTTGCCATCGCTGTTGCGCAGCATCAGATCGGCACGCCCCCAACCGCGGCAGCCGAGCGAGCGGTAAGCCGCCAGCACCAGCGCCTGAATTTCAAGTTCCTGCTCGGCGCTGAGCGCGCCGAGCAGGTAGCGCGTCGTGTCGGTGAAGTACTTGTTCTGGTAGTCGTAATTGCCACCTTCGGCCTCGATCCGGATGACCGGCAGCGCGATAGCATCTGCGCCTTCTCCAAGCACCGGGCAGGTCAGTTCGGGGCCGTCGATGAACTCCTCGCACAGCAGGCTGCGGTCGAATTGTGCAGCGCTGGTTAACGCCGCCTGCATTTCGCTGCTGTTCGACACCTTGGAGATGCCGATGCTCGAACCTTCATGCGGCGGCTTGACGAACAATGGCAGACCCAGTTCGGCCATCGCCGCTTCGACCACCCGGGTGGACAAGCAGTCGCGGTCGAGGCTCAGCCAGTGCGGCGTGCTGAGCCCATCGGCGCGCCAGAGCCGCTTGGTGGTGATCTTGTCGATCGCCACGCTCGAAGCCATTACGCCCGAACCGGTGTAGGGAATGCCGAGCAATTCAAGCGCGCCCTGCACGGTACCGTCTTCGCCATGCCGCCCATGCAGGGCGATGAAGCAGCGGGCAAAGCCTTGCTGCTTGAGCAGATGCAGCGGTTGTGCGGCCGGGTCGAAAGCATGCGCGTCGACGCCAGAAGATCGCAAGGCCTGCAGCACGCCCGCGCCCGACAGCAGCGAGACCTCGCGTTCGGCCGAACTGCCACCCATCAAGACGGCCACTTTGCCGAGGGATTGCGGATCGATTGAAAAATCCAGGTTCATGGCTGGACGTCCTTCAGCAGTTGAACAGTCAGGCCAGGCACGGCACCGATCGAACCGGCGCCCATCACGATCACTACGTCTCCGGCGCGCGCCTGCGCGGCGATCGCCTGCGGCATTGCCGTCACGGCATCGACGAACAAGGGTTCGACCAAGCCGGCCACCCGCAAGGCTCGGACCAGCGAGCGGCCATCGGCAGCGACGATCGCCGCTTCGCCGGCCGGGTAGACCTCGGTCAGCAACACCATGTCGGCAGTCGACATGACGCGAACAAAATCCTCGAAACAGTCGCGAGTGCGGGTGTAACGGTGCGGTTGAAAAGCCAGCACAATGCGCCGCCCCGGGAAAGCCCCACGCGCTGCCGCAAGTACGGCGGCCATCTCGACCGGGTGGTGTCCGTAATCATCGATCAGCGTGAAGCTGCCGCCACCGGTTGCAGGCAGATCACCGAAACTCTGGAAGCGCCTGCCGACACCGGCGAATTTCTCCAGCGCGGCGACGATCGGTGCGTCGGGCAACTCAAGCTCGGTGGCCACCGCGATCGCCGCCAAGGCGTTCAGCACATTGTGCACACCGGGCAGATTCAAGGTCACCTTCAACTCCGGGAACTTTTGCTCGGGCTGACCGTAATTGCGCAGCACGGTGAAACGCATCTGTCCGCCGGGCAAGGCCTGCAGGTCAACCGCGCGGACCTGATTTTCCGGGCCCAGCCCATAGCTGATGACAGGACGCGACAGCAGCGGAATGATCGAGCGCACGCCGGCATCGTCGCCACACAGAACGGCCGCGCCATAGAAGGGCATGCGATGCAGGAATTCAACAAAAGCCGCTTTCAACCTCGCGAAGTCATGGCCATAGGTTTCCATATGGTCGGCGTCGATATTGGTAACCACGGCCAGCATCGGCAGCAAATTCAGGAAGGACGCGTCAGATTCATCGGCCTCGACGACGATGTATTCGCCTGAACCGAGCGCCGAATTGGCGCCGGCCCGCATCAGCTTGCCGCCGATGACGAATGTCGGATCGACACCGGCCTCGGCCAGCACCGAGGTGACCAGCGAGGTCGTCGTGGTCTTGCCATGGGTTCCGGCAATCGCGATGCCCTTTTTCAGACGCATCAATTCGGCCAACATCACCGCGCGCGGCACGACCGGAATACGTCTGGCTCGCGCCGCGATCACCTCCGGGTTGTCGCCCTTGACCGCGGTAGAAGTCACCACCGCTTGCGCCCCGGCGACATGGGCGGCGTCATGGCCGATCGCGATCTTCAGGCCCAGGCCGGCCAGGCGCTGCGTGGCTGCACTTTCGGCCTGATCCGATCCCGAGACCTGGTAGCCAAGGTTGTGCAGGATCTCGGCAATGCCGCTCATGCCGGCGCCGCCGACTCCGACGAAATGGATCTTCTTGACAGCGTGTTTCATGACCGCACCATCGCTTCAATCTCATCCGCCACCCGACTGGCGGCGCGCGGCCGCGCCAGGCCGCGGGCTTTTTCGGCCATGCTCAACAAGGCAGCGCGGTCAAGACTGCAAAGCAATTGATGCAGATGTTGGGCTGTCAACTGATCTTGCGGCAGATCGACGGCTGCACCATGCTGGGCCATGAAACGGGCGTTGTCGCGTTGGTGCGAAGTGGTGCTGAGCACCAGCGGCACCAGCAGCGAAGGTAGTCCGGCAGCGCAAAGCTCGCTGACCGTCACCGCGCCGGCCCGACAAATCACCAGATCGGCCTGAGCCAACGCGGTCGCCATATCGTCGATGAAGGGCCGCAAATCGCCCTCGACCGCGGCGTCTTTATAGGCCGCTTGCACGGTAGCGAAGTTGGCCTGTCCGGTCTGATGGACGACCAGCGGCCGCTGGTCTTGAGGCCATAAAGCCAGCGCTTGAGGCAGCGTCTGATTCAGCACCCGCGCACCGAGCGAGCCGCCGACGACGAGCAGCTTCAAGGGCCCGCTGCGGCCGGCAAAGCGTTGTGCTGGCGGCGCCATTTCCTCGATCTCGGCACGCACTGGGTTGCCTGTGACCACGGCCTTGCGCGTCGATGCCGCAGCAGCGCCGTCAAAGCCGAAGGCAATGCGGCGCGCAAACGGTTTCAAAGACTGGTTGCTCAGCAGCATCGCCGCATCGGCGTTGACCAGCAGCAGCGGCCTGCGCATCAGCCAGGCCATCAGCCCGCCGGGCAAGCAGACATAGCCGCCCATACCCAGCACCGCATCGGCGCGGCGCGTGCTCAAAACCTGCCGGCTTTGGACGAAAGCCTGGATCAACTTGAAGAGACCGAAGAAGGCATGCTTGAAGCCCTTGCCACGCAAGCCGGCAAATGCCAGCCGATCGAGCGGCAGTCCAGTCGGCGGCACCAGCTTGTTCTCCATGCCATGCTCGGTACCGAGCCAGCTGACAGTCCAACCGCGCCGCATGATTTCCTCGGCGACGGCCAGACCCGGAATGATGTGACCGCCCGTACCCGCAGCCATGATGACGAGGTGGCGGGTCATGCGCGGCCTCCTCGCATCAATGGCAAGCCGCTCAGGCGCTGCCTCCGCGCATCAATTGCCGGTTTTGGCTGCGCCCAAACCGCCATGCAAGACAGCTCTGGCTGCCTTGCCGGCTTTTCGCTGCGCTGCAAGCCGCTCATGCTCGGCCTCCTCGCATGAGTTGGCGGTTTTCAATGTCAATACGGAGGACGATGGCGAGGGCGACGCAGTTCATCAGGATGGCCGAGCCGCCAAAGCTCATCAAAGGCAGGGTCAGGCCTTTGGTCGGCAGCGCGCCGAGGTTCACACCCATATTGATGAACGCCTGGCCGCCCATCCAGATGCCGATGCCCTGCGCATACAGGCCGGCGAAAATCCGGTCCAAGGCGATTGCCTGGCGGCCGATGTGGAAGAGGCGACGCGAAATCCAGAAAAAGGCACAGATGACGATCGCGACGCCGACAAAGCCGAGCTCTTCGCCAATCACGGCGAGCAGGAAATCGGTATGCGCTTCGGGAAGGTAATGCAGCTTCTCGACACTCGACCCCAATCCCTGGCCGGTCCACTCACCGCGCCCGAAGGCAATCAATGAATGGGTCAACTGGTAGGCCTTTCCCTGGGCGTATTTTTCGTCCCAGGGATTCAGGTAGGCGAAGATGCGTTCACGGCGGAAGTCGCTGAAGGTGATCATCAGCACAAAGGCACCGACCAGCACCGCAACGATCAAGGCGATCATGCGGCCGTTGACACCGCCGAGAAACAGAATGCCCATCGCTATCGCCGCGATCACCATGAAGGCGCCCATATCCGGTTCGGCCAGCAACAGCACACCAACGACCGCCAACGCAGCGGCCATCGGCCAGACGGCCTGGATGAAGTTCTCCCTGGCCTCCATCTTGCGCACCATATAGCTGGCGGCATACATCGCGATCGCCAGCTTGGCCAATTCGGAAGGCTGGAAGTTGATCAAGCCCAGCGGTAACCAGCGGCGCGCGCCGTTGACACCCTTGCCGACAAAGGGAACCAGCACGATGACCAGCAGCGCCAGCGAGACCACGAACAACCATGGCGCGGCCCGTTCCCAGTAGGCCACGGGCAACTGCATGACGGTCAGCGCCACCAGCAGCGACAACAGGATCGAAATCGCATGACGCAAAAGGAAATGGGTTGGCAGGTAGTGGCTGAACTTGGGGTTGTCGGGCATCGCGATCGAAGCCGAATAGACCATCAAAAAGCCCAGGCCCAGCAAAGCGAGCACGACCCAGACCAGGGTCTGGTCAAAACCTGCCAACTTGGTCGGCTGACCGGCGCCGACATTGACCCAGTCGCGCACCGGGACATCTCCCGCCGGAGCACCTGACCAGCGCGCTTTCAGTCGCGAGGACAGCTCCCTGATGGAAGGCATGGCGTTCATGCGGCGATTCCCTGTTCCTGCGCCAGCGACTGCACCGCTGCGACAAAGACTTCGGCGCGATGTTCATAGTTGCGGAACATGTCGAGACTGGCGCAGGCCGGGCTCAGCAACACCGAGTCACCGCTATGCGCTTGCGCCACGCACCATTCGGTGGCTGCTTCAATCGACGGGAGGAATTCCAGCAGCACATGGCTGTCGCTCAGTGCTGCAGCGATCTGCTTTGCGTCGCGCCCGATCAGCGCGACTGCCCTGGCATGGCGGGCCACTGGATCCGCCAAGGGACTGAAGTCCTGGCCCTTGCCATCGCCGCCGAGTATCAGCAGCAGCCTGGCCGGCGCACGGTCCAGCCCCAGACCGCTGATCGCAGCGACGGTCGCGCCGACATTGGTGCCCTTGGAGTCGTCGTAGAAATCGATACCGTTGATCGTGCCGATATGCTCAACCCGGTGCGGTTCGCCCCGGTATTCCCGCAAGGCATGCAGCATCGGCGCCAGCGCACAACCGGCGGCTGTCGCCAATGCCAACGCGGCGAGCGCATTGGCCGAGTTATGGCGGCCGCGCACCCGCAATGCATCGGCTGGCATCAGGCGTTGCAGCGATAGGTCCTCGGGCTCATCCTGTTTGCGCTTGAAAGTCTCGTCGGCTTCACGCGCACGCACCAGCCACGACATGCCGCCTTCCTGAACCAAGCCGAAGTCACCCGGATGCTGCGGATTGTTGAGTCCGAATCGAACCACTTGTCGTCCCACCAGCTTGGGGCGACCCCGCAACGGTTTGACCAGCAGCGGCGCCGGCACCAGCGCCTCGACCCTTGGGTCGTCACGATTGACCACGATGATGGCCTGCTCACCAAAAATTCTTGCCTTGGCCTTGATGTAGGCGGGCATGTCGCCATGCCAGTCGAGATGATCCTCGGTCAGGTTCAACAATGCAGCCGCACTGGCCTCGAAACCCTGCACGCCGTCGAGTTGGAAGCTCGACAACTCGAGCACCCAGACCTCGGGCAGGTACAAGAACGAAGGCCCTTTGGGCAAGGGCGGCTTGATGGGTAGCGGCGCTTCATCGAGCATCGCGTCGACCTGCTCGAGCGTGGTCAACTCAGCCTCGACGATCGCCTTTTCGGGCGCTGCGACCGCCAGCGGCTCCAGATCGAGCGCCGCAGACAGCGCCGTCAACATGCTGGGCCCGACATTACCGGCCATCGCGACACGCCGCCCGGCGCGTTCGACCAACAAGGCGGTCATGCAGGTCGTCGTGGTCTTGCCGTTGGTCCCGGTGATGGCCAGCATTTGCGGCGCATAGCCCCGCTCCTGCTTCAGATCGGCCAGCGCCTGTGCGAAGAGATCGAGTTCCCCCTGCACCGCCAAGCCCTGCTGCCTGGCCGAGCCAAGCAGGGCTGCGATGCGCGGGTCATGCGGGGCCAGGCCCGGGCTCTTCAGCAGCAATTGCACTCCGTCCAACGCTTGCGCATCCAGCAAACCGCTGAAGAAACCCACCTCGGGCAGTTCCTGGCGAAGGCGCTCGAGTTGGGGCGGCTGCTCGCGCGAGTCCCAGACCCGCGTTTGCCCGCCACAGCGCTGGACCCAGGCAGCCATGGCCAGGCCGGAGTCACCCAGCCCCAGCACCAGCACCTTGAGTCCATGCAGGTTCTTCATCGCGTCAACGTAGCTTCAAGCTGGCCAGACCAACCAGACACAGGAGCATCGTGATGATCCAGAAACGCACGACAACCTGCGATTCCAGCCAGCCTGATTTTTCAAAATGATGGTGCAAGGGCGCCATCTTGAAGATGCGGCGGCCGGCGCCGTATCTCTTTTTCGTGAACTTGAACCAACTGACCTGGATGATCACCGACATCACCTCGGCGACGAACACGCCGCCCATGATGCCCAGCACAATTTCCTGGCGCGTGATGACGGCTAAGGTGCCGAGGGCGCCGCCGAGCGACAGCGCGCCGACATCGCCCATGAAGACCTGGGCCGGGTGGGTGTTGAACCAGAGAAATGCCAGGCCGGCTCCGGCCATCGCGGCGCAGAAAATAAGCAGTTCTCCTGCTCCGGGGATATAGGGTAGCAACAGGTACTTGGAGAACACCGACGAGCCGGTCACATAGGCGAAAAGGCCCAGGGCCGACCCGACCAGCACCACCGGCATGATCGCCAAGCCATCGAGGCCGTCGGTGAAATTGACCGCGTTGCTGGTTCCGACGATAACGAAGTAGGACAGGGCGATAAAGCCGAAAACCCCCAGCGGATAGCTGACCGTCTTGAAGAAGGGCAAAAGCAGGCCCGCTTTGGGTGGCAGGTCGGTCGAAAAACCACTGGTGACCCAGCGCGTGAACAATTGAAGAACGCCAACGATCGATGTCTCCGAGACGCTGAAGGCCAGATAGAGCGCTGCGATCAGACCGATCAGCGACTGCCAGAAGAACTTCTCGCGGCTGCGCATGCCTTCAGGATTCTTGTCGACCACCTTGCGCCAATCGTCGACCCAGCCGATCGCGCCGAAGCCCATCGTCACCAGCATCACGATCCAGACAAAGCGATTGTTCCAATCGAACCAGAGCAGGGTCGACACGCCAATACCGATCAGGATCAGCACCCCGCCCATCGTCGGCGTGCCATTTTTGGAAAGATGCTGCTCGACACCATATTGGCGAATCGGCTGGCCGATCTTCATTTCGGTCAAGCGCCTGATCACCCAGGGGCCGAAGGCCAGCCCGATCAACAAGGCGGTCATCGCCGCCATCACCGCACGGAAGGTGATGTACTGGAAGACCCGCAGGAATCCCATCTCAGGGTAGTGGGCCTGCAGCCATTGAGCCAGGCTAAGCAGCATGTTGTGCTCCGACCGACTCGTTCTGCAAAGCGGCGACGACTTGTTCCATCCGCATGAATCGGGACCCCTTGATCAAGATATTGCGCACTTTCGGCGCATCAGACAAAGCCGCGGTCAACGCGGCGGCATTTTCGAAATGTCTGGCTTTGCCGCCAAAAGCTGCGGCAGCAGCGGCGGCCGCACGGCCGGCGGTCCACAGCTCTGCCAGTCCACGCGCTAGTGCATAAGCACCAACTTCAGTGTGGAATGCCGGCCCCTGGTCGCCGACTTCACCCATGTCACCGAGTACCAGCCAGGATCGGCCCGGCAGCCCGGCGAGCAGGTCGATCGCAGCGCGGACACTGTCGGGGTTGGCGTTGTAGCTGTCATCGATCACGCTGACCGGCTGACCATCCCGCACCAAGGTCTGCAGTTGCGAGCGGCCCTTGACCGGCTGAAACTGCTCAAGGCCCGCGACGACCGCAGCCAGCGTTGCGCCCGCAGCCATGGCGCAAGCCGCTGCCGCCAAGGCGTTGCGGACATTGTGCTGACCTGCAACTTTGAGCAGCAACCGTGCAGTGCCTGCGGGCGACTGCAATTGCAGATCCCAATGGCCAGCGGCTGACCAGCTTGCATTGCCTTGCACATCGGCTGGCCCCTGCAGCCCGAAGCTGATGACATTGCGCGGTCCCGCCAGTTGCTGCCAGATCGGCGCGCAGGAATCTTCGGCAGGGAAGACCGCGACACCTTGCGGACCGAGCGCTTCAATCACCGCACCGTTCTCGCGCGCTGCAGCCTCAACCGTCTGCAAGAACTCCTGATGTTCGCGCTGCGCGTTGTTCACCAAAGCGACTGTTGGCGCCACCATCGCTGCCAGCGGCGCGATCTCGCCGGGATGGTTCATGCCGAGCTCGAGCACCGCAACGCGGTGCTGCAGCGTCCCGTCCTGGCGCAAGCGCAGCAAGGTCAGGGGCACACCGATGTCGTTGTTGAAATTGCCTGCCGTGGCCAACGCATGGTGGCCCTGCCACTCAAACAGGATGCTGGCGATCATCTGGGTCACCGTCGTCTTGCCATTGCTGCCGGTCACTGCGATCAGAGGCAGATCGAAGCGGCGGCGCCAGGCAGCGGCCAGCAGACCCAGGGCGACCTTCACATCGGGCACCAAAATACCGGGCAGCCCGGTCTCGGCCAGACCGTGCTCGGCCAGCGCTGCGACGGCTCCCGATGCGGCTGCCTGTGGCAAAAAATCGTGAGCGTCAAAGCGCTCGCCGCGCAAGGCGATGAACAGGTCACCAGACTGCAGACTGCGCGTGTCGCTGTGTACACGGATGATCTCGATGCCGCCATCACCGACCAAGGTCGCAGTTGGCAATGCGGGCAACAGCAGTTGATGGGCTTGCGCCAGCGTCATCATCGTCGTCATAGCCCGGCCCTCGACAGCAGCGCCTGGCGGGCTTCTTCGAGGTCGGAAAAATGCCTGCGCAAGCCGGCCGATTCCTGGTAATCCTCATGGCCCTTGCCAGCCAGCAACAGTACATCGCGCCGATCGGCGCCGAGTACGGCATGCAAAATCGCGGCGCGCCGATCGGGCTCGGCCGAAAAATTCGATGCAAAAGGCAGGCCGGCAGCAATCGCCGTGATGATTGCTGCCGGATCTTCGTGACGCGGGTTGTCGCTGGTGATGGTGACCCGGTCAGCCAGTCGGGCCGCAACCGCACCCATCAACGGCCTTTTGGCCTGGTCGCGGTTACCGCCGCAGCCAAACAGACAATGCAGATCACCGCCGCGCGCCGCCGTCAGCGGTTTCAAGGCCTTGAGCGCTTTTTCAAGCGCGTCAGGCGTATGGGCATAATCGACGACGACTTCCGGCAGGTCCCGGCCGTTACCGACTCGCTGCATCCGCCCCGGCACCGGCGTGACCCGGCCGATCACTGCAGCGATTGAAGCCAGCGTTTGCCCAAGCGCACGCAAGCCCCCGATGACAGCGAGCAGATTGGCCACATTGAATTCACCGATCAAGCCAGTTTCGATCAAGACCGGCAAGGCGCCCTGCTCCTGCAAGGTGAAAGCGATGCCGCCGGCGCGGTAATGCAGCGAGTGCGCGTTCAAACGCGCTGGCGCTTCCAACCCATAGGTCCAGACTTCGAGACGCCCTGCCAGTTCCGCCGCCAGTTCGGCACCTTTGGCGTCATCGAGGTTGATCACGGCAGCTTGCAACCCGTCGAAGTCAAACAACTCGCGCTTGGCCGACCAATAGGCATCCATCCCGCGGTGATAGTCGAGATGGTCTTGACTGAAGTTGGTGAACAGCGCCACACTCGGCGAAAGTCCTGCCAGTCGCTGCTCAGTCAGGCCGATCGACGAGGCTTCGATCACGCAGGCCTTGAAGCCCTGATCGGCCATCGAGCGCAAGGCCGATTGCAATTTCACCGGGTCGGGCGTGGTCAGGCCGGTTTCCTCAATCCTTGCCGGCTGATCCAGGCTTGGCGGCTCGCCAATCCCGAGCGTGCCGATGACGCCGCAGCGTCGACCCAGCAGCGCCAAGGCCTGCGCGATCCACCAGGCACAGGAGGTCTTGCCATTGGTGCCGGTCACGGCCAGCACCGAGAGCGCTTTGGAGGGCATCTCATAATAAGCCGAGGCGACCCGCCCGGCTAGCGCTTTCAAGCCGGTCAGCGAGGCGGTCTGTGCAGCAGGAAATCCAAATCCTTCGACGCCCTCGGCTTCGACCAGGCAGGCGGCAGCACCTGCGGCCAAGGCTGCAGGCACGAACTTGCGGCCGTCGCTGGCATGACCGGGCCAGGCGATGAAAGCATCACCGGTTTGGACCAATCGACTGTCGGTCTGCAAGCGGCCGCATCCCATATGGTGCAACCAGTTTGCTGCAGCCTCGGGAGATTGGAGTCGGTTGGCCATGACTCAGAAGCTCTCTTCGACCGCTTGCAGCTTCTGGTTCGCGACGATCTGCGACTTGACATCCAGATCAGGCGGCACACCCAGCAGACGCAGGCTTTGCGCGACCACCTGACTGAACACCGGGCCTGCGACCTCGCCGCCAAAATGACCACCGGTCGTGGGCTCGTCGACCATCACCGCGACGATGATGCGCGGCTTGTTGATCGGCGCGATGCCAACGAACCAGGAGCGGTATTTGTGGTCTGCATACCCCTTGCCTTCCTGCTTTTGCGCCGTGCCCGACTTGCCGCCGACGCTGTAGCCGCTGACCTGTGCTTGCGGCGCAGTGCCCCCCGGGCCTGCGGCCATTTGCAGCATTTCACGCAACTGCAGCGCGGTCTTCGGTGAGAAAACCTTGATGCCGTGAACCATTTCACCCGGCGGCTTGCGCATCATCGTCACCGGGATGATTTCGCCGTCGCGGGCAAACACCGTATAGGCTTGCGCCAACTGGAACAAGGAGGCCGACACGCCGTAGCCAAAGGCCATCGTCGCCTGTTCGATCGGCCGCCAGCTCTTGTAAGGCCGAAGCTTGCCGCTGATTGCGCCAGGGAAGTCGATCTGCGGACGCTGACCAAGGCCGATGGCGGTATAGGTCTCGTGCATCTCGCGGGCCGGCATGCTCATCGCGATCTTGACGATGCCGACATTGCTCGATTTCTGGATCACCTGGGTCACGCTCAGATCGCCATGGGGATGCGCATCCGTCGGTGACCAACCGCTGATGACAATGCTGCGCGGCGAGGTGTTGATCACCGTTTCAGGCGTGACGCGGCCGGTCTCGAGCGCCAGACCGACGATGAATGGCTTCATCGTCGACCCTGGCTCGAAAATGTCGGTCAACGCGCGGTTGCGCAACTGCGCGCCGCTGAGATTCCTGCGGTCTCCCGGGTCATAACTCGGGTAATTGGCGAGCGCGAGGACTTCACCGGTCTGCACGTCGAGAACGACCACACTACCAGCCTTGGCGTTGTGATCAGCCACCGCATCGCGGATGCGCTGATAGGCGAAGAACTGAACCTTGGAATCAACCGACAGTTCGATGTCATGGCCATTCATCGCCGGGACGGCTTCGCCGATGTCCTCGACGACCCGGCCCAGGCGGTCGCGCACCACCGAGCGCGAGCCACCGCGGCCCTGCAGGTCTTTCTGGAACGCCAACTCGATGCCTTCCTGGCCCCGCTCTTCGACATTGGTGAAACCGACCACATGGGCGGCGGCTTCGCCTTCCGGATATTTGCGCTTGTATTCCCGATCCTGGAATACACCTTTCAACCCGAGGGCCTTGATCTTGGAGGCAGTGGCATCGTCAGCCTGGCGTCGCAGCCAGGCGAATTTTGAGGCCGGGTCCAGCCGATGCTCAAGTTCGGCCGGGCTCCAACCTAAAATTCTTCCCAGCGCGAGCCGCTTTTCAGGGTCGGCGTCGACTTCCTTGGGGATCGCCCAGATTGACGGCACGGCAACGCTGGCCGCGAGCACCTGACCATTGCGATCGTTGATGCGGCCGCGGCTGGCTGGCAGATCGATCGTGTGCACAAAGCGGGCCTCTCCCTGCTTTTGATAAAAGCCGGTGGCAATCACCTGGACATAGAGCGCGCGGCCGAGCAGACCGGCAAACGCCAGACCAACCAGCGCCACCAGAAAATGCGAGCGCCAAGGCGGCGTCTTCGAAGCCAGCAAGGGGCTGGTGGAATAGCTGACGCCGCGCGTACCATGGGTCGCTGCGACCTGCTTGACCGCCTTGGGGCTCTTCGCTGACTGCCTTGCACCGGGCTTGCCTTGCACCGACTTGCTGAACCTGCGCAGCCATTTCATCGCTTGGCTCCCGAGGCGGAAGCTGCGCGATCGTCAGCGGATTGGCGCAGAGCCGGTGTGATCGTTTTCATTTGCAGACGCTGGCGCGCCACTTGCTCGACGCGGATGTTGGTCGCCTGAGCGTGGCGTTCGGCTTGCAAGCGCTGGCTGTCGGCCTCCAGGCGCTGCGCCTCGGTATGCGCACGGTCGAGCGCGGTGAACAGCCGGCGCGCCTCATAGGCATTGCGAACCAGCAACAGCCCGCTGCCCAGCACGAGGAACAACAACAGCATGTTCAGGCGCGCCATCGCTCATTCCGCCCGTCGACGTTTTTGGTGCTCGAGCGGCAACGTCGCTTCGGTGCGCTCGGCCACACGCAGAATCGCCGAACGCGAACGCGGGTTGGCGCGTACCTCGGCGTCACTGGGCTTGATTCGCGCCACAGCGCGCAGCGCCAGCGGCTTGGGCTCGGCAAACAAGGCGCGCCGATCGACGAGTTGCTTGCTATGTGCCGCGATGAAGGTCTTGACGATGCGGTCTTCGAGCGAATGGAAGCTGATGACCGCCATGCGCCCACCCGGCGCCAACAGGTTCAATGCGGCGTTCAGTCCCTGCTCGAGTTCTTCAAGTTCGGCATTGACGTGAATCCGAAGAGCTTGAAATGTGCGCGTTGCGGGGTTCTGGCCCGGCTCCCGGGTCTTGACCGCACGAGCCACGAGGTCGGAGAGTTCGTCCGTGCTTCGAACCGGCTTCCCCTCTGCGCGGCGAGCAACAAGCGCTTTTGCAATCTGAACAGCAAACCGTTCTTCTCCATAGTCCTTGATCACCTCGGCAATTTGACGCTCATCGGCGCGCGCCAGAAAATCTGCAGCGCTCTCGCCACGACTGCGGTCCATGCGCATGTCCAGCGGTGCGCTGAATCGAAAACTGAAACCGCGCTCCGGGTTGTCAATTTGCGGGCTCGAAACGCCCAAATCCAGCAACACGCCCTGCACCTGGGTGATGCCAAGCCGGGCCAGGCGAGACTTCATATCGGCAAAGGGCGAATGGACAATCGAAAACCGCGGGTCAGAGATTTTTGCATCGCCCTCGATGGCCGCAGCGATGGCATCCAGGTCGCGATCGATTGCCACCAATCGCCCTTCCGGGGCCATTTTTTCGAGCAACAAGCGCGAATGCCCGCCACGGCCAAAAGTGCCGTCCACATAGATCGCATCAGGCCTTGTCAGCAACGCTTGGACAGCCTCCTCCAGCAGCACGGTGGTGTGCAGCAACTGCGGCGCGATAGCGGGTGGCAGATCCATCAGAAACTGAAATCCTTGAGGGCTGCAGGCAACTCGGACTGCATCACCTGCGTCTCATGCAAGGCATAGGCCGCTGCATCCCAGAGCTCGAAATGGCTGCCCATGCCGAGCAGCATCACGTCTTTTTGGAGACCGGCAGCATTGCGCAATTCGGGCGCGATCAAGACGCGACCTGAGGCGTCGATCTCGACGTCGATCGCATTGCCCAGAAAGATCCGCTTCCATCCGGAAGCCGACATCGGCAAAGCCGCAATGCGGTCACGAAAATTTTCCCAGGCCGGGTGAGGGAACAGCATCAAGCAACCTTCCGGGTGCTTGGTCACCGTCAATTGCCCGGCACACAGGCCCTGCAACAGGTCACGGTGGCGTGTCGGGACGGCCAGACGCCCCTTGGCATCCATCGCCAAGGCAGAAGCCCCCTGAAACACATATTCCGCCACAGCAACCCACTAAAGTGCACTTTTCGCCACTTTAATCACGGAACCGATCCAGGTCAAGAAAAATCGCAAGAAACTCAATGAAATCAAGCACTTAGATTCATACCTTCGAGCGTCAAGGAAGGTATATATCGTTCTAAAATAAGGACTTGCAATATGGTCTGCAAGTGGAAGATGAGCTTACCTGGGCCAACAGATGGCGGGCGCCGCTGCAACTCACGCCATCTGCCGCTTGACCCAGAGCCAGGCCGTCAGGCCGATGCACATCATGCCCAGCGAAGTCCAGGCCAGGGCCAGCGTCGAATGCATCACCAACGGAACGATCACGCCGGCAACCAATGCGTTGGCCGCGCTGCCAATGCAGGATTGCAAGGAAGACGCCATGCCGCGCCGCAGTGGCGCCTCGTCCAGCGCCATCAACGTCACGACCGGCACCATCAGTGACCAGCCGAAGGCAAAGGCCGAAATCACTGGCAAGGCCCAGAACGGGCTTGGCGGCAGCAAATAATTCAAACCGACATTCAGGATCGACACCAGCAGCATGATGGTGAAGCCATAACGGATCTGGCGCTTCGGCTTGATCTTGCCGGCCAGACGGCCGCTCAAAAAGGCGCCGCCCATGATGCCGCCGATCGAAAAGCAGAAAAACCAGAAAAACTGCGTCGGCGCCAATTGCAGGTGTTCGCCGACAAAGACCGGCGCCGCCAGCACATAGAGAAACAGGCCATTGAACGGGATGCCGCTGGCCAGGGCCAAAGGGACGAAACGCCGACTGCTGAGCAGGCGGCGGTAGCCGCGCATCAAATGGCGCAGATTGAAGGGCTGAACCGAATCCTTGTGCAGGGTTTCTGGCAGCAGCCGCCAGTTGGCAACAAACAAGGCGAGGCCGACCAGCATCAGAAACCAGAAGATCGAATGCCAGTTGGCATGAACAAACAAGAATCCTCCGACCATCGGTGCGACGGCCGGCGCAATACCGAAGAAAATCGTGACCTGCGACATCACCCGCTGCGCTTCAGAAGGGTCGAACATGTCGCGGATGATGGCGCGCGACACCACGATGCCCGCCCCGGCCGACATGCCCTGCACGGTGCGCCAGAACACCAACTGGCCGATGCTGCCGGCGAGCGCGCAACCGAGCGACGCAAGGCTGAACGCCGCCATGCCCCACAGCACGACAGGGCGGCGCCCGAAGCTGTCGGACAGCGCCCCGTGAAACAGATTCATCACCGCAAAGCCAAGCAGATAGCTCGACAGCGTCTGTTGCATCTGCACTGGCGTCGCGTCAAGGGCTGCGGCGATGCCGGAAAAGGCCGGCAAAAAAGTGTCGATCGAAAAAGGGCCCAACATGCCCAGGCAGGCGAGCAAAACGGCCAAGGCCCAGCGCGGTGCGCGCCACAACTTGCTGGCTTCAGGATTCATCGTCGGGATCAGGGTCTGCTGCACCCGGCGAAGATGCCGGGCCTCTCGGGCCAGCGGAAGTGTAGCGGCCGCGCCTAAACTGCGGATTTGAACCGGGGGCTGCATGGGTGAGCAATTGAATGTCGGGGTGATCGGTCTGGGCGTGATGGGTCAGCGCATGCTGGCAAGATTGGCTGCCCATCAACGCTTGCAGGCTGTCGCGGTCTGGGACGCCGATCCGGCCGCGATTGCGAAGACCTTGCAAACCTGGCCAGACTTGCGCGCCGCCGACAGTGCTGCCGACCTGATCGCTACAGCAGGTCTGCACAGCCTCTACATCGCCACGCCGCCGGCTCCGCACATGACCTTGTCGGAGCTGGCTTTCGACGCGGGCTTGGCCGTGTTTTGCGAGAAACCCTTGACCGTCGACTTCGTCGCCGCAAGTGCCTGCATCGCCCGTATCGAGCGGGATAATCTTCGCGCTGCGGTCAACTTCGCCTTGGCCTCGGCACCGGGCTTGGCACAGCTACAAGCAGCTTTTGGCAGCAACTCAAGCATGCCGCTGGGCGCTTTAAGCGAAGTCCAGCTGGAACTGGCGTTTGCGGCTTGGCCGAGGCCCTGGCAGGCTGCCGCTGGCACCTGGCTGAGCGAGCGCATCGAAGGTGGCTTCACCCGCGAAGTGCTGTCGCATTTCATCTTCGCGCTGCAGCGCGTGCTCGGACCAGCCGTCGTCAAACACAGCCTGGCCAGCTACCCGACGGACGGCCGCAGCGCCGAAACTGACTTGCAAGCCTTGCTGCAAATCGGCGCTGTCACGGTGCAAATTTCAGGCCGGGTCGGCGGCAAGTTGGCCGACCAAAACCTGATGCTATGGCGTGCTGCAGCCGGCGAGATCGAACTGGGCGAATGGTTCAGCCGGTTCGAGCAGCGCGGTGGCAGCAAGCCGCAGGGATTGAGCGGCGACCTTCGCCAGGCCGCACATTCCGACCAACTGGACCAATGGGTCGCGCTGATCGAAGGTCAGCCGCACAGCCTGCCCGGCTATGCCGAGGCATTGGCCGTGCAACAGACGATCGAGGCTTTGCTGACGCCTTGAAATTTAGTGTGAAGCAAGCCGATAGGCCGGATTCTGTGCAGGGCTTGCGTCTTTCGACGCCGGCCCTGTGACCGCCATTCCTCTTGGCCGGGCATCGCTGCCCGGCTCGGTGCCACCTACCCGCCAGCTCTGCGAGCCGCATCAATACTGGCCTACTTGGTGTTGCTGCGCGTAGAGATTGCCCGTTTCACCCGATCCTGTTGGCTGCGCCACCAGTCCCGCAAAGCTTGCGCCTTGCACGTTCGATCGACTCGTCTCTGTTGCTCTGATCCTCGGCTCACGCCGGGCAGCCGTTAACTGCTACGCTGCTCTATGCAGTCCGGACCTTCCTCCAGTGCCATGTTTCCATGCTTGCACCAGCGGCGGTCTGGCTTGCTTCACTGCGGCATTATCGGTGCAGATGGGCGCCAATGGCCTCACCCGACAGATGACTGCTTGAACAGATCAGGTCAAAATATTTCCTATGACCTACGATATTGGCTATTCAAGCCCAAAGCAGTCACTTCTTAACCCCATTCAAGGAACCCCGTGATCAATCTGACCATCAATGGCAAGGCCGTCGCAATCGACGCTGACCCGGAAATGCCGCTGCTGTGGGCCTTGCGCGAAGACCTGCAACTGACCGGCACCAAGTTCGGCTGCGGCATGGCGCTGTGCGGCGCTTGCACCGTACACCTGGACGGTCAGGCCGTTCGCGCCTGCTCGACACCGCTGTCGGCAGCCGCCGGCAAAAAAGTCACCACGATCGAGGGCATCGGCGCCAGCAAAACCGGCAGCGCGGTGCAAGCCGCCTGGGTCAAGATTGACGTGCCGCAATGCGGCTATTGCCAGAGCGGCCAGATCATGAGTGCCTGTGCGCTGCTGGCGACCAAAAAGGCCCCGAGCGATGCTGACATCGACAGCGCCATGAGCGGGAACATCTGCCGCTGCGGCACGTACGGCCAGATCCGCGAGGCGATCCATGCCGCTGCCGCTTCGCTGACTGCCAACCACAAGGCCGCCTGAAATGGATCGCTTGCAAACCACCCGCCGCAATTTCTTGAAGTCCAGTGCCGGCTCGGCGCTGCTGATCGGCTTTGCCTTGCCGCTGTCACTCAAGCGCGTACAGGCCCAGACCAATACCTTCGCACCGAACGCATGGCTGCGCATCACGCCCGACAACCGCATCACCGTCATCAGCGGCTCGGCCGAGATGGGCCAGGGCGTGCTGACCGCGCTGCCGATGCTGGTGGCCGAAGAACTCGATGCCGACTGGAAACTGGTCAGCGTCGAGCAAGCACCGGCCGATGCAGCCTATAACAACCCGATGTTCGGCATGCAGGCGACCGGCGGCAGCACCACCATCAGGGCCTTCTGGACGCCCCTGCGTGAGGCGGGGGCGGCAGCGCGCGAAATGCTCGTCGCTGCAGCCGCTGCCCAATGGCATCTGCCTGCCGCGCAGCTGCGGACCGAGCGCAGCCAGGTGATTGCGCCCAATGGCAAGAAGCTCAGCTACGGCGCCCTGGTCGCCGCGGCGAGCCAACTGGCGCTGCCGGCCAAGCCGGTGCTGAAAGCGCCAAAAGACTTCAAGATTCTGGGCAAGCCGACCCGCCGCCTCGACACCCCGGCCAAAGTCAACGGCAGCGCGATGTTCGGCATCGATGCCCGTGTCGATGGCATGCTGGTGGCCGTGATGGCGCGTGCGCCTTCGCCCCAGGCCAAGCTCAAGTCGATGGACGAGGCTGCCGCCAAGGCAATCAAGGGCGTGCAAAAAATCATCGCGATACCGAACGGCGTAGCGGTGCTGGCCGATGGTTTCTGGGCCGCCAAGAAAGGGCGCGATGCGCTGGCAGTGCAATGGGATCTCGGCGCAGATTTGCTGTCGAGCGCCAAGGTCACAACGATGCTGACAGAGGCCGCCACCCAAGCGGCTGGCAGCAGCGGCGCCATTGCATTCAAGCAGGGCGAAGCGGCTGTGGCCGATGCGGCGCAGCGCCTCAGCGCCAGCTATGAAGTGCCCTATCTCGCCCATGCCTGCATGGAGCCGATGAACTGCCTGGCCTGGGTCCAAGGTGACAACGTGACGATCTGGGCCGGCACGCAAAGCCAGGGTCCGGCGCAAGGCATTCTGAGCCAGGTGGCGCAGGTCACGCCGGCCAAGGTCAAGGTCAACACGATGCTGCTCGGTGGCGGCTTCGGGCGTCGCTTTGCGCCTGACTTCACGATCGACGCGACGCTACTGTCCAAGCTCAGCGGCAGCCCGGTCAAGCTGATCTACACCCGTGAAGACGACATGGCAGCTGGCTATTACCGTCCTGCAGCGCTGGTGCAGTTCAACGCGGCGCTCGACGCCAAGGGCCAGGCCACGCTGCTCAGCGCCAATGTGGCTGCCCCGTCGATCATGGCTGGCAGTGGCTTCATGGCGCTTCCCGCAAGCGGTGTTGACGCCATGGCTGTCGAAGGTCTGGCCGACCACCCCTACGACATTCCGAATCAGCGCATCGCCTATGGCCGCGCAGAACCCGGCCCACAGGTCTGGTTCTGGCGTTCGGTCGGCAGCTCGCAAAATACCTTCTTCATCGAAAGCTTCATCGACGAGCTGGCCCATGCCGCCAAGGCCGACCCGCTGCAGTTCCGCTTGGCAATGCTGAGCAAGAAACCGCGTCACCGGGCGGTGCTGGTGGCAGCGGCGGCCAAAGCCGGCTGGGGCAAACCGCTGCCGGCCGGCGTCAAGCGCGGCATCGCGGTGGCCGAGAGCTTCGGCAGCTATGTCGCCCAGGTGGTGGAAGTCTCGGTGGCCAAGGATGGCAAACCCCGCGTACACCGCGTCACCGCCGCGGTCGACTGCGGCATGACGGTCAACCCGCTGACGATCGCGCGCCAGATCGAAGGGGCGATCTGCTTCGGCCTGACAGCCGCGCTTTACGGCAAGGTCAGCTACAAGGATGGCCGCGTCGAGCAGGGCAACTTCCACGACTACCCGGTCGTTCGCATGAACGAGATGCCCAAAGTCGAAGTGCATATCCTGCCCAGTATGGAAGCGCCCGGCGGCATCGGCGAGCCCGGCACACCGCCGATCGCGCCGGCCGTCACCAACGCGATATTCGCTGCCACCGGCGTGCGCTTGCGCAGCTTGCCGATCGACAGCGAGGCGCTGAAACGCGCCTGAGCGTCTGATCATCTGGGCCGACGGCCTGGATGATCATTCCGCTGGCGGGAAACCCTCTTCACTCAAAGCCGCCACCAGCGCTTCGCGCTTCGCGCTGGTGCTGACCTGCACCTGTCGGGCCGGGCGGTCGATATGGACTTGGGCTTCCGAGTCAAGCGCGAGCAGCGTCTTGGTTACCGTTGCGGCGCAATGCCCGCAAGTCATGTCGGGCAGATGGAATTGAAATTCGTTCATCGCTTGTCGCTCCTGAGCATCTTTGCGCCAGCTTAACCGCTTCAGGTTGCCTGATGGTTGACACTAGGCAGTTGACATCCTCCCCGCCCTAAAGGGCGGGGATTCCCTCTGCAGGGGCTGCATGTCCGCAGCCGGCTCTGAACTTTGACAGGATATTGCGAGCAGCGTTCACATCACGATCATGCAAACGCTCACACTCCAAGCAGGTCCA